>NZ_JBTJER020000007.1:0-197758 GCF_054456695.2 Leucobacter faecis
TCAGCAGTGCTGGCGGAGCCAGCGGTATCGAGGCGGCCCGTGAGCGAGACCGGCACGAGCACCTGCACCCGCGCGGTTACCCGCAACCCGAGCCGCTTGCGCCCTGCCGTGCGGCCCGTACCCGCAGCCCCAAAGCTCGCCCCGGCCACGTCAGCGCCAGTCGCATCAGTACCAGCCAGATCAGCGTCAGCCAGATCAGCGTCGGTTACATCAGCACCGTAGAAGTCTTCATCCGTGAGGTCACCATGCGCGAGCAGCGCGACCAGGCTATCGGCCCGCGCCTCGCCCAGGGGCCGTTTCAGCGCCGACACCGCGGCCGCCGATAACGGCGTGCCGGCCGCTTCGGCCGCCTGTTTGCCCGTGGCCATGTCGCGTTCTTGCAAGAGTTTCGCGTACTGGGTGACACGATCAAAAATGACGTGCGCCTCAAAACTCGTCACGACGGCCTGCACCTGGCACATGCCGTCATCGAGCTCGACCAGGCGCACATGCCGGTCACGCTTGGCCAGCTGGTGCCGGTCATCAAACGTCACCCCGGCCAGCTTCTCAGCCATCCGCTTCGCCGTCGGCGCCACCTTCGGCGCGGTATCGCGCTTCGCATGCACCACCAGCGCCCGATCAAGCAGCGCATACCGGCGCGCCACCTCTCGCGCCACCGTGGCCTCATCATAGAGCGCCTCACCAGCGGTCTCACCGTCACCCGTCACACCGTCACCCGTCACACCGTCACCAAGCTCGGCGGCGGTTTCGAGGGCAGCCGTGCCACTGGATGTTTCGTCGGCGGCCGTGGCAGCGGCGCCGGAGTCTGTGTCGTTGTTTGTAACGGCGTCAGCTTGAGCGCTTGCTTGGGTGGCTGCTTGTGCAGCGGCCTGGTGGCCGATGATGCGGCCCGCGTTTACTAGGCCGCGCACATGCTGGTCAGTGACTTCACCCTTCGCCAGAGCCCCCAGCATGACCGGGCAGCGCTCGACCGCATCAACCGCGTGTGACATGTCGTGCCCCACCCGCCCCTCGGGCACCCGCAGCGCGGCCGCGATCTCAGCCCGCACCACCCGGTACGACCGGTCACGCCACACCTGCGCACCCCGCGGAAGCCTAATCGCAGGCAACCCAAACGACTCCCCGCCCGCACCCGCAGCGTTGCCTGTGTTGCCGTCAGTGTTGCCTGTGCCGCCCACGGCACGGTTGCCGCCTGCTTCTGCGTCGCCGCTTGTGTCGCTGCCCGTATCGCCGTCGTCGGCGCTACCGCTCGTGCCGGGCTCAGCTTCCCTGGCGGCGATGCTCGCTCGCACGACGGCTTCGTCGGTCACAAACGCCGGCTGCTCCACCGCAGACGAAGCGCCCGCTGCATCCTCAGTGCCCTCGGTGCCAACGCCCTCGGCGTCATGACCCTCGGAGCCGGCATCATCATTTTCGCCCGGCGCGGGCTTGAATGGCCAGTCACCCTCGGCTTCTGCCAATTTGTACGCCTCAGCCAGCAACACCGTCAGCTCGGCCTGCAGCGCCCGCATGCGCGCATCAACCTCCACGACCCGAGTGACCAGGTCGTTCAATCGCCCCCGGTTGGGGCTCTCGACACTGAAAGGATGTTGCATGATTCCATTACAACAGGGACCTACGACATTACGATTTACCGTTGAAAATATACGGAAGTTGAGTGTGATTGAGGTGCTGTGGATCCTGCGACTCCTTCGTCGCGCAGGATGACTGGAGGGGTGCGCAGGATAACTGGAGGGGTGCGCAGGATGACAGGGAGGGGAGTGCGCAGGATGACCGGGAGAAGCGTGGGCAGGAAGACGAGCGAGCTACAGCTCGCCGATGACGGGCAGCCCGACCGTATCGCGGCTGCGGGCCTTGTCGCGACGCTCGACCGTGAGGCTCAGCGCCGCGAGCAGCATGCCGGCGACCGCGAGCGCGACGCCCACCCAACCGGGCGCGCGGTAGCCGAGGCCCGCCGCAATGACGAGGCCGCCGAGCCATGCACCGAGACTATTGCCGACGTTAAACGCTGCGTGGTTCACCGCGGCGCCCAGCAGCGCAGACTCGTGCGAGATACGAATCAAGCGGGTCTGAATCGTGGGAATGAGTGACGACGACGTGACACCGATGCAGAAGACCGTGACGAGCAGGCCCACCACGGTTTGGGCCGTGAGCGCATAGGCTGCGAGCGACACGATGAACAGTGAGAACCCCCACGTGATCGTGCGGGCCATGCTCTTGTCACTCGCCCAACCGCCCAGCAGGTTGCCGATCGTCATGCCGACACCGAGGCACGCGAGCACCCAGGGTACGGTGTGTTCACCGAGGCCGGTCTCGCGGGTCGTCACCTCGGCGATGTACGAGTACACGGCGAAGAAGCCGCCAAAGCCGATCGCGCCGACCGCGATCATGATCCACACGCGCACGTTCGCGAGCGCCGAGAGCTCCTTGAGCGGGCTTCGGCTGCGGTCACCGGGGTACCGCGGCAAGAAGATGAGCGCGAGCACGAGGGTGGCCGCAAAGATGGCGGCGACGAGAATGTACGCCGAGCGCCAGCCCGAGGTCTGGCCGAGCCAGGTCGCCAGCGGCACACCAAACACATTCGCGATGGTGAGGCCCGACAGGGCGAGCGCGACGCCACGGCCCTGCATGCCCGGGCCCATGATCCGGGCCGCGATGAGTGAGGCGACACCAAAGTACGCGCCGTGGGGCAGCGCCGCGATGAACCTGAAGATGGCGAGCGTCCCAAAGGTGGGCATCACCGCCGAGGCGACCGTGCCCAGCACAAAGAGCCCCAGCAGCCAGTAGGTGAGCGTCGCTTGCGGCATGCGCGCCGCGAGCACCGCGAACACGGGTGCTCCCACGACCACCCCGAGCGCGTAGGCGGTGATGAGCACCCCCGCCCGGGCTATGACGGTCTCGGGCGACGCGTCATAGCCCGGCAGAAGCTCGCGGGCGATATCGGGCAGAAGCCCCATGCTGGCGAACTCCGTCACCCCGATGCCGAAGCCGCCGAGTGCGAGGGTAAACAGCGCGATCGCGCGGTGGGCGGGGGAGAGCTGAGCCATGCTGGCCTTTCAAGCGGGGACAGGCGGGGAGTTACCAGCCGCGCGAGCGCCAGGCCTCCATTTCGGGGATTTCACGTTCGATCGACGTCTCCGCGCCATGGCCGGGCAGCACCCGGGTGGCACCGGGCAACGTGAACAATTGCCGGTCGATCGACGAGAGAATTTCAGGGAAGCTCGAGTAGTCCCACCTTGTGGCCCCGGGCCCTCCCTGAAATAGCGTATCTCCCGAGAGTACCGTGTCCAATCCAGGCAGCGCGAAACACACCGACCCCGGAGTGTGGCCCGGAGTGTGCAGCGTGAGCACCTCGGTGCCCGCCACCTTAAACGTTGCACGATCCTCAAGCTCGAAGTCGGGCAGCACACCCTCATAGACCTGCTGCCACAGAAACAGGTCGGCCGGGTGCAGGTAGATGTGCGAGTCGAGGGCCTTCGCAGCGTCGACTGCGGCATCGATGTGATCCTGATGCCCGTGGGTGAGCAAGATGCCGAGCACGTCGCGGCCCGCGACCGCCTGTTCGATCGCGGGAGCGTCGTGCCCCGCATCGACCACGATCACCTGGTCGTCGTTGCCGACGAGCCAGACGTTGTTGTCGATGGGAACGCCCTCGGGCGGAAACCCGGGGGCGCCCACGCCGATAAACCCGTTCGTGATGAGTCGTTCAATACGCGCGTCGCTCATACTATGCACGCGTCACAATCACGGGGCAGGGGAGCGCCTGCAGCACACCGTGGCTCACCGAGCCCAGCAGCAGCCGCGAAATACCGCCGCGGCCGCGGCTGCCCACGACGAGCGCGTCGGCTTCTTCGCCCGCCTGGATCAGTGCCGCTACCGGCGGGGACTGCACGATGCGCCGCTCGACCGTGAGATCGGGGTAGCGCTCGGCGAGGCCCGCGACGCCAATGGCGATCGCTTCTTCGGCCGCCGCGCGCTGCGACTCGACGAGCTCCTCGCTCCAGAGGTACTCGAGCCCCGGCGTGAGCGGCGGCATCCACGCGTATACCGCGATCAGAGGCACGCCGCGCAGCGACGCTTCTTCGGCCGCGTACGCAATCGCGACCTTCGATGCTTCAGATCCATCGATGCCCACCGCGATGCCGGATCCGGTATTTTCGTTCTCCTTGGGGATCACCGCGACGGGGCAGTGCGCGGTCGCCGCCGCCTTCACCGCGCGGGTGCCAAAGAAGGAGCCTGCAAAGCGGCTGCCGCTGTGTGCGCCGAGAATGAGTAGGTCGGCGCGCTTCGACGCTTCTTCGACCTCGGCGATGGGGTGCCCCACGACCGCGGTGCCGCTGATTTCGCCCGTGTAGCCGAGCGTCTTCGCGTAGGCGATCTCGGCGTCGAGCATCTGCTGGGAGGCCTGCTGCGCCTCAGACAAAAACGCGACGCTCTCTGACAGGAACGAATCGTCGGCGACGTGCAGCAGCTCAACGTGCGCGCCGCGCTCGGCGGCCCGCGCGAGGCCCCAGGCGAGGGCGACGCGGCTGTGCTCTGAGCCGTCAACTCCGATGAGATATTTCTCGGCCATGATGGTCCCTTCTCTCGGTAGAAACGCCTTCTGTGGCGTCCTACCAAAAGACTATCGCGCGCACCCAGAAAGGGTGCGCGCGATAACCGAGAGTATTTACGCGTCGAGCGCTATGACTCGAGTGTTACGCGTCGAGTGCGGGCAGGTGCGCCGGGTGGCTGCCTGCGAGCTGCTCGATGATGCGCACCACCTGGCAGCTGTAACCGTACTCGTTGTCGTACCAGACGTAGACCACGGCGCTGTCGCCCGTCACGATGGTGGCGAGGCCGTCGACGATGCCCGCACGGTTCGAGCCGACGAAGTCGGTCGACACAATCTCGGGCGACTCAACGAAGTCGATCTGCGTGCGCAGTGCGCCTGTGAGGGAGACCTGGCGCAAGAAGTCGTTGATGTCGTTGCTCGTGGTTTCGCGCTCGAGCTGCAGGTTGAGCACTGCCATCGACACGTCGGGCGTGGGAACGCGAATCGCGTTGCCGGTGAGCTTGCCCTCGAACTCGGGCAGCGCCTTCGATACGGCCTTAGCCGCGCCGGTCTCGGTGAGCACCATGTTGAGCGCTGCCGAGCGGCCGCGACGGTCACCCTTGTGGAAGTTGTCGATGAGGTTCTGGTCGTTGGTGTACGAGTGCACCGTCTCGACGTGGCCGCGCTTGACGCCGTAGCGGTCGTTCAGCACCTTGAGCACGGGGGTGATCGCGTTCGTGGTGCACGAAGCGGCGCTCACGATCTGCTGATCGGTGATCTTGTCGCTGTTGACACCGTAGACAACGTTGAGCATGTCGCCCTTGCCGGGAGCCGTGAGCAGCACGCGAGCGATGCCCTGGTTCTTGAGGTGCTGGCTGAGGCCCTCGGCATCACGCCAGATACCCGTGTTGTCGACGAGGATCGCGTCCTTGATGCCGTACTGGGTGTAATCGACCGACGCGGGATCGTTCGAGTAGATCACCTGAATACGCACGCCGTTGGCGAGAATCGCGTTCTCGTCCTCGAGCACCTTGATGGTGCCGTTGAACGGGCCGTGCACCGAGTCGCGGCGCAGCAGGTTGGCGCGCTTCATCAGGTCGTCAGCGCCGCCCTTGCGCACGACGATCGCGCGCAGGTTCAGGCCATTGGCGCTGCCGGCGTGGTCGATGATGATGCGGGCGAGCAGGCGACCGATCCGGCCAAAGCCGTAGAGCACAACATCGGTGCCGGTGCTGGGGGCCGCGCCGATAGCGGGCGCGAGTGTCTCGCGCAGGTACGCGTCGAGATCGGTTTCGCCTGAGGCGCGGAAGCCCGCGGCGAGAAGGGCGAGGTCGATCGAGACCGGGCCGGGCTGGATCTGGGCGATGGCCTCGACGATCGCCGACGTCTCGGTGAGCGGCAGCTCAGCGTCGTCGATCTTGCGGGCGAAGCTGTGCGCCCGAATGATGTCGATGGGTGACCGGCCGATGAGCGAGCGACCGTGCACCGACATGACGATGTCGCGGTCGCGGTAGAGCTGGCCAATCAGCGGAATCATCCGCTCTGCGAGTTCCTGCTTCGCCTTCCAAGCCTCGAGGTGAGCATCAGCACGCTGGATCATGTGAACGGAAGATTCCTTTCGATGTTGACGAGTTCGGCCTGCCCGCCGCGACGAAGAGTGTCATCGACCAGTATCCCATGCCTGTGACAGAGTGTGACACCGCGATTTCGCAGGTACGCTCCGGTGCCCCATTCTTGAAGAGTTCGCCCCGTACAGCGGGGCGGTGTGCGGGCAGCGCCCCGCGCACAGCACCACCACACTTGAGACGCCTGGGAGGGCTCCAAACATGTTCAGCAAGAAGCGCGGCTTCATCACGGCCTCACTCACGGCACTCGCCCTCGCTGGTGCGGCAACGCTCGCGGGTTGCGCACCGGCCGCAGACGACAACGTCGTCACCATTGGCGTCGTGCCGGGCGGCCAGCCCTACTGGGATACCTTTGTCGAAGCGGCCGCAGATGAGGGCATCACGGTCGAAATCAAGGACTTCGCCGAGTACCCGCAGCCTAACCCGCTCGTGTCAGAGGGCGAACTCGATCTGAACCAGTTTCAGCACATCGCATACCTGGCAGCGCACAATGTTGACGCTGATGACGACCTCGTCGCCCTCGGCTCAACCGTCATCTACCCGATGAACCTGTTCTCGAGCAAGTACAAGAGCCTCGACGAGATTCCGAAGGGTGGCACGGTGGCCGTACCCAACGACGAGTCGAACCGTGCACGTGCACTTCTGGTGCTGCAGAAGCTCGGTTTGATCGAGCTCAAGGATGGCGGCAACTCGGGTTCCACTCTCGAGGACATCATCGCCGATAAGTCCAAGGTGAAGGTGACCGAGCTCGACGCGGCCGGGATCCCCGGTGCTCTGCCCGACGTTGATGCAGGCGTGGTCAACAATGACTTTGTTGAGCCTTCGGGCCTGAAGTTCTCGGACTCACTCGGCGCCGACAGCGCAGATGACGTAGCGGCCGCCCCGTACACGAACATCTTCGCCGCGCGTGCTGAGGACAAAGACAACGAGACCTACCTCAAGCTCGTAGACATCTACCAGAACAACGCCGATGTGCAGAAGGCTGTGAAGGACTACGTGGGTGAGGGGGCGATCCTCATCAACACGCCGGAGGCCGAGCTGGCTAAGATTCTCGCTCAGGCCGAGAAGGACTACAGCGCACAGTAAGCGACCCGCGTGACGGGCCACTAGCTCGAAATCGGGGCGGCGAGATTTCTCGCCGCCCCGATTCGTGTTCTGGTGGCCTGTGCAGTGAAAATAGATGGAACAATCCGCGGCGAGAGGACCTCATGACACGCGTGCAATTAAGCGGCGTCGGTAAACGCTACCCGGCCCCCAAGAAGGGCGGCGCTAGCGGCAGCGAGATCGTCGCCGTAGACGACGTCTCGATCGACGTCGCTTCGGGTGAGATTCACGCGATCATCGGCTATTCGGGGGCGGGCAAGAGCACGCTGTTGCGCCTCGTCAACGGCCTCGAGCGCGCGACGAGCGGCGTGATTCGCGTGGGTGATGATGAGCTAACGGCTCTGAGCGAGCGCGAGCTGCGCCCGGTGCGGCAGAAGATCGGCATGATCTTTCAGCAGTTCAACCTGTTTCACTCAAAAACGGCCGCCAAAAACGTCGAGTACCCGCTCATCGTCGCGGGTGTGCCAGCCGATGAGCGCAAGCGTCGCGTCGCCGAGCTGCTCGAGTTTGTCGGCCTGGGCGACCGCGGCACGGCGTTCATCGACCAGCTTTCGGGCGGCCAGAAGCAGCGTGTGGGCATTGCTCGCGCCCTCGCGACAAACCCCGGCGTGCTGCTCGCCGACGAAGCCACGAGCGCACTAGACCCCGAGACCTCGCAAGAGGTGCTTACGCTGCTCAAGCGCGTCAACGCCGAGCTCGGCATCACCATCATCCTCATCACCCACGAGATGGAGGTGGTGCGTGAGATCGCGCACCGCGTCACCGTGATGGATTCGGGCCGGGCAGTCGAGCAGGGGGCGGTCTTCGACGTGTTCTCGGCCCCCAAGACCGACACGACGCGCAAGTTTGTGGCGACCGCGCTGCCGAGCGAACCGACACAAGAGCACCTCGCGACGCTCATGGAACGCCACCGGGGAAGGCTCGTCAGCCTCACCTTCCGAGACGGCAGCGTCGACCAACCCGTCGTCTTCACGACGCTCGCCGAACGCGGTGTGAGCGTGAGCATCGTGCACGGCGGCATCGCCGAGGTGGGCGGCCGCACGTTTGGCAAACTCACCCTTGAACTCATCGGTGATGAGCTGCGCGTGGAACACGCGATCGCGGCCCTTGCCCAGCAGACCGAACTGGAGGTGCTGGCGTAATGGACCGGCTTCTTGAACTCCTCGCGAACGGCAAGTTTCTCGAGGCGACAATTCAAACACTCATCTACGTCGTCGTGGCGATGGGCATTGGTGGCGCGCTCGGGCTCGTCATCGGCGTGCTGCTCACGGTGACACGCGAGGGCGGGCTGCTTGCACACAAGGCGATCTTCTGGGTGCTCAACCTACTCGTCAATTTCTTCAGGCCGATCCCGTTTGTGATCTTGATCGCCGCCCTGCAGCCGCTGTCACGCGTCGTCGTGGGCACAGGCATCGGCGACCGCGCGCTCATGTTCGTGCTGTCGTTCGCCGTCACCTTCGGCGTGGCACGCCTCGTCGAGCAGAACCTGCTCACGGTGCCCCCGGGGGTCATCGAGGCGGCGCGCGCCATGGGGGCGAGCCCGTTCCGGATCATCCGTACCGTACTGATCCCCGAGGGTCTTGGCCCGCTCGTGCTCGGCTACACCTTCGCGTTCATCGCGGTGGTCGACATGACCGCCATGGCCGGCGTGATCGGGGGCGGTGGGCTCGGCAACATGGCGCTGCAGTATGGTTACCGTCAGTTCAACCCGTGGGTCACGTGGGCGGCCGTGCTCGTCATCGTGATCCTCGTGCAGCTCGTGCAGCTGCTCGGTAACATCTTCGCCCGCAGGCAGCTTCGGAGGTAACCCCCGTGACCGCATCACACACGATCGCCGACCTGCGCCTAGTGGCCGAGTCGCTCTGGCCCGCGGCCACCGCAGAGTCGTGGGACCGGGTCGGGCTCGTCTCGGGCCGTGACGACGCCCCGCTCACGCGCATTCTGCTCGCTGTTGACGCGGTGCAGGCGACCGTGGCCGAGGCGCTCGAGTGGGGTGCGAGCGCGCTCGTAACGCACCACCCGCTGCTCTTGCGCGGCATTCACTCCGTCGCCGAAGACACGTCGAAGGGTGCGCTCTTGGCCGATCTGATTCGGGGGGAGTGCGCGCTGTTCGCCGCGCACACCAACGCCGATCAGCCCGCAGGAGGCGTCTCTGACGTGATCGCTAAGCAGCTGGGGCTCACGGATGCTAGCCCTATTGTGCCGCTCGCCCAGGATCCGGCGATTGGCATCGGGCGCGTAGGCAGCCTCGCCGCGCCCGAGACCCTCGCCGAGTTCGCGGCGCGCGTCGCCAGCATCTTGCCGCCCACGGTGAGCGGGGTGCGTGTGGCAGGGGATCCGGATCGTGCCGTGCAGCGCATCGCCCTGCTGGGGGGCGCCGGTGACAGCCTGCTCGAGCACCCGCTCGTGCGCGGAGCCGATGTGTACCTCACGAGCGATCTGCGGCATCACCCGGCGCAGGAGTCGCTCGAGCTCTCGAGTGCCGCCGGTGGCCCCGCGCTCGTCGACGTGGCCCACTGGGCGAGCGAGTCGCTGTGGCTCGACGGAGCAGCTGAGACGCTGAAGCAGCTGCTGCCGGGGGTGGAAGTGCGCGTGAGCGATCTGTGCACTGATCCGTGGAGCTTTGCCGTGGGCGCGGGCGCGGCCCGATAGGCTTAGAGCTATGAAGGCTAGCCCCCGCCAGCAGCAGCTGCTGCTCGACCTGCAAGATCTCGACACTCTCATTGCGCAGCACCTGCGCAAACGCAAGTTGCTGCCGCAGCGCGCAGCCATCGCGGCCCTCGCCGGTGAGCTCGACGCGGCGAAGAGCGTGTTCATGGCGGCACAGCGCGAGCTCGACGCGCACACCGCCGAGTTCGAGCGTGTCGAGTCTGACGTGGAGCTCGTGGCACAGCGGGTGAAGCGTGATGAGCAGCTGCTCGCTGTTTCGACCGCGCCGAAAGAGGCGCAGGCGCTTACGGCGGAGCTTGCACAGCTCGCTGAACGCAGCGCGAAGCTCGAGGAAAAGCAGCTCGAGATCATGGAGCTGCAGGAGGGCGCGCAAGCGGCGTTTGCTTCTGCCACCGCAGCGCTCGAGGGCGTTGACGGCCGCCGCGCTGAGCTGCAGAGTGCGCTTGACGACGCCGAAGCGGCCATCAACCGTGAACTCGCCGTGTCCAAGAAGGAGCGGCTCGGGCTTTCGGCCGAGCTGCAGCGCGACCTGCTCGACCTCTACGAGTCGCTGCGCGGTCGCATTGGTATTGGTGCCGCCCGCCTGCGCGGCAACGTTTCTGAGGCCAGCAACATGGCCCTCGCCCCGGCAGAACTCGCGGGCATTCTTGAAGCGGCGCCCGACGAGGTCACTTTCTGCCCGGGCACCGGCGCGATTCTCGTGCGCGTAACCGCAGAGGCAGACCCCGCCCAGTAACGCGCGCGTGCGCCCGCTTAGCTTGAGGCGGGTATAGTTGATGCTTGGAATGGGTCGGTGAGACGGCCGCGTCGCGGCACGCAAGTGTTCGCGCCGAGGAACGTCCGGGCTCCGCAGGGGAGAACGGTGGGTAACACCCACCCGGGGTAACCCGCGAGAAAGTGCAACAGAGAGTAGACCGCCTGCCGCGGCTTGCCGCGGTTGGTAAGGCTGAAAGGGTGGTGTAAGAGACCACCGGCGTTCGTGGTAACACGGGCGGCCAGGTAAACCTCGTTCGGAGCAAGGCCAGACAGAGAGTGATGACGCGCCCCGCCGAGCTCTCGGGTAGGCCGCTAGAGCGTGTCGGTAACGGCAAGCCGAGAGAGATGACCGTCGCCTCGAAGTTCGCTTCGAGGAACAGAACCCGGCGTATGATCTGGCCCATTCCGCTTACCCCCGTTCTGCCGCATGATTATGCGGCGGAACGGGGGTTTTCTTGATGGTCCGGGGAGTCGCAAAAATCGCGCTCAGTCATGATTCAGCCATGATGGATTCTTGGATCGGACAGTTCGACGAGGACCTAGCGCACCACAGCACCCCGCCCTCGCCCCGGTCTCGGCGACAAAGTAGGCACCCGGTGGGGCAGCCACTTTAGTAGTGGCTGCCGTGGCGGCGCGTCTTACTCACCGCCCACCAGGTGCCAATGCCCACCGTGAGCACGATGCCGGCCCACAGGAGAAAACTCACCTCCGTGAGCGCGGCCCCAAAGATGATCATCGCGACAGCGACAAGCATCACTTCTAGAAACATTACGTCTGGCGGTTGCATCACACACCTCATTTCCTCGTACTTCCAGTATGCGCCTCTGGCGCAGAAAGTACACGGGGTGCGTAACGCCCGTCTGAGGAGCCGTCTGAGGCGTCCGCTCAGCGACTCTCGTTACGACAGCGTGAGGAGCTCAAAGCCGTTCTCTCGCACCACGATCGTGTGCTCAAACTGGGCGGTGATGCTCTTGTCTCGGGTGGTGATGGTCCACTCGTCATCCCACTGCCGCCACTCGTGGGTGCCGAGGGTGAGCATGGGCTCGACGGTAAACACCATGCCCGGCTTGATGATGTCACCGTAGGCGGGGGCCGAGTCGTAGTGGGGAATGATGAGACCAGAGTGAAACGACGAGCCAACGCCATGACCGGTGAAATCGCGCACCACGCCGTAACCAAACCGTTTTGCATAGGTTTCAATGACGCGCCCAATCACGTTTACCGCGCGCCCCGGTTTCGCTGCTTTGATGCCGCGCATCATGGCCTCGTGTGTGCGCTCGATCAACAGATCCACTTCGTCAGGCACCTGCCCGACCCGAAAGGTGCGGTTGAGGTCGCCGTGCATCCCGTCACGATACGCCGTCACATCAACGTTCACGATGTCGCCCTCGCGCAGCACCGTATCGTCGGGCACGCCGTGACAAATGACCTCGTTCACCGACGTGCACGATGACGCGCGATAGCCGCGATATCCGAGCGTCGAAGGGTAGGCGCCCTGTGAAATCACATAGTCGTGGGCGATGCGATCGAGTTCAGCTGTGGTGACGCCGGGCCGTACCGCTTCTGCGACGGCGTCGAGTGCCCGCGAGGCGATGCCGCCCGCGATACGGATTCGATCGATCTCCTCTTCTGTGTACGTGTTATCGCCCTCGTACGGTGGCGGAGTCTTCAGCCCAACATATGGTGGGCGCTCAATGTCGCTCGGCACCGTGCGAACGGGGGGAAGAGAACCGGGGATCAAATGTCCGTGTGTATCGAAGGGCATAGCTCTATCCTAGGAGTGCGCACTAGTCGCGTTGAAGGAGGCGAAAGAAATGAGCAGTCAAGACTGGGGTATCGATGACCCCGAAGAGACGTACTGGTTCAACACGCTCACGAAGTTGGTCGAGCGCGGGCCGCAATCGCCCGGCGTGGATCGCATCGGCCCGTTCAAGACCCACCAAGAGGCAGAGCGCGCGCAGGCTATCGTGAACGAGAAGGCCCGCCTGTGGAACGAAGAGGACAACGACGAGTCCTAACCTCGGCGCCTCGCAGCACCACCCGCGCGCCCGCGTTTGGGCTGTAACACGCTCGACACGGGCGCGCGGTATCGTGTGCCAGTGAGACGCAACGATGCCTCACGAATCAAGCACCAGCACAAATACCTCAGCACAGGACGGAGTGGGCGTGAGTAAGCAGCGAGATTTTGTTCTCCGCACGATTGAAGAGCGCGGCGTAAAGTTTGTACGCCTCTGGTTTACCGACGTCTCGGGCACCCTTAAATCGGTGGCGCTTGCCCCCGCCGAGGTTGAGGGCGCGTTCAACGAGGGCATCGGATTCGACGGTTCAGCGATCGAAGGCCTCACTCGCGCGTACGAGTCAGACCTGCTCGCGATTCCCGATCCCGCCACGTTCCAGCTGCTTCCGTGGCGCAGCCAGCAGGCCCCTACCGCGCGCATGTTCTGCGAAATTCGCACCCCCAATGGCGAGCCGGCCGTGGCCGATCCGCGCAACGTGCTCAAGCGCACCCTCGAGCAGGCGGCCGACCGCGGGTTTACGTGCTACACGCACCCCGAGATTGAGTTCTATCTGCTGAAGTCGAAAGAGTTCGGCCCCGGTGGGCCGGTGCCCGTCGACCGCGCCGGCTATTTCGACAATGTGCCCGGTGGCACCGCCCATGACTTTAGGCGTGAAAGCGTCGAGATGCTTGAAGACCTGGGCATCTCGGTCGAGTTCAGCCACCACGAGGCAGGCCCGGGTCAAAACGAGATCGACCTGCGCTACGCCGATGCGCTCACGACCGCCGACAACATCATGACCTTTCGCACCGTGGTGAAAGAGGTTGCGATCTCGCAGGGCGTGCACGCAACTTTTATGCCTAAGCCGCTCGCGGGCCACCCGGGCTCAGGAATGCACACGCACCTGTCACTCTTTGAGGGTGACACGAACGCGTTCTACGACCCCGGCGCAAAATACCAGCTGTCACAGACGGGGCGCCGTTTCGTCGCCGGCCTGCTGCGCCACGCGCCCGAGATCACGGCCGTCACAAACCAATACATCAACTCGTACAAGCGACTGTGGGGCGGCGATGAGGCTCCCTCATTTGTGAGCTGGGGCCACAACAATCGCTCTGCACTCGTGCGGGTGCCCATGTACAAACCCGGCAAGGGAGGCGCGGCACGCGTCGAGTACCGGGGCATCGATACGGCCGTAAACCCCTACCTGGGCTTCTCAGTGCTGCTGGCCGCCGGACTCAAAGGCATCGAAGAAGAATACGAGTTGCCGCCCGAAGCAGAAAACAACGTCTGGGCGCTCAGCGACGGCGAGCGCCGCGCCATGGGCTTTGACGCGCTCCCCGTGAGCCTCGACCACGCGCTGGCTGTGATGGAACGCTCTGAGCTCGTGGCCGAGACGCTCGGGGAGCAGGTCTTTGCCTACTTTATTCGCGACAAGCGCCGCGAGGTGGCCGAGTATCACAGTCAGGTGACGCCTTACGAGCTCGCCTCGATGCTCGACACGGTGTAGCGAGTGGTCGACACGCAGGCAGTGCTGCGTCTCACCGATGTTGCGCGCGCCGGGTTTCAAGAACTGGGCGTGGCGCGTGACGAGCTGACTGAGTTGGCTGAGCACGTGGAGCTACCGGTTGCTGCTGTGCTCGCGGCGTTCGCGGGCGCGGCTGATCCCGACGCGGCTTTAGGCCCGGTGCGCAGGCTGGCCGAGCAGCATCCGGATCGCGCTCGCGCGCTCGATCCGGAGACCCTTGGCAGGCTGTGCCTGCTCGTGGGCGCGTCCCCCGCGCTCGGTGACTTCTTTGGCCGACATCCCGCGAAGCTTGAAGCTATCTTGCGGGGCGGCGGTCGCGTCGTCCAAGAGGCCGAGGCGCGCGCAGAGTTGCTGGCCGCGGCGTCACCGTCGGGCGAGCTGGGCTGGGTGTCTCTGCGCACCCGGTACCGCGAGCTGCTGGCCGAACTCACTCTGTTTGACTTGGCGGCCAGCCGTCAGGGGCGCGCGGCCGAGGTGTTTGAGGAGGTTGCGCGTAGTCTGTCTGGCCTTGCGGGGGCGGCGATTGAGGCCTCGCTGGCGGTGGCGCGTGCAACGCTGGCGGCGGGGGAGTCTGGCCCGCCGGTACCCGCCGCGCGCCTCGACGCGGTGCGCCTCGGCGTCGTCGCGATGGGTAAGTGCGGGGCGCGTGAACTGAACGTTGTCTCAGACGTTGACGTGATTTTTGTGGTCGATACCGCCGACGACGAGGTCGTGGACGGCGACGCGCTGATCCGGATCGGAACAAGACTCGCGAGCGAGACGATGCGGGGCATTCATGACCCTGCGTTTGAGCCGCCGCTGTGGCAACTGGATGCGAATCTGCGGCCCGAGGGGCGACAGGGGCCGCTCGTGCGCACGCCGGGGTCGATGCGGGCATACTATGACCGCTGGGCGAAGGCGTGGGAGTTTCAGGCGCTGCTGAAGGCGCGGCCGCTCGCGGGCGATGTCGCGCTCGCGGAGGACTTCGTGGCGAGCACGCGGTCGCTCGTGTGGTCGTCGGCGTCGCGCCCCGATTTTGTCGGTTCGGTGCAGCGCATGCGGCAGCGTGTGACCGAGCACATCGATGATGATGAGCTTGAGGTGCAGCTAAAGCTCGGGCCAGGGGGCCTGCGCGATATTGAGTTCAGCGCGCAGCTGCTGCAGCTCGTACACGGACAGTACGACGAGCGATTGCACGTGTCGGGCACGCTCGATGCGCTGCGGGCGCTCGTGTCGGGCGGCTACATCGCGCGGGCCGACGGCGAGGCGCTTGCGCACGATTACCGTACGCTGCGGGTGCTGGAGCATCGGCTGCAGTTGCACGGACTGCGGCGCACCGCGATCATGCCCACCGGAGACGATGAGCTGCGCGTGCTGGCGCGCGCCTCGGGCTTCGCGACGACCGGGGGCGACCTGCGTGCGCTCTGGGAGCGCACCAAGCTTGAGGTGCGCAAACTGCACCTCAAGATCTTTTATGCCCCGCTGCTGAGTGCGGTCGCGGCCCTTCCTGATGAGGAGCTCGTGCTGAGCGGCGATGCTGCGCTCGCGAGGCTCGCCAGCATCGGGTTTCGTGACCCTGCGGGCGCGATGCGGCATCTCGCGGCGCTCACTCGCGGCACGACGCGCAGGGCCCGGATCAGGCGTAACCTCATGCCGGTGCTACTCAATTGGCTGTCTGACGGTACCGACCCAGACTATGGGCTGCTCGCGTTTCGGCGCTTGAGCGAGGCGAACGTTGAGAGTCCGTGGTACCTGCGACTGTTGCGCGACGGCACAGAGGCCGCCGAGCGGCTCATGCGGGTGCTGTCGTGCTCAAAATTCGCGGGCGGGCTGCTGGAGTCGATGCCCGACGCCGTGGCATGGTTGGAGCGCGATGAGCTGTTGCAGCCGCGCACCCTCGGCGTTCTGACCGACGAGATGCGCTCACTCGCGTCTCGACGCGCGACGGCCGCAGAGGCGGCGGTCGCGCTGCGGGCTGTTCACCGACGCGAGGTGTTGCGCCTCGCGCTCGGTAGGCTCACCGGTGTGCTTGACGACGCGAGTGTGTCGCGCGGACTCGACTCGGCTCACACTGCGCTGCTTGATGCGCTGCTGGCCGCAGTGCTGCAAGAAGGAGCGGGCCAAGCACCTTCTGGTTTCGCACTGACGCTGATAGGCATGGGACGATTTGGTGGCGGGGAAATGGGGTTCGCCTCAGACATCGATCTGGTGGCGGTGTTTCGCGCAGACCCCAGTGCTGCGGGTGACACCGCGTTACGGCATGCCACAGGTGTGGTGGGGCAACTGCGCAAGCTCGTGTCAGACCCGCGGTTTCCCGTCGACCTCGATTTTGATCTGCGCCCCGAGGGGAAAAATGGTCCGCTCGCCCGCAGTCTCGAGGCCTACCGTTCGTACTACGAACGCTGGTCGGTGACGTGGGAGGCGCAGGCTCTGCTGCGTGCGCGCCCCGTTGCCGGCGACGTGTCCCTCGGTGAAGCGTTTGTCGCTCTCGCTGATGTGATCCGGTATCCGGCCGCGTTTCCTGAGGATCGGGTGCGCGAGGTGCGGCGCATCAAGGCGCGCGTTGAGGCAGAACGCCTGCCGCGCGGGCAGGATCCGCGTAGGCAGCTGAAGCTCGGGCCAGGGGGAGTCTCTGACGTCGAGTGGCTGGTACAGCTCTTGCAGCTCGAGCACGGTGATCGTTATGTGCAGTTGCGCACCGTGTCAACGCTGGCCGCGCTCTCGGCGGCCGTCGAGAGCGGCCTTGTCGCTGCGGCCGACGCCGAGCAGCTCGAGGAGTCGTGGGAGTTTGCGAGTTCGGTGCGCTCTGCGTTCAAACTGTGGAACGGACGCGGCGGGGACTTCTTGCCCACGGACTGGAGCGACCTTGCCGGGATTGCGGGGGTGCTGGGGTGGGAGTCTGGGCGCACCACAGAGCTTGAAGAACGCTGGTATGCGGTGTCGCGACGTGCACGCAACGTGACGGAGCGCGTGTTCTTTGGGTATGACGATGACGAGCGTTTTTTGCCCCGTTAGTGACACATGCATCGGTTTACCCGTTGTTCAACAGAATGTTACGGCGAGTTTGGTAACAACACTGGAGATGTTCGTTACGCAAGCGTAACCTTATCGTTATGAAGTACCTGCAAAGCTTCCTCGAAGCCCTGCTCGCTGAAGACGGGGCTGAGTTCGAAGATGAACTAGAATCCTGACCAATCACCTACCGCGCAACGAAGCTGTTGCGCCCGAGAAACGAAACGGCCTGCGCCCCATCTGGTTTCAGATGGGGCGCAGGCCGTTTGCGTACGTTGGGCACGATCACGGTGACGGTGACGGCGCTAACGCTGACGGCGACGAAGGACGATGAGCCCGATCCCTGCGGCGATGAGCAGCATTCCTCCGCCCCCGAGTATCACCGCGGCTGCCTGGGGGCCGCCTGTCACCGGCAGGTCATTCCGTGGCGGCTCGTTTCGCGGTGGGTCATTCCTCGGTGGAGCCGGGGTCGAGTGGCCCGTCGCGCAGGGCTTCTCTGCGCTCTCACCGCACGAGTCGGGCAGAAGCGGTGTGTCACCGTACGTCACCGTACCGAACACGGCGTTATCGACCGTGATTCCCCAGGCGTCTTGGTTCAGCCTGTAGGTGTACGTGAGCGTCGCCTCTGCACCCGCTGGGAGCGTCGGTGCAGTCCACGCGAGTTTATCGCCTGAGATTGCGTTCGGTCGGGCAACCGATTGTGCGCCCGAGACTCTTTCTTGGGGAATGCCGTCGAGCTGCGCATACGGTGTGACCTTCGCCAGTGTGTCAACCAACGAAATGCCCGTGAGCGGCACGTTGCCGGTGTTACGCACCGTCAGCGTGTACGTGATGGGGTTTCCTGCCGCCACCTCCGCCCCCGACTTTGGGTCGGAGTCTTTCGCCATGCTCCAGCCAGGCTTCGGGCCGTCGAGCTTCGTTTCGACCTCGTCGCACTGATCCGTGTCTGCCTCGATGCCCGCATTGACTTGGCAGTCGCCGGTCTCGGGGCGGGGCAAGCCCGTTGCCGTGACGATCGCGCGGTTTATGTGTGTGGCTGTTTCGAAGGCGCCGGCCGTGGGAATCACCGCGCTCAGGGTGAGGGTAGCGATGTCACCGCTGTTTAGCGTGCCTATCTCCCATGTACCGGCCTCGGCGTCGAACGTGCCGTGCGAAGGGGATTCGAGCTGTTGCGGTGAGGCGCTGCCCGTCGGGTACACATCCTTCACTTCGACCTGCTGCGCGGGGGCTTCGCCTGCGCTGAGCACCGTCACCTTCCACGTCACCCTGGCGGTCTTGCGGTCCGCTGCGTAGACCGGTTCGCCCAGCTGCTCCTTGTCGATCTTCAGAGCGGGTATCGCGCCCTCGATCTCCGTCTGCACCTCGTCACACTGATCTGTGTCGGTATCAAGACTCTGATTCACTTGGCAGTCACCCGTCTCTGAGCGCGGCAGATCCGTGGCGCTCACGATGGCCCGGTTGGTGTGTGTCACCCCCTCCGGTGTCGTGCCTGCTGGCACCACCGCGCTAAACGTGAGGCTTACCGTCGCCCCGGGGGCAAGGGTTCCGATGTCCCACACGCCACTGCCCGCGTCAAAGCCACCCTGCGTTGGCGGTTCGATTGTCGTGTGCTCGATGGCGCCTGCCGGGTATAGGTCTTTCATGACGGTGTTGAGCGCCTCCGCCGCCCCCGAGTTGTGCACCTCTACGCGCCACCTCACATCGGCGGAGCTGCGATCTGACGAGTAATCAGGCTCACCCACTTGGGTCTTGTCGACGTGTAGCCGTGGCCCGATGATGTCATCTGGCGACAGTTCGAGGGTGGTAGCGAACGTCTCGCTCGCCCAGTCATTGATGACGCGGGAGTTGCCCCAACTGCCCGTGTTGTCGTTCTTGTTGGCGACACTGGTGCCATCCCACTTGTGGTCCGTGCCGTTGCCCGCCGTGACCGTCTTGGTGAAACCGACCGATTGACGGCCAGCGATCTGTGAGAGCTGGCTGTCATCCCAGCTCACGGGTGTGACCTGATTGGTTTGCAGGTCTGTGATGATCACGCCGCCATTGGAGTGTTCAGCGTCGGCTCGAGTGAAATGAATGTAGCTCGCCCCGTCACCGGTCACCGTGACCTTGAGGTCTTTCGAGAACGGTACGACGGCACCGGTCGAATCCTTGCGGTCCCACTGCAGCACCTGTTTGTTGGTGCCAGGTGTGACCGTCACGCGCGTGGTGACGGCCGTGCCATCGTACCCATCGGCTTGACTGCCCTTCGCCCCGATCTTCACCACCAGGTCCATATCTTGTCCCGTGATGGTGCCGGTGAGCACGCCAGTACTGCGATTCAGGCTCATGTTTGAAAAGCTCGGGGCCACATAGGCGGGCTTCACCCAACCGTAGCCCGCAGCGTCGGCAGGTAGTGACGGGTGCGGCGGTTTGGTAAACATTTTGAACGGACGCAGATTGGGGCACTGGTTCTCGCCGACGCCGGTGCTCGCCGGCCCGCGATAAGCCGTGCCCTGCTTGCCGTTGAGCATCGTTTCGGGGGAGTTACGCATCGCCACAGATAAGGGGGCGCGCACGCACAGACCGTCGTCGGCCTTGTCGCTGTGCACCACGCCGAGGTTGTTCATGACAAATGTCGAGTGAATGCCGTTGTAATGCGGGGCAGACACCTTGTACTGCTTGCCGCCTTGATTGATCGCCCAGACATCGATGGGAGTGGCCCCCGGGCCCTCTGTGTTCTTCCAGTTCTGACCAATATTCAATTGCGAGGTCCACACACTCCCCGCCTTACCGGGCACGTAGATGTTCCACTTCAAGCGTGGGTCCAGCTCAGCGTGTTCGCGGTTATCGCTCGAGGTTCCGCCAATTATTCGGATCTTCCAGACACCTGCGTGCGCAGCGTCGATGCCCGTAAACGTTTGGCCCAACTGCTTGCCCGCCTCTTTCACGGCGGTAGCGGTGTGCGCCGTCGTCCCGTCTGGTCGAACGATCTCAACTTTTAAGGGTGTCAGATCGAAGCCTTTGATCTGTGGCCCTCCGTTGGCCGCGCTCACGCCCGGAGCCTGATAGCCATCGTCGGGCGTGACCAGATCCACCACCAGGTTGTCACCTGCCGCCACATAGGCCGCCCAGGTGCCCGTCTGCAGCGCTGTCCCGGCGATACTTGAACCAGAGTAATCCGTCTTAGGGGTGCCTGAATTTACCAGACCATACCCGATGATCCCGCCTGGGGAAAATACGTCTCGAGCGGCGTCAGTATCTTCGTCTTCGTCGGCATCGTTTTCACCGTCAGCTTTCGAGGTGCTTGCCGCTTCGTCGACTAGTTTCATGGACTCCTCGCGTGTCCCTTCATCGGTCGGGTTCGCATGTTCTTCGCCGCCGGATCCTGTGCTGGGATCGGTACCCGAGTCTGGCGTTTGAAGCTCGGAGTCATCTTGCGCCAGTTCCTCTTCGGCATCAGATGACGCACCTGCATCTGCAGCGACCAGCGGGGGCGGCGCGAACGCCATGGCGCCAGCTGGAACGCCACTCATGCACACCGCGGTTACCAGTGCGGTAAGCGCGCAAACTTTCAGTCTCACGGTTCCTCCTCATTGAGTGTTTGCCGCACGCTGCACGCCAAAAACTGCTGCGTACGCGCGATTCCCCTCAAGCATGAGCGGCCCCCGCTCTTCTCGGGGCGGTAAAACTACGAATGTGGATAGGTCATGAAAAATCGTGAAATCAGGTGCCTGTGGACGAGTCGATGTGTTTGCCGCTGTGACCCCACAAATGCAAAAACCCGCTGCGCTGGGTCGACCTTGGTGTGAACAAGGCGACCCCGCGCAGCGGGTGATCGGGCTGTGAAGCCAGCTAGAGGCTGTTAGATCCCGTAGTACATTTCAAACTCGTAGGGGTGCGGGCGCAGCGCCATCGGCATGATCTCGGTTTCACGCTTGAGCGTGACCCAGGTCTCGATCAGTTCTTCGGTGAACACGTCGCCCTCGAGCAAGAACTGGTGGTCGGCCTCAAGTGCGCGCAGGGCCTCTTCGAGCGATGCCGGCACCTGCGGAATGTTCTTGGCTTCCTCGGGGGGCAGCTCGTAGAGATCCTTGTCGATGGGATCCATCGGTTCAATGCGATTGCGAATTCCGTCGAGGCCCGCCATAAGCTGAGCAGCGAACGCCAGGTACGGGTTGCTCGATGCGTCGGGCGCGCGGAACTCGATGCGCTTCGCCTTCGGGTTCGATCCGGTGAGCGGAATACGCACAGCAGCCGAGCGGTTGCCCGCTGAGTATGCCAGGTTGATCGGAGCTTCGTAGCCCTTCACCAGGCGACGGTAGCTGTTGATCGTGGGGTTCGTGAACGCGAGCAGCGCGGGGGCGTGGTGCAGAATGCCGCCGATGTACCAGCGTGCGAGATCCGAGAGACCGGCATAGCCGTTCTCGTCATAGAACAGCGGCTCGCCGTCTTGCCACAGCGACATGTGAGTGTGCATGCCCGAGCCGTTGTCACCGAAGACGGGCTTGGGCATAAAGGTGGCGGTCTTGCCCCACAGGTCGGCCGTGTTCTTCACGATGTACTTGAACTTGAGCACGTCGTCGGCCGCGCACACCATGGTGTCGAAGCGGTAGTTAATCTCAGCCTGGCCGGGGGCGCCCACCTCGTGGTGTGCACGCTCGAGGTGCAGGCCAGCTTCGATGAGGCGCAGCGAGATATCGTCACGCAGGTCAGCCTGCTTATCGGTGGGGGAGACGGGAAAGTAGCCGCCCTTTTCGCGGGTCGTGTAACCGGGGTTGCCACCCTCCATCTTGCGGCCCGAGTTCCAGTGCGCCTCTTCTGAGTCGATCTCGTAGAAGGTGCGGCGGGGGGTCGTTTCGTAACGCACGGAGTCGAGAATGTAGAACTCGGCCTCGGGTGCAAAGAAAGCGGTGTCTGCGATGCCGGTCGATGCCAGGAATTGCTCGGCCTTTTTCGCGACCTGACGGGGGTCCTTCGAGTAGATCTCGCCCGTGCGAGGGTTGAAAATATCGCATACGACGATGAGGGTGCGCTCGGCACGGAACTGATCGATGTACATCGTCGTGGGGTCGGGGATCAGCTGCATGTCGGAGTCTGCCAGACCCGAGAACCCTGCGATCGATGAGCCGTCGAACATCTGGCCGATTTCAAAGAAATCGTGGTCTGCGGCCGAGGCGGGGATGTTGAAGTGGTGCTGCACACCCGGCAGGTCGGTGAAACGAATGTCGACGAACTTGACGTCCGTTTCCTTGATGAAGTCAATGACTTCCTGGGCACTCTTGAACATGCTGCTCCTCGTAGCTGGTGCATCGAACGGAATCGCTCGCTGCCTACCACCTTACGCGAACCGCGTTTCGTGGCCGTGAGTGGCATGTTTCATGAGTGTTACAAAAGAGTCCGGCGCAGGTTGGGTAACCTGCGCCGGACGGGGCAAAAGTGTTGCGCTAGTTTCGGTCGCCTGCGTTCGCTGAGGGACGGGCGGTCGAACGAAGCAAAATTGTGCCAGCGATCTTGTCGTGAAAGCCTCGCTGATCAGAGTCCCACACGAGTACAGGAATCGCGAGGCACAGCAACACGGTGCGTACGACGGGCCGCCACGGGCCAATCCATCCGCCGGCGATCGGAAGCACCCGCAAGCCCATGACGCGGTGGCCAATCGAGCCACCGATCGTGGGAATGAGCACGATCTGCATCACCGCAAAGATGAGCGGCTGCCACCACCACTGGGCATAGTAACCGCCCAAGAAAAGATATACGGGCACCGCCGCGATGGCCCAGTCGATGATGATTGCCACGACGCGACGGCCCAATCGTGCGACCGAGCGCTCGCCCGATTCGGGGAGGCCCAGGCGTTCACCCGGCCATTCACTCGGCTCGAGGTCACCAAACTTCTGCGGCTGCGGCTTACCCGCGTTCGCCCAGTGGGCGTCACTGCGCTTCTTCTGTGCCATGGATTAAGTCCCGCTTAGCGCGGGCGCTGGGAACGGATCTTGTTCGGATCCATCCCCTTGGGAATGCCGACGGGGGTCGCCTGCAGTGACGAGAGGCGGTTGTAGACCGCCGCGATCTCGTTGCGGTTGAGTGCGGGCTTGAGCTTCATGAGGCTCTTCGAGAGCTTGGCGAGCGGCACACCGTCACCATCGGGGCCCACGTAGAGATGCACGACGGTGACACCCTGCAGGGCCCGCTTCACCTTGCGTTCTTCGTCGGCCGCCATGCGCTGGGTGCGCTGACGCGATCCCTCTGAGATCAGCACGACGCCGCCGCGGCCAATGACGCGGTAGACAGCGTCTTGGTTACGGTTGATTGCCACGGGCACCTCTGAACCGCGCCACGAACGGCGCAGCGAGCTCTGCACAACCGCTCCGACAGCGCCAGGGCGCCCCTCGATCTGGTTGTAGGCGACCTTCTCTGCGCGGCGGCCCAGCACGATCATCACGAGCAAAATGCCCACGAGCACGCCCGTGAGCGGCCACAGCACCCAGCTGAACCAGCTGCCACCGGGGAGCAGCAGGGCGAGCAACACGGCCACCGCAACAGGGCCGAGGAAGCACGCGAGCAGCGCCAGCGGCAGGTTTCGATCGTGAACCTTTGTGGTCCGGTAGATCTCGATCATCTGCTTGATGCGACCGGTACGCTTCGCCTTCTTTTCTGCCATACCCTCTAGAATATCCTCTCTTACGGGCCCGGGTGCACACGGAGCACCCAGCGGGCCGCTGTTCGCTCACAGCGCCCAGTTTTCGCTCCGGATCGGCAAGTTATCCACATTCACCGGGTACCTCTTGCAGCGCCACGCGCACCCGACAAGAGTGGGAACATGTTCCAAGTACGCTTACGCAGAAGTAGCCGGTCGCCACCGCCCGAGACCCCTGGCGCGGGGGCGGCACTTGCCGAGCGTCTCGAACGATTCTGCGCCACCGCAATCTCGTACCGCGCAAGCGGAGCGTGCGCCGAACCGGGGCTGACACAGGCCAGGCACAGGTCGCTTGGACACGACACCGGGTGCCGCGCGCTCGGGGTGCCGCGCCGTTCGATTCAGATCACGCTGCAGCTGTGGGACACCGTGGGCGTTGCTGCGCTCCTGATGGAGGCCATTGACGAAGCGATCGAAGCGTTACAAGACGGGGGAGCCGTGTGGAGTGAGGAGCTCGCGCGGGAGTGTGTCGCATACGCGATCCGGCGCAGGATCACGCCAGAGCCAAAACCAGCGGGCTCGCCAGAGCCCGATTCAGAGCTCTCAGGGCGGTGAAACAGTGGTCCCGAAAGCGCTTGGGCCGCTACCCCTCGTAAGTGGTAGCGGCCCAAGCGGCGACAGCGCGTGCTGTCTATGGCGTGATTACATGCCGAGGTCGCCCTCGAAGTCGCCCGCCTCGAGACGCGTACGCATCTGTGAGAGGAACCGTGCTGCGTCGGCGCCGTCTACGATGCGGTGATCGTAGGAGAGCGCGAGGTACACGGTCGAGTGGATCGCGATGCTGTCGCCGTCGGGGCCCGAAACAACAACGGGCTTCTTGACGACCGCACCGGTGCCGAGAATGGCGACCTGGGGCAGGAACACGAGGGGCGTGTCAAACAGCGCGCCGCGCGATCCGGTGTTCGTGAGGGTGAACGTGCCGCCACCGAGCTCATCGGGAGTGAGCTTGTTGTCGCGCGTGCGCGCAGCAAGATCGGCGATGTCGCCCGAGATCTGAGCGAGGTTCTTCTCGCCCGCATCACGCAGCACCGGCGTGAGCAGGCCACGCTCGGTGTCAACCGCGATGCTGATGTTCTCGTGGTCGGGGTACACGATCGAGTCGCCGTCTACCGTCGCGTTGATGATCGGGTAGGTGCGCAGCGCTTCGGCCGCAGCGAGGGCGAAGAACGGCAGGAAGGAGAGCTTCGAGCCGGTCTTGGCGAGGAACTCGTCTTTCTTTGCCTGGCGCAGCTTAGCGATACGCGTGACATCGACCTCGACGACAGTCGTGAGCTGAGCGGTGCTCTGCAGTGACTGTACGGCGCGCTCCGAGATTACCTTGCGTAGGCGGCTCATCTTGGCCGTGGTGCCGCGCAGCGGCGAGACCTCAACGACGGCCTTCGCCTGGGCCGCTGCTGCCGGGGCGGCCTGAGCGGCGGGTGCTGCTGCCGCGAGCACGTCTTCCTTGCGGATACGGCCGCCGACGCCGGTGCCGGCGAGCGATGCGAGATCTACTCCGCGCTCGTTAGCGAGCTTGCGCACGATCGGCGTCACGTAGGTGGCGTTGCTTGCGTCAGCAGCGGGCGCCGGTACTGCGGCAGGTGTTGCTGTGGCAGCGGGAGCTGCCGCGGGAGCGGGAGCTGCGGCCGGTGCAGGTGCTGCCGGAGGAGCAGCCGCGGGTGCCGGTGCTGCCGGAGGAGCAGCCGCGGGTGCCGGTGCTGCCGGAGGAGCAGCCGCGGGAGCCGGTGCTGCTGCGGCGGGTGCTGCCGCCGGTGCGGCGGCGGGAGCTGCGGATGCTGCGGGTGCGCTCGAGCCGATGCGCGCGAGCACGCCGCCCACCTCGACGGTGTCGTCCTCTTGCACCATGATTGCCTGCACGATGCCCGCAACGGGCGAGGGTACCTCGGTGTCGACCTTGTCTGTCGAAACCTCAAGCAGCGGCTCGTCGACCTCGATCGAGTCGCCCACTTCCTTGAGCCAGCGCGTAACAGTACCCTCTGTGATGCTCTCGCCGAGCGACGGGAGTACTACGTCCTGGCCGTCGCCTGCGGGCGCTGCGGCAGGAGCGGCGGGCTCTGCCGCGGGCTCCGCGGGAGCCGCCGGCGCAGCAGCAGGTGCGGCTGCAGGTGCGGCAGCGTCCACGGGCGCTGCGGGAGCCGCGGCGGGTGCCGCAGCGCTTCCGTCGCCAATGCGTGCGAGCTCAGCGCCGACCTCTGCGGTTTCATCTTCGTCTACGAGAATCGCCTCGAGCACGCCCGCAAAGGGCGACGGGATCTCGGTGTCGACCTTGTCGGTCGAAACCTCGAGCAAGGGCTCGTCGACCTCGACGGTGTCGCCGACGTTCTTGAGCCAGCGGGTGACCGTACCCTCAGTGACGCTCTCACCCAGGGCGGGGAGCACAACTGATTCACTCATCGTGAATTTCTCCTTCGTTTGTAAAATTCTGGGCGAATTAGATCGCGTGCAGCGGCTTGCCGGCGAGCTTCAGCATCGCCTCGCCAATGGTCTCGTTCTGGGTGGGGTGGCCGTGGATCAGGGGAGCTACGTCCTCGGGGTATGCCTCCCAGTTCACGATCAGCTGTGCTTCACCAACGAGCTCGCCGACGCGCGCACCGATCATGTGCACACCGACGACGGGGCCGTCGATTACGCGCACGGCCTTGACCGTGCCCGCGGTGCCCAGAATCGAGCTCTTCGCGTTGCCCGCGAGGTTGTACTCGTAGGCCGCGACCTTGTCTGCGCCGTACTTCTCTTTAGCCTTCGCCTCGGTAAGGCCGACCGATGCGATCTCGGGGTCGCAGTAGGTGACCTTGGGAATGTTGACGTCGTCAACCACTACGGGGTTCAGGCCGGCGATCTCCTCGGCCACAAAAATGCCCTGCTGGTAGCCGCGGTGTGCCAGCTGCAGGCCGGGAACAATGTCGCCCACGGCGTAGACGCCGGGCACGTTCGTGGCGAGGCGCTCATTGGCGAGCACGAAGCCGCGATCCATTGACACGCCAACCTCTTCGAAGCCCATGCCCTGCGTCGAGGGGCCACGGCCCACAGCGACGAGCAGGTAATCAGCCGAAAGCACGGTGCCGTCTTCGAGGTTCACCGTTACGCTCGAAGCGTCCTGCGTGACCGACTGGAAACGCACGCCCAGCTTGAACGCGATGCCGCGCTTCTTGAAGGCGCGCTCGAGCTGCTTTGAGACCGACTCTTCTTCGTTCGGCACGAGATGCGGCAGGCCCTCAACGATCGTGACCTCAGCACCGAACGAGCGCCACACGCTCGCAAACTCAACGCCAATAACGCCGCCACCCAGAATGATGACCTTGCTGGGCACCTCGGTGAGCTCAAGGGCGTGCTCGCTCGTGATGACGCGGCCACCGATTTCGAGGCCGGGCAGTGAACGGGAGTATGAACCCGTCGCCAGTACGACGTTCTTACCAATGACACGGTCGGCGCCGACCTGCACAGTGTTCGGGGCAACGAGTTTGCCCTCGCCCTCAATCACCGTAATGCCGTTTGCCTTGAGCAGGCCCTGCAGGCCCTTGTGCTTGCCGGCCACGAGCGTCGTGCGGTAGTTATTGACCTTCGCGATATCGATCCCGGCGACGCTCGAGAGCACGCCGTACTTATCTCCGTCGCGTGCAACGTCGGCAACTTCTGCGGAGTGCAGCAGGGCCTTCGTCGGCACGCAGCCGCGGTGCAGGCAAGTGCCGCCGAGCTTATCTTTCTCGATGACTGCTGCGGTCATGCCCAGCTGAGTTGCACGGATCGCGGTGGCGTAGCCGGCGCTTCCTCCGCCCAAGACAACAATGTCAAACTGCTGATCGGCCAAGTGGGGTCTCCCTCGGTGTGTTCGCAATGTATGTGAGGCCCGGTAGGGGCGTACCCATCCACCCTACACCCCACTGTTTCGCTGCCAGCGTCACGCGTGCACACGCGTCGTGAGGCAAGGCTTCATAGGATGGTGATGTGAGCGATTCAATCTTTTCTGCAGAGCACGCCGAGCGCCGGGCGAGCGTACCTCGCGGCCTGCCCCTGATCGTGGCACTCCAGGGGCTCAGCGACGCTGGTGGCGCTATTTCACAGCTCGATGAGTATCTGTGGGAGCAGTGCCACCCCGAAGAGATTCTGCGTTTCAATGCCGACCTGCTACTCGATTACCGGGCTCGGCGCCCCATCATCACATTCGACAGTGACCATTTCACCGATTACAGCCCTGAGGAGCTCACGCTCAGCCTCGCGCGTGACGAGCTCGGCACCCCGTTTCTGCTGCTGAGTGGCTACGAGCCCGACTTTCGGTGGGAGCAATTCATCGACGCGGTGCTCATGCTGGTGCACGAATTCGAGGTTTCCATCACCACGTGGAGCCACGCGATTCCCATGCCTGTGCCGCACACTCGCCCGATCTCGATGACGGTGAGCGGCTCGCGCGAGGATCTCATCGAGGCGCGTTCGTCCTGGCGGCCGACCACCAAGTTGTCTGCCTCGGCCGCACACGTGCTTGAGTACCGACTGCACTCGCTGGGGGAGGAGGTCGCGGGTTTCGCGCTGCTCATTCCGCACTACCTCGCAAACACCGAGTACCCCGAGGCGCTCTATGCTGCGCTCGACGGCCTTATGGCCGCGACCGGCCTCATCTTCGCCACCGATGAGGTGCGCACGCGCGCACGCGCGTTTATGGAGCAGGTCGATGCCCAAATTTCAGAGAGCCATGAAACGGCAGAAATGGTGCACACGCTCGAGAAGCGCTACGACGCTTATATGGAGGATCAAGAGATTCGCTCACCGCTCGTGAGTGAGGACGGGTCACTGCCCACGGCAGAGCAGATCGCGAGCGAGCTCGAGCGATTTCTCGCTCAGCAGCACGGCTCGGGTGACTCTGGGTTCCATGATCCGGATCACCCCGAACCCGGCGACGACACCCCGGGTGGGGAGTCCGACAATAATCACTAGCGCGAAGGCTTACAGCTTCGAGGTTTTGGTCAGAATCTACACTCGAGGCATGCAATAATGGTAGGGCTAGCCCATCCAAGTTTGCGCTTACCCCTCGTATCGGGAATAAACCAGACTTGACATGGGTTTTCATGCTGTGAGCACTCGCCTTCGGCGACACAGCCCGAATTCAGACACAGAGAGGCGGCTGCGTGGCAACTGCATCCACCCCCAAGACTCGCTCGACCTCGGCCAAGACCGCGAAGTCGGCCGCTGAGGACGCCGCAGAGGTGAAGGACACCACCGAAGCGGCGCCGAAGGCTGCCGCGAAGAAGACCACCACGACTAAGGCTGCCGCGGCCAAGAAAACTACGGCGGCGAAGGCTACCGCTGCTAAGAAGCCTGCCACCAAGGCAGCGGCCGCGAAGGCTGAGGCTAAGCCCGCTGTAAAGAAGAAGACCACTTCGAGGAAGAAGTCGGCCGCCGACGAGATCGACTACGACGCACCAGACGTCGAAGAAGAGCAGGTCGAAACTAAGAAGTCCGCTTCAACCGTGATCGATCCGGTGCCCACCGGCGCGATCGTGCTGAAGGCGAGCGACGAAGAAGATGTTCCGACCATCACGACGGCCATTCCGGGTGCTACGGCTGACCCGGTTAAGGACTACCTGAAGCAGATCGGCAAGGTCGCGCTTCTCAACGCGGCCGAAGAGGTCGAGCTTGCTATGCGCATCGAGGCTGGCCTGTTTGCGTCCGAAAAGCTGTCGGTCGAAAAGAGCCTGCCCAAGAAGCTCGAGCGCGAGCTGAAGTGGGTCGCCCGCGACGGCCAGCGTGCCAAGAGCCACCTGCTCGGCGCCAACCTGCGCCTGGTGGTCTCGCTCGCAAAGCGTTACACCGGCCGAGGCATGCAGTTCCTTGACCTCATCCAAGAGGGCAACCTGGGCCTGATTCGCGCGGTCGAGAAGTTTGACTACACCAAGGGCTTCAAGTTCTCGACCTACGCCACCTGGTGGATTCGTCAGGCGATCACCCGCGCCATGGCTGACCAGGCGCGCACGATCCGTATTCCCGTGCACATGGTCGAGGTCATCAACAAGCTCGCTCGCGTGCAGCGCCAGATGCTGCAGGACCTGGGCCGCGAACCCACTCCTGAGGAGCTGAGCCGCGAGCTCGACATGACCCCCGAAAAGGTCATCGAGGTGCAGAAGTACGGCCGCGAGCCCATTTCGCTACACACGCCTCTGGGCGAGGACGGCGACAGTGAGTTCGGTGACCTGATTGAAGACACCGAGGCCGTCGTGCCGGCAGACGCTGTGGGCTTTACGATGCTCCAGCAGCAGCTCGAACAGCTGCTCGATTCGCTCTCCGAGCGTGAGGCCGGCGTGATCCGGATGCGCTTTGGCCTGGGTGACGGCATGCCGAAGACACTCGACCAGATTGGCGACACTTTTGGTGTGACGCGTGAGCGCATTCGCCAGATCGAGTCGAAGACGATGGCGAAGCTGCGCCACCCGTCACGGTCGCAGCAGCTGCGCGATTACCTCGAGTAAATCGGCAGACAACGACAACGCCCCGCGGGAGAAATCCCGCGGGGCGTTGTCGTTGGTGCGAAGCTGTCTAGAAGGCTAAGCGGTGAGCTTGTGTGACTCGTCGTGCCACACCTCGGCCATGGGCTTCAGCTTCGCCTCGTGCTTCGTGGCGTGGTGGGCGCAGAATAGCAGTTCGCTGCCGCTAAATACGACGCGCACGTAGGCCTGTGCCCCGCAGCTGTCGCAGCGGTCCAGCGCACTGAGTGGGCGATCCGCGGCCAAAATGTCTGTCTGGCGATCTTGCTCGATGGTCGACATCGTGTCCTCCCGTTGCTCGTCCATGTGTTACTTCCATCCAAGCACTCATCTTCGTGAACCGCGATTTTTGGGCGCACAGGTTCGCTGAGCGCGTAGCTAAGAGCTCCCGTCCGGTTGCGTGGAGCATGGATCCGGCACACACCGAGCGAGCGCAGGGGCAATGTCGGTGGTGTGAATTAGGCTAGAGAGGTCAGCTTACGTAAGGAGATCCGCCGAGTGGCCGAGCAGAACGCAGCGTCAGCAGCACCCCGGGCAATAGGGGGCGAGTCGAGCTATTCGGCGCGGCACCTCACCGTACTTGAGGGCCTTGAAGCCGTGCGCAAGCGACCCGGCATGTACATCGGCACCACCGACTCACGTGGCCTCATGCACTGTCTGTGGGAGATCATCGACAACTCGGTTGACGAGGCGCTCGCTGGCCACGGCTCAGAGATCGGCATTACGCTGCACGCTGACGGCAGCGTAACGGTCACCGACCGCGGTCGTGGGATCCCCGTAGACGTTGAGCCCAAGAGTGGCCTGACCGGTGTCGAGCTAGTGTTTACGAAGCTGCACGCGGGCGGCAAGTTTGGTGGCGGCGGGTACGCGTCGTCGGGCGGCCTGCACGGCGTGGGCGCTTCGGTCGTGAACGCGCTTTCCTCACGCCTCGACGTCGAGGTCGATCGTGGTGGCAAGACGTGGGCCATGTCTTTTCGCCACGGCGAACCGGGCGAGTTTGCGGGCGAAGGGCCCGACAGTCCGTTCACGCCGTACGAGGACGCGTCCCAGCTGCGCCTCGTAGGCAAAGCCAAGCGCGGGGTTACTGGCACTCGTGTGCGCTACTGGGCCGACCCGCAGATATTCCTCGCGACGGCTCGTTTTGAGCCAGAGTCGCTCGTGGCCCGCGCGCGACAGACCGCATTCTTAGTGCCGGGTCTTGCGATCGAGATTCGGGACGAGCGCCCCGAGGGTCTCAGCGAGACGGGCGAGCCGACGGTGCACGCGTTTGCATACGAGGGCGGCCTGTCAGAGTTTGTCGAGTTTCTCGCGGTCGATGCTGCGCTCACCGAAACGTGGCGCGTCACCGATACCGGCAAGTTCACCGAGACGGTGCCGGTGATGGACGAGAAGACCGGCCACCTCGTGTCACGCGAGGTCGAGCGGCAGTGCGAAGTGGACGTGGCGTTGCGCTGGGGCACCGGCTACGACACCGAGGTGCAGAGCTTTGTCAACATCATCGCAACGCCCAAGGGCGGCACACACCTGTCAGGGTTCGAGCAGGGGCTCACTAAGTTCTTCCGCAAGCAGATCGAGCAGAACGCGCGCAAGCTGAAGGCGGGCAGCGACAAGCCCGACAAAGACGACATTCTGACCGGGCTCACCGCTGTCGTGACGGTGCGCGTGCCCGAACCCCAGTTTGAGGGGCAGACGAAAGAGGTGCTCGGCACCGCGGCCGTACGGTCGATTGTCTCGCGTGCCATTACGAAGGGGCTCACCGAGCGCTTCGAGTCGACCAAGAAGGCCGACAAGACGCAGACCGGCGCGCTGCTCGAGAAGATGGTGTCTGAGATGAAGGCACGCATCTCGTTGCGTGCGCAGCGCGACACCGCCCGCCGCAAGAGCTCGCTCGAGAACTCCTCGCTGCCCGCGAAGCTCATCGACTGCCGTTCAAAGAACGTCGCCGAGACCGAACTGTTTATTGTCGAGGGCGACAGCGCACTCGGCACAGCGCGCCCGGCCCGTGACAGCGAGTTTCAGGCGCTCTTGCCGATTCGCGGCAAGATCTTGAACGTGCAAAAGGCCTCGGTAGCAGAAATGCTGAACAACGCCGAGTGCGGCGCCATCATCAAGGTGATTGGCGCGGGGTCTGGCCGGGACTTCGATCTCGACTCGGCGCGCTACGGCAAGGTGATCCTCATGAGTGACGCCGATGTTGACGGTGCGCACATTCGCACGCTGCTGCTCACCCTATTTTTCAGGTACATGCGCCCGATGCTCGAAGCGGGCCGCGTGTACGCTGCGGTGCCACCGCTGCACCGCGTCGTCGTGCAGCACGCGGGCCGCAAGCCCAACGAGGTCGTGTACACCTACAGCGAGCGTGAGCTCACCGCGCTGCTCGCGAACCTGCGCAAGCGCGGCAAGAAGTATCAAGAGCCCATTCAGCGCTATAAAGGCCTCGGCGAGATGGATGCCGACCAGCTGGCAGAGACCACGATGGACCGCGAGCATCGCACCCTGCGCCGCGTGCGCATGGAAGACGCGCACGCCGCGTCGCAGGTGTTCGAACTGCTCATGGGCAACGAGGTCGCGCCGCGCAAGGAGTTCATCATCGAGAACGCTGACGACCTCGATCGCGACCGCATCGACGCCTAACCTGCTGTGCCGGATCGCGCGCGTTCCCGCGCGATCCGGCCGCCTGGCGACTTACGGTGCGAGGCCCACGTAGGCGGCGGCCCCGTCGATCGGGGTGCCTGAGCCGTCGCGCTTGCCGAGCTCCGTCGGCAGCTTGCGGGCGGCTCCGTCGCTCGCGAGGGCGCGCGGTGTGCCCACGCCCACCCAGGCGCACGCGATCTGGTCTTCCCACTTCAAGAATCGCTGCACCCTGACGCCACCGGTGGCTCGTCCCTTGGCCGGAATCTCGGCCCAGTCAGTGACCTTCGCGGTAGCAACGTCTGTGCCCGGCAGCGTGATCGAGCTGTCGGCCACGGTGACGACGCGGGCTTCACTGCCCGAGGCTACGATGCCCGCAAACACCACCCGCGCGTCTGCCCCGAGGCGGATCCCGGACATGCCGGCGGCGGCGCGGCCCTGGGGGCGTACAGCATCTGCCGCAAACCTGAGCAGTTGCGCATCGCTTGTGACCGCGGCAAACTCGGCCCCGTCTGGAGCGATGCAGGCGGCGATGAGCTGGTCGTTGTCTTTCAACGTGATGACTTCGAACGAGGGCCTGGGGGGCAGCTCCGTGAGCAACAGTCGCTTGACCACGCCGCCGCGTGTAAACAACCCGACCACCTGATCGGTGTCGAGCGGCACCAGCCCCACGACCTTGAGCTTTTTGTCAGTGAGGCCGAGGTACTCCCGAAGCTTCACCCCGGCCGAGAAGGCGATGCTCGCCCCGGGCACGATCGGCAGGTCCACGGGGGTGAATCGGTGCAGTGTGCCATCGTTCAAGATCGCGCCCAGCTCACCGCGCACGGTGCCATGGGCGATGGACATCACCGCGCCGTGCTTCGTCGCGCGTGACGTGCCGCGGGGCGCATCACCAGCGGCGGGGTCGCGTTCGATGCGCAGCGCGCGGCCCGTAGCCGAGAGCATCACGGTGCAGGCGGTGTCGGCGACCTCAAGCGACTTCGCGGCCGCGGCAGAGCGCGTGGGTCGCGCCACCGCGCCCGTGAGTAGCGTGCGCCTGGGGGTGCCGAACGATTCGGCGGCCTGGTCGAGTTCGTCGGCCACCAGCTGCCGCAGCCGCTCGTCACTGCCCAGAATTTCGAGCAGCTTATCGATTTCAGCCCGCAGTTCGTCGCGTTCTGCTTCGAGCTCGACACGCGAGAACTTTGTGAGACGGCGCAGGCGCAGCTCAAGAATGTACTCGGCCTGCAGCTCGCTCAAATCGAACACCTGCATAAGCCTGGTGCGCGCGGTCTCTGAATCGTCGCTTGTGCGAATCAGCTGAATGACCTCGTCGATGTCGAGAATAGCGATGAGCAGCCCCTCGACGAGGTGCAACCGATCGCGGCGCTTGCGCAGCCGAAACTCGCAGCGACGCGTGATCACCGAGATGCGGTGATCGAGAAACACGCGCAGCATTTCACGCAGGCCCAGCGTCTGTGGCTGCCCGTTCACCAGCGCGACAGAGTTGATGCTGAAGGAGTCTTCGAGCGGCGTGTAGCGGTAGAGCGCCTCGAGCACGGCCTCGGGGGAGAACCCGGTCTTGAGCGTGATCACGAGACGCATGCCGTTCTTGCGGTCGGTGAGGTCGGCGACGTCTGAGATGCCCGAGAGCTTCTTGGCATCGACGCCCTGCTTGATCTTCTCGATGATGCGCTCGGGGCCGACGAGGTAGGGCAGCTCGGTCACTATGAGACCGGTGCGGCGCGGCCCGAGCTGCTCCACCGTCACTTTGGCGCGGGTACGAAAGGCACCGCGGCCGGTGCGGTAGGCGTCTTTCACGCCGTCGAGGCCGACGATCGTGCCGCCGCCGGGCAGGTCGGGCCCGGGAATGAACTCCATCAACTCGTCGACGGTGGCCTTCGGGTGAAACAATAGGTGTTTTGCGCCGTCGACGACCTCGATGAGGTTATGGGGGGCGAGGTTTGTGGCCATGCCCACGGCGATGCCGCTGGCGCCGTTGACGAGCAGGTTGGGCACGGCAGACGGCAGCACTTCGGGCTGCATGATCTGGTTGTCGTAGTTGGGTACGAAGTCGACGACGTCTTCGTCAAGTGAGTCGACCATCGCGAGCGCTGCGCCCGCGAGCCGCGCTTCGGTGTAGCGCGATGCGGCGGGGCCGTCGTCGAGCGAGCCAAAGTTGCCGTGCCCGTCGACCAGGGGCAGGCGCATTGCAAAGTCTTGTGCGAGCCGCACGAGGGCGTCGTAGATCGACGAGTCGCCGTGCGGGTGTAGCTTGCCCATCACTTCGCCCACCACGCGGGCCGACTTGACGTGACCCTTCTCGGGCTTCAGCCCCATGTCTTGCATCATGAACAAGATGCGCCGCTGCACCGGCTTCATACCGTCGCGCGCGTCGGGCAACGCACGCGAGTAGATCACCGAGTATGCGTACTCGAGAAATGAGCCCTCCATCTCTTGCGAGATGTCGATGTCCTCAATGCGTTCGCCCGCGAGCTCGTGGGGCAGGGCGGGGGATCCAGCTGAGGCGGCGCCTGTGGCGACGGCATCGGGTGAGGCACTGTTGGAGGCTTCGGTCATAATGAAACCATGCTATCGACAGCCACTGACAACGGCGGGAGGCTGGCCGCAATCGCGCCGATGGGCCTTGCCGCGCTCGCCCGCGGCCTCGGCCACGACCCCGCCGCCACACTCTCCGCTGCCTTCACGCGCCCCGGCGCGTCTGACACGCCCGAAGTGCTGGGGGGCTCGAAAGCTCCGGATCTGGCGGGGCTGCCCGCGATCCGGTCGTTTGTACTGATCGCGGTAGACGGTCTCGGGCACGCGAATCTGGGTGCGCGCATTGGGCACGCGCCCACGCTTGCGCGGATGCCGCGTAAGCGCATCGAGACGGTCGCTCCGTCGACGACGGGCGCCGCCCTCACGACGCTCGTGACGGGGCAGCTGCCCGGAAGTCACGGGCTCGTGGGGTACCGGATCCGGCACCCTGAGCTGGGGCTGCGTACGACCCTGAGCGAGTGGGAAGGTATAGCGTCCGTGCGCGCGTGGCAGCGCGCCCAGCCGCTGTTTCACCGCGCGACCGAGCTGGGCGCGCGCGCCTACGCGATCGGCCGCCCCGCCCATCGTGTGAGCGGGCTCACGCGGGCCAATCTCACGGGCGCCGAGTACCTCGAGGGGCAGCGCATCGAGGACCGTTTCGCGCAGGCGTCTCGAGCCCTTCGAACGGGCGACCCCAGCTACGTCTATCTGTACATCGATGAGCTCGATCGCGCCGCTCACAAGTTTGGGTGGCAGAGCGACGAGTGGGTGCGAAGGCTCGAACAGTTCGACGCGGCGCTCAGTGATTTCTTGCGCACACTGCCCGCGGGCGTAGGTGTCGCGCTCACGGCAGATCACGGCATTGTAGATGTGGCGGCGCACGAGCAGGTACTGCTCGACGCTACGCCGGAGCTGCTTGATGGTGTGGCCGAGGTGGGCGGGGAGCCGCGCATGCGGTCGCTGTATCTCGCGCCCGATGCTGGGCCCGAGGCCGCTGCAGCGGTCGCGGCGAAGTGGGCCGAGCACGAGGGGGCGCGCGCGTTTGTGGGCACGCGCGAGGAGTTCATTGCGTCGGGCTGCTTCGGCGACATGGCACCCGGGGTGAGCGAGCGGCTGGGTGACGTGATCATCGCGGCGCGCAGGCGAGTCGCCTACTATCTCGGGTCAGACGACCCTGCCGCCCGCGAGATGATCGGGCAGCACGGCTCCTTTAGCGAGGAAGAGCGCGGCGTGCCGCTCGCGCTCGCGGGGGAGTTCGATGGTTCACCGCTTGTGTCGCTCGTGACGCGGGCCGCGGCCGCGTACGCGCGTTAGGCGCGTACGCGGCTTGCTCTGACCCGGGGGCAGCCAGTTATGCCCTGGGGCCGTCGTCGCTGCGGGTGCCGAACAAGATATCGTCCCAGCTCGGGATCGACGCGCGCCCCTTCTTCGGGCCCGCCTGTGGCGTAGAAGTTGACGCCGTGGATGTTGACGCCGTGGCTACTGACGTTGCAGGCGCCTCGGGAGTTGCTGCCGCCGGCGACTGCTCAGGAGCCGTGGCTGCAGCGGGGGCTGCCGGTGGGTTGGCGGGCGCGGCGGCACTCGGCGCTTCCGGCGCGCCAAGTTTCGCCTGCGTTACACCCGAGGCGACGCCCGCGCCACCCCAGATGCTGCGTGGTTTCTTCACAGCGGGAGCGGCCGGCGCGGCTGCATTCGGTTCTGCGGCGGGGGCGGTCGCTGGCTCGGGCTTCGCCGACACGGGAATTGAAACGGGCGGCGCCGTGATGGGAGATGTTTCGGTGTCGTCTGGGTCTTGAGCCTGCGCAAGCTGCCGTTCGCCACGCCTGCGCCGCAGCGCATCGAGCAGATCGGCCGTTTGGCTGAAGTCGACGGGGCCTGAATCGTCGCTCTTGATCGCTCGCTGATCTATCTCGCGGCGACGGGCATACTCGGCGTTGGCATCGAGCGGTGCGGCGGTACGCTCGGCCGCAGCCTGCTCTGCTGGAGTGGATGCCACGGATGCCTCGGCTGCCTCGGCCTCGGGGGCTGGGGCAGCGTCACGCGCTGCCGTAAGCTGTGCCACCGCAGGTTTTGCGGGTGTGCTGGGTTTCTCCGCGCGGGCAGCGAGCGTCGAAGGCGCCGCGGAGGCCGCTGACGCAGACGACGCATCGGTGACGGGCGGAAACTGCGAGGTGCGGTCGCCGTTGTCGACGGCGCGCAGCTTTGGAATCAGTCGGTCGCCGACATCTCCCTGCTTGGACAGATTTACGGCGTCGGGGTTGATGGGGGCGAGGGTCTGCTTGCGATGGTCAAAACTCCACAGCGCGTTGTGGGCCACATCGTGTGAGATGAACTCGAGGCTCACCAGCCAACCGGCTTCTTCGTCTCGCCACGCCGTCCACTCGCTCGCGTCGGCCTCAAGCCCGATGAGACGCTCGCCAATGACAGCGCCGAATCGTTGATCGGACTCTTCGCTGGCCTCGGTGCGCACCTGCACGGCGTGCGCGCGCTCGAGAATGTAACGTCGCTCAGCCAACACAGGTTCTTCGTACCGTTCGATGTCTGACTCTTCGAGCCCGGTGATCGCGGCGATCTCGGAGCGGGACTTGCCCGCGCGCACGAGCGACTGAATCTCGCGCGGCCGCACTTTGGCGCCCTCGCGTTCCTTGCGGCTGGCATGCTTCAGTTCAGCGATCAGCAGATCGTCGATCACGAGGCGGAATTCATCGTCGTTCTCGGTCGCGAGAATCAGCGATCGCTCTTCGCGTCGCACAAAACGCAATTCGTTCATCGGCGCGCTCCCTTCGTGGTTCGCAAACAAGGTTGTCACACTGGGCCAGAGAATTGGTACATTGCTGCGGCGCGTGACCGACATCGTGCCCGAATTTGCGTGCCTCGGACCACTCCCAGCCTCGAGATGACCCACTTCACTCTACGCGCTCAGTGAACTCACGGCATTTAGGGTTTGCGTGAACCCCTATAAATAGGGCAGACTGTGGCCGCTCGAGAGTTGAGGTGCCGAGACACGGCACGTAGATTGCAGGAGAAAATGGCCACCGATTACGACGCCCCGCGCAAGACGGAAGAAGACGCTGAGTCCATTGAAGCGTTGAAGGAGCGCGGCCCCGCTAAGGGTGCTTCGGGTTCTGACACCGAGGACGCAGACAACCCGAGTTTCGCGATAGGCGGAACCGATCTGTCTGACGTAGACCTCGACGTGGTTGTGCTGCCACAACAGGACGATGAATTTACCTGCGTGAGCTGCTTCCTTGTACGCCACCGCTCGCAGCTCGACCACCAGTCGAAGCTCGGCCCGGTGTGCGCTGAATGCTCAGCGTAAAACGCGCAGCCTAAAGCGCGCATGAAAAAACCCCGCCACCGGCGGGGTTTTTTGTTGCGGCGAACAACTATTTCGTGGCGGCGACGGCCTCGATGAGCTTTTGTGGGTGACGGGTCGTGATGATCCAGTGCGGCGCCGGATCGGCCGGGTCAATGTTCTCGAGGCGTACGCCGCGGTGGATCCAGCCGCGCACGAGCAGGTAGCTGCGCGCGTCGAGGCCAGGCCCGATCGCTGCACGAAGCGCATCGGATCCGAGCGCTTCTGCTTCGCCGAGCTGCTTCGCGGGAATACTGGCGTGACCCGCGGTGAGGGTGTCGCCCGAGACGGTTACGACGGGCGCGAGCAATATCAATGTCACCACCGAGATGATGTAAACAGCTATGCCGGTGGGCCACGCAATGTTCGCCTGCACCGGGGTGAGCACGAGCGCCACGGCGGGCACCACCAGCAACAGGGCAAAAAATAGCCCTGGCCCGGGCACCAGCCGCTCGCGGTAGCTGACGAGAGGGGGCTTGGCTTGTGAGTCGCTCGACATAGCTTCATTATGTCGTGTGGTGCCTGACAATCAGGGCCCCGCGGTCACCGCGCGTCGAACCCGATCCGGTAGCCTGTTCGCGTGACTGATGTCGTAACTATTCCGATTCTGGGCGAGACCGCCCCCGTATATGCGCACCACGACGATGCGGGCGCCGATCTGCGCGCGAGCGAGCCTGTCGTTATCGCTCCCGGCGAGCGTGCGCTCGTGGGCACTGGCGTGTCCATCGCGCTGCCCGAAGGGTACGCTGCGTTTGTCGTGCCCCGCAGCGGCCTCGCCGCCAAGCACGGCATTACTGTGCTCAACTCGCCCGGCACCGTTGACGCGGGGTATCGCGGTGAGATCAAGGTGACGCTGCTCAACACAGATCTCGAGAACACTTTTACGGTCGACCCGGGTGACCGCATCGCCCAGGTCATCATCATGCCCGTTTCGCGGGCGGTGTTCGTGCCGGTAGCCGAACTGCCAGACAGCGTGCGCGGCACGAATGGCTTTGGCTCCACCGGCGTCAAAGATGCCAGCTAGCCCGTCCCCGCGGCACCCCTAGATCAATCCGCTTACGAGCGGCCCACAGGAAGTGAAGAAGTAATCATGGCTGAAAAGCAAAACCCGGCAGACACGAGTACCGACACGGGCGCCGATGCCGTCGAGCTCCACGAGGGCGAAGACGCCACGCCCGAGGTTGACGACTCGAAGTCTGCCCCCGCAGACCGCGCCGAGGCGGGGCCGTTTGACGCCACCGAGGTGCCGGCGATGCGCCCCTATGTCGATCTGGGCGGCATCAAGGTTGCGCCCCGCGAGGGGCTGCAGTTGCGGCTCGAGGTCGATGAGCGCGCGAACCGCGTGGTCGCCGTCTCGCTCGAGTACTCAGAGTCGCTGCTGCAGGTGCAGGCGTTTGCCGCCCCCAAGTCGACGGGCCTGTGGCACGGTGTGCGCGGCGAACTTGCTGCGCAGCTGACCCAGCAGGGCGCAACCACGAGCGAAGAGCCCGGCGCCCTCGGCACCGAGCTCGTCGCGCAGACACCCGTGCCTGCAGATCAGGGCGGTGGCACCCGTCCCGTACGCTTCATCGCGGTCGACGGGCCCCGCTGGCTGCTGCGCGGCGTCATCATGGGCAAGGCCGCCGGTGATGCCGAGGCGCTCGCAAACGTGATCGATCTCTTTCGCGAGATCGTCGTCGTGCGCGGAGACCACCCGATGCCCCCGAGTGAGCTGCTGCCGCTCAAAGTGCCCGCGGGCGTGCAAGCCGCCCAGCAGCCCGGCACCACGCAGCAGGCGTGACCGGCGAAAGCGGCGCGGCCCCCGGGCCCGGGTTCGAAGCGAGCCCGGCGCCCGGTACGGGCGATGGGTGTGATCCGGATCCCCAGGCCGCAAAGCACCCCAAGGCGCTGGGCGGCATGGGGCACGCGATCGGGCGTGTGCAGCAGGGCGAGGGGCTCTCTTCGCGCGGTGTGCTGGACGCGATCGGGGGAGCGCGGGGCATTGTCGAGGCCGTCGTGCCCGGGCTGCTCTTTCTCGTGGGGTTCACGATTACGCGCGATCCACGAGTGTCGGCGATCGCGCCTTCGGTGTTTGTGGTGCTCGCGATCATTGTGCGGCTCGCCCGGCGCGAAAACATCACGTCTGCGATTTCGGGCGCGCTGGGAGCCGCGGTCGCGGTCGCGGCGACGCTGATGACCGGCCGCGGCGAAGACTTCTACCTGCCCGGCTTTCTTACTAACGCCGCGTGGTCGCTTGGCCTGCTGATCTCGCTCGTCGTGCGGTGGCCGCTGTTTGGTATCGTCTACGGCTTTGCGACGGGTCAGGGGACGGCCTGGCGCCAGAACCGGCCGGTGCGCCGGGCAGCATTCTGGTTGACCGTTGTGTGGCTGGGGATGTTTCTTGCGCGCCTCGGCGTCCAGCTGCCGCTGTATTTCGCGGCACGATCCGGAGCGAGCGCGGTATATACAGACGCCTTGGGCGTCGCCCGCCTCGTGATGGGGCTGCCGCTTTTCGCGCTCGTGGTCATCGTGACGTGGGTGGTGCTCAGCGGGTTGCACCGTTCATCAGATGATTCGCGGGGCGATATCGTTGAAACCACGGGCGAGGACACCCCTGCGCAGTAGGGGAGTCACTCGCCGATTCAGTGTAGAGTTATCTTGACATCGAGATATTTGGAGGAGCCTCATGGGAGCAGTAAACAGCTTCGACGCTAAGAGCACCCTCGCAGTGGGCGAGAAGGAATACGAGATTTATCGCATCGACCAGGTACCTGGTCACGAGCGACTTCCGTACAGCCTGAAGGTGCTGCTCGAGAACCAGCTGCGCACCGAAGACGGTGCGAATGTGACGAAGGCGCACATTGAAGCGCTCGGCAACTGGGACCCGAATGCGGAGCCCGACACCGAGATCCAGTTCACGCCCGCCCGCGTGATCATGCAGGACTTCACCGGCGTGCCCTGCATCGTCGACCTTGCGACCATGCGCGAGGCCGTCACCGACCTGGGCGGCAACCCCGACTCGATTAACCCGCTGGCACCCGCCGAGCTTGTGATCGACCACTCCGTGATCTCTGACGTGTACGGCCGCGCCGATGCCGCCGCACGCAACGTCGTCAAGGAGTACGAACGCAACGGTGAGCGCTACCAGTTCCTCCGTTGGGGCCAGGGTGCATTCCAGGACTTCAAGGTCGTTCCCCCCGGGACCGGCATCGTGCACCAGGTCAACATTGAGTACCTGGCGCGCCTCACGTTCACACGCGAGGTTGATGGCGTTGTTCAGGCGTACCCCGACACCAGCGTCGGCACCGACTCGCACACGACGATGCAGAACGGCCTCGGCGTGCTCGGTTGGGGCGTGGGCGGCATTGAGGCCGAAGCGGCGATGCTCGGCCAGCCGATCTCGATGCTCATTCCGCCGGTTGTGGGCTTCAAGCTGAAGGGCGAGATTCCTGCGGGCGTCACCGCCACCGATGTGGTGCTCACCATTACGCAGCAGCTGCGCAAGCACGGTGTCGTGGGCAAGTTTGTCGAGTTCTACGGCGAGGGCGTCGGCTCGGTGCCGCTCGCAAACCGCGCCACGATCGGCAACATGAGCCCCGAGTTTGGTTCAACCGCCGCGATGTTCCCCATCGACGAGGTCACCCTCGACTACATGCGCCTCACGGGCCGCCCTGACGAGCAGGTCGAGCTCGTCAAGGCGTACTCGCAGGCGCAGGGCATGTGGCACAACCCCGCCGTTGAGCCCGAGTTCAGCGAGTACCTCGAGCTTGATCTCGGCACGGTCGTGTCGTCGATCGCCGGTCCGAAGCGCCCGCAGGACCGCATTGAGCTGACCCGCTCGAAGGAGCAGTTCGAGGTCGACCTCAAGAACTACGCTCCCGCATCGAACCCCGCACAGGTTACTGACGCCGAGGGTCGCGAGTTCACGATCGATCACGGCGCGGTGACCCTCGCCTCGATCACGTCGTGCACCAACACCTCGAACCCGTCAGTGATGCTCGCGGCAGGCGTGCTCGCCCGCAACGCGAACGCGCTCGGTCTCAAGCCCAAGCCCTGGGTTAAGACGACCCTCGCTCCCGGCTCGAAGGTCGTCACCGACTACTACGAGAAGTCAGGCCTCAAGGGTGACCTCGAGGATCTCGGCTTCTTCCTCGTCGGCTACGGCTGCACCACCTGCATCGGTAACTCGGGCCCGCTGAACGAAGAGGTCTCGCAGGCGGTCAACGACAACGATCTCGCGGTCACCGCGGTGCTCTCGGGTAACCGCAACTTCGAGGGTCGCATCAACCCCGACATCAAGATGAACTACCTCGCGAGCCCCCCGCTCGTCGTAGCGTACTCACTTGCGGGCTCGATGGACTTCGACTTCGACACCGAGGCGCTCGGCCAGGATCGCGACGGCAACGACGTGTTCTTGCGCGACATCTGGCCCGACCCGGTCGAGGTGCAGAAGATCGCCGACGCGTCGATCGACGCCGACATGTTCCGCTCCAAGTACGCCACCGTGTTTGACGGTGACGAGCACTGGACCGGTCTGCCGACCCCCGAGGGCAACACCTTCGAGTGGGACGAGAAGTCGACCTACGTGCGCAAGGCACCCTACTTCGACGGCATGACCCTCGAAACCTCACCCGTCACCGACATTGCAGGCGCTCGCGTGCTGCTCAAGCTCGGCGATTCGGTCACGACGGACCACATCAGCCCCGCTGGTAGCTTCAAGGCTGAGACGCCCGCAGGCCAGTACCTGGTCGAGAACGGTATCGCGCCGAAGGACTTCAACACCTACGGCTCGCGCCGCGGCAACCACGAGGTCATGATTCGTGGCACGTTTGCGAACATTCGTATTCGCAACCAGCTGCTCGACAACGTCGAGGGTGGCTTCACCCGCGACTTCACCCTCGAGGGTGCACCCCAGTCGTACGTCTACGACGCTGCTCAGAACTACCAGGCTGCGGGCGTGCCGCTCGTCGTGCTCGGTGGCAAGGAGTACGGTTCGGGTTCGTCGCGTGACTGGGCCGCAAAGGGCACCAGCCTGCTGGGTGTGCGCGCTGTGATCACGGAGAGCTTCGAGCGTATTCACCGCTCGAACCTCATCGGCATGGGCGTGCTGCCGCTGCAGTTCCCGGTAGGCGAGAGCGCCGATAGCCTCGGCCTCGACGGCACTGAGTCGTTCGACATCTCGGGCATCACGCAGCTCAACGAGGGCTCAACGCCCAAGTCGGTTGCAGTGAAGGCGACGAAGGCCGACGGCTCGGTGGTCGAATTCGACGCGGTCGTGCGCATCGACACCCCGGGTGAGGCGGACTACTACCGCAACGGCGGCATTCTGCAGTACGTGCTGCGCTCGCTGGTATAAGCCTGCACCATCAACGCGCCCCGCCTCGCAGCATGCGAGGCGGGGGCGCGTTAGTTTGCCGCGTCAGAAGTTCTGCGCAAAGAGATTCGAGTCCCGCTTTCGTCGGTTGAGGTGGTTGATGTGAACTACTGCCCGCACAGAGTGGAAATGGGCTTTCGCGGGCCAGGCCTTGACGCTCTCGGCAGACTCGTTGGAACATTCCGTGCCAACGGCGTTCGCAACTTTTGGAGTTTCGTTGGAACCGGGCCGGTTCTCGAAATTCGTTTCTCAGAGACGGAGCAGTTCCGAACTTTCTACCTCTCGGTCGATGACCCGTTGGAGAGCAAGACGTCAATTGAGGACGCAGCCAGAAACCTCACGTAATTAGTCACTGACGTGAGTGTTGGGATGCCCGGCCCCTTGGACCGCGAAGAAATTGAGAGTTGCGGGTGGTGGTTCCAGACTGCATTGAGTTTCCCGCATTTCTGAAGCAGCTCACCCGACAGGGGGGCGCGTGGTGCGGCACTGACGACGACCTGCTCTCGGCCCTGGCGGTCTGCGCATCTGTGCCTCAGTACATGCCGATTGTGCCGCAGGGGTGTTCGTCGGGCCCACACTCGTGGCGCCCGCCGCTTCGACGGCCACTCGAAGACAGGGGCCCTGTGAATGTCGTGGATTCAGCGTTCTTCCTCCCAGTCGAGCTCCGCGTAGGCGATGATCACATTCATGTAAGCTTGATAAGCCCGTTCACCCGGTTGGGGGAAGGGGCACCGAATTCATCGGCGTGACCTTTCGAGCGGGATCTGAAGGTTTCCTCGAAGGGTTCCCCCGGTGGCTGGCCACGCTGGTCTTTCAGCGGGGCTGGTTTGTCCGGGGCCCGCTACACCACTCTACGGGGCGCCCCTTCAGCAAGAGTCCATCACACTAAAGTTACGTTCCCTGGTCGAGGAGCGTTTGGCGGATCTGAGCAAGCTTGCCCACTAGAGCCTCGGCCTTCTCTTTCGTCCCAGTTGACACGTAGTATCCGCCTGGAGTTCCAGCAAGGGCCAAGTACACGCCATCTCCGGTTCGGCTAATGACGCCCATGTTACCGCCGCCGTAGAATCTCAGGCCGAGCCCGTATTTGGATAGCGGGAGTGGAACCGCCTTGGCTGTTGAAAGCTGTTCATAGGTCAAAAACTTTCGATAAATCGGAAACATGGTCAACCGGACCCCGTCAGGGAATAGCTCAATGTTGCTGTGCAAAAAGCCAGTGCCAGCAATCACTGCGACTGTCAGCCCCAGCATGAAAGTTTCAAAGTTGAATCCGAGCGGCAAACCCGTCCCTGTTTCGGTCAGTTCTGAGATCAGACCAGCTATCGGAATGATGGCAGCAGCAGAAAGCATGATGGTCCGAAATTTCCAGGACGAACTGACTTTCACACAGAATATAGGTGTGTTGTTTCGTTCCATGCTTTGGCTCCCTGGCGTCGATGGCTTGCCGTCCCGCAACTAGGCTGACGTCGCGAGAACTCGAAACTCTACTTCGAGTCTGCCAGAAATCGATTTTCCTTGTTCCAGACCCCGAAGTACGATGATGATCAATTTGCTATGAAGATCGGCGAAGCATTGCGTTCTTCTGAGGTCTCACCCGCGCACTGGGCGAAACTCGCGACACTTTGTTCGCTCCCTTGGCCACCAGGGCAGAGGGAATCTGCCCAAAACTAGCACTCGTGAGCTGGGGTTGGATCTTCACTTAGAACTGGGTGCCGTCGAATAGCCCAGCAGCCGAGCGATCGAATATCGCGGCCCCCGCCTCGCCCAGTGCGAAGCGGGGGCCGCGTTAAGTTTCGCGGTAGACTGATGGGATGCGCGGGGCCCTTGGCCCGCGAAGAAATGGAGAGTAACGGGTGGCGATTCTGGACCGCATTGAGTCTCCCGCAGATCTGAAGCAGCTCACCCCAGACGAGTGTCTGGTGCTGGCGGCAGAGATCCGCGAATTCCTCATCGCAGAGGTGGCGAAGACCGGGGGACACCTGGGCCCAAACCTCGGCGTCGTTGAACTCACGATCGGCCTACACCGCGTGTTTGACTCTCCCAACGACCCGATCGTGTTCGACACGGGTCACCAGAGCTACGTGCACAAGATTCTCACGGGCCGCAAAGACTTCGCGGGGCTGCGCCAGCGTGGCGGGCTCGCCGGCTACCCGCAGCGCGCAGAGTCAGAGCACGACATCGTCGAAAGCTCGCACGCGTCGAGTTCGCTCAGCTGGGCTGACGGCATCTCGCGCGCCTTTACCCGCACCGGGCAGCACGACCGCAGCGTCGTGGCCGTCGTCGGCGACGGCGCCCTCACGGGGGGCATGACCTGGGAGGCGCTCAACAACATCACCGACGATAACGACCGCAACCTCGTGATCGTGGTCAACGACAACGGTCGATCCTATGCGCCCACCATCGGCGGCATGGCTCGGTTCCTAAACGGCGTGCGCTCGCGCGGCAGCTACCGCGACCTGCAAGAGGGCAGCGAGAAGCTGTTCTCACGCCTCGGCAAACCCGGCCGCAGCTTCTACCGCGGTGCCCGCGGTGCACTGCACGGCTTTTTGAGCCGCGCGAGCAACAACGAGCACCTGTACTCAAACCTCGACATCAAGTACTTAGGCCCCATTGACGGCCATGACCTTGCCGCCGTCGAAGAGGCCTTCACGCAGGCCAAGGGCTACGGTCGCCCCACGCTCGTACACGTGATCACCGAGAAGGGCTACGGCTACGCGCCCGCCGAGAACGATCTTGCCGATCAGTTTCACGCGATCGGCAAGATCGACCCAGACAGCGGTGTGCCGGTCGCCAAGTCATCTGCGCCCACCTGGACGGGCGTGTTTCGCGAGCACCTCGCCGAGCTCGCAGAAACCGACGAGCGCATCGTCGCCATCACGGCCGCCATGCTGCAGCCCACGGGCCTCGACCTGCTCGCCGAACGCCACCCCGAACGCGTCTACGACGTGGGCATCGCCGAACAGCACGCGGTGACGAGCGCGGCCGGCCTCGCCTACGGGGGCCTGCACCCGGTCGTCGCGGTCTACGCCACCTTCATGAACCGCGCGTTTGACCAGCTGCTCATGGACGTCGCGCTGCACAGCGCCGGCGTCACCTTCGCGCTCGACCGCTCGGGCATCACCGGGCCCGACGGCGCAAGCCACAACGGCGTCTGGGACCTTGCGACCCTGCAGGTCGTACCCGGGATCCGGATCGCCGCCCCTCGCGACGCGACGAGCCTGCGGGAGCTGCTCGCCGAGGCCGTCACCATCGACGACGGCCCCACGGTGCTGCGATACCCCAAGGGCGCCGTGATCGAAGAGCTGCCCGCGCTCGAGCGCCGGGCCGACGGCGTCGACGTGCTTCTCGCCGATACGCCGGGGGAGCAGGCCGACGTGCTGTTCGTCACGGTCGGCCCGATGGCCGAGGTCGCCCTCGAAGCAGCCGCCATCTTGCGTACACAGGGCATCACCTGCACCGTGATTGACCCGCGCTGGGTCGTGCCTGTCGCGGCTTCAGTGGTCGACATCGCACGCAACCACCGCCTCCTCATTAGCATTGAGGACGGCATTCGTGTGGGTGGGGTGGGAACCCGGATCCGGCAGGCGCTGAGAGACGCAGGCGTCGACACCGCCGTGAGCGAGTTGGGCACGCCCGACGAGTTTCCGGGCCACGCCTCACGCGGTGAGCTGCTTGAGGCCGCGGGCCTCACCGCGGCGCAGATCGCACAGAACGTCGCCGAACAGGTGAGCGGGCACCGGATCCCGATCGCGCGCCCCGCGCACTGACCCCGCTTACTCCCGTAACGTAGTTGAGCCCCCGGCACCTTGCGGTGCAGGGGGCTCGACTACGTTACGACGCCTCTACCTATTTGGACGACTGCTTTGCGTCGTCGGCGCGAGCGGGCAGCTCACGCGGGGTCGTGTTGTACTTCGCGAGAAACGGCATCGGGTCAGCGGGCTCGTCGTTCACCCGGATCGCCATGTGCAGGTGCGCGCCGAAGGCCATGCCGGTGGCGCCCACCTCGCCCACGAAATCGCCCATCTCCAGCTGGTCTCCGACCTGAATGCTGTGCGAGTTATCGATCATGTGGCAGTAGCGGCTGGTGACGGTCTGCCCGTCGATCTGGTGCTCGAGCTTGAGGCCGAAGCCGCAACCGTCTGAAGTTTGGCCGGCTTCAAGCACGACACCCTCGGCGATCGCCTGAATGGGGGTGCCTGCCGCGGCGGCGAAGTCCTGTGCGTCGTGAAACTGCTCAACCGGGGCGGTGCGGTAGCCAAACGGGTCGGTCAACATGACGGGCGCAGCAAACGGGTAGTTCACCATCACCTTGGGGTTAAAGGTATATGAGGCCTCGGTGATCTCTTCAGACGCGACGCCCGTCACATCAATGAATGACCCCGGCATGTCTGCGGCAGACACCTCCGAGAACAGCTGCTGCTGGCCGGCGGCCGCCTCGGCCACGTCACTCTGGCTGGCAATCGGCAGCACCGCGACGAGCGCAAGGCCCCCTACGCTGAAGGCCGCGGCGACGGCGGCGATCTTCTGCCTGGTGGTGCGGGGCGCGCGTGCGACAGCACGTTCGGGGGCTGCCGCGGGGGTGTGCGCGCGACGGGGAACCCGGTACGAGATCTCTTCACCCTGACCGCTCATCGCTTCGCGAAGGCTGCGCCGTGTAGGTAGATCTGTAGTGGATTCTTGCTGTGCGTCAGTCATGCAGGCTTTCTCATTGGCGGACGCGCACCGATCGGGGCGCGTTTGAATATAACGAATAGGTTACATCGGGTTTACTGAAAACACCAGAACCAAATGTTTTGCTATTGGGGGAGCGAATGGCGGGACGTCGCAGCATTCGCGCGAGCAGCGGCAATGAACGCTTCAATGCGCGCAGCGTCTTTCGCGCCCGGCGCAGACTCGACGCCGCTCGAGACATCGACGCCTGCGGGGTGCAGCTGCGCAATCGCCGCGGCGACGTTGTCGGGGGAGAGGCCGCCCGCGAGCAGCCAGCTCGTGCCAAATTCGCTGGGCGCGCGGCCCTCGAAGCTCCAGCGCGCCCCCGATCCGGGGTCTGCGCCGTCGAGCAGTAGGCGCTCCTCGCCGAATTCGCCGGGAACAATGCCGGGAAAGTGGGCGAGGGAGGCCGCCCGCCACACCCGCGGCATGACCGCTTTGGCGGCGGCAAAGTCGTCGGCCGAGTATCGACCGTGCAGCTGCAGCACGTCGAACCCGAGGCGCGCAGCCATCTCGGCCGCATCGCGCGCGGGCATCTTGTTCACCACGAGCACCGTGTCAACGGCTGCATTCGTGGCCTTTGCGGCCGCGATCACTGAGCGAGCTTCTGCCTCGGTCGCGTCGCGCGGTGTGCCGGGGCTCATCACGACGCCGATCGCGTTTGCGCTCAGCTCAACAGCGCGCTGCGTGAGCTGTGGGTCGCGCATGCCGCAGATTTTGATGTAGAGCGCGGGGGAGTCGGGCGTGGGCAAAGTGGTCACCTCTCTAGTCTACGACTACTGTGATGAGGGAAAGCCGCGCCGGCAAGAAGGCGCGATGGCGGTAGAACGCCCGGCACACAGGAGCGAAACACACATGGGTTCATCGAGAAGATTTCTTTCGGCGCTTGCGGCGGGGCTGGTGGTCCTTGGCGCGGCGGGCTGCTCGGGCCCGTCACTGGAAGACTCCCTGAACCCCGAACTGGGCAAGGCCGACTGCAAGCCCGCGTCGCCGGCGGCGGGGCCTGAGCGCCATTTCGCGATCATCGGTACGCCGCTCACGAAATCGGCCAGCGCGTCGGGGCTCTTCTTTAAGGGCGACGCTGCCACAAACGGTGAAGCCAAACCCGGTGAGCGTAAGTTTGTGGTGCGGGTCACGGGCGAGGGCAAACTCGGAGCCGAGGTCACCGCGCCCGGCGGTAAGCCGGCGCAGCTTTCGGCGGATCCGGAGCCGCGCGATCGTGACGACCTCGCGGGCCCCGGTGATGAGTGGCAAATGAACCTTGCACTCGATGAACCCGGCTGCTGGGCGCTGACGCTCACGCGTGATGCCGAGCCGACGGCTGCGTTCTGGTTCGACGTGCAGTAACCGCGGTCGAGTGTGCGAACTTGCCGCTCGTGAACCGAGCGCCGCGGGGGCGAAATTGCGGCCCCCGCGCGGTAGTCAAACCCTAGAGCTGACATAATATAGATTATCGTTACTTCACCCTGGAGTGCACCCGAGCCCGGTTGGCGGCTGTTTGTTCGCGCGATTTTGCCGCCGCAAACAAACAGCCGCCGCCCCTCAGCGTGTGCCAATCGGTGCGCGCTAGTCAGTGCGCACTCACTAGCGTGCGCTAGTCGACCTGCGGCGTCGCTGAGTACTCGGGCGCGATTGACAGCGCGTTGAACAAGAACGGGCGCGTAACGCGGTCGACGCTCAGCGGGCAATGCTTCGTGCCCGCCGGAATGTAGATCGAGCCCGACTGGGTAATAACGCGCTCTTCGCCATCGATGGTCATCGTGAGCTGAGCGCCCAGGTCGCGTGGGTTCTCGGGGTCGCTGCCCGTCCAGATGAGCACCTCATCATAGTCGTGCACATGCTCGCCGACCCACGGGTGCGCCTCATCGTCGGCCGTAAACCACACGTGAGTCATGTGCACCTTGGTGTCGTTCTGGGTCTGCGAGCCCACAAGCTCACAGCCCTCACCCTGGTTGGGAGGCGTCGGAATGCCGGCGTTTTCACCCTCGGTCTCAAACTCGAAGTTGAGCGCAGGCAAGGTGTCGTTTAGCAGTCCATCAAATTTGCTCACAGAATACTCCTTTGTAGTCGTTAACCGGGGCAGTCGCAGCGACTCCCCCGGTTATTCTCCTACTGTAGACAAACGGGCTTTGGCCCGCAAGCCCTATGTGAGCTCCTCAGGGCGCCCCACAACATCCCACAACCCAGGCGTGGAGCTACTCGGCAAAGTGAGACACCAAGAACCAGCGGTCCTTGTCGAGCTGTTGAGCCACCGCGATCACGATGTCTTGACTCACAAGATCAATGTCGTCAAGGCCCTTCACCGCGGCGTAGACGGTCTCGAGCGTCGCATCGAGCTGTGCCACAATTTCGCGCACAGTTACACTCGAACGTTGAAACCCATCGCTCAGGGCGGGTGTGGTCGTGCGCTCAGCAACGGTGCCAATGCGGGCATCAATGGGCAGGCCGAGCGCCACAATGCGCTCAGCAACGGTGTCTGAGGCATCTTGCGCGTGCGCGACAACGACATCGAGAAACTCGTGCACGCCCATAAAATTCTCGCCCCGTACATGCCAGTGTGCCTGCTTGCCGTTGACGGCAAGTGCCACAAGGTCGTGCACGACCGGGGTAAGGTACTGCGCAACGCCTGAGGGGCGATGAAGGTCGCCCTGGGCGGCGGGAACGGTGATCTGCTTGGTGGCCATCTGAGTGTTCCTTTCGTTGGTCGCGTACGTGCGAACACCCCTAACGCTACGCGTTTTTGACACGCCCGCAAGCAAGGTGAGGCTAGGCTTTGCAGATCGGAGGCGGCTTTCCAGTAAGATGGAGGGGTTGTCTTGGGGCGGTAGCTCAGTTGGTTAGAGCACACGACTCATAATCGTTCGGTCACGGGTTCAAGTCCCGTCCGCCCTACCAAGCCACTACAGTAAACGTTGTGAGTGAGCGCCCTACCCCGTCAGAAGCAGTCTTAGCTCGTCGCGGGGTGGCGGGCTACCGCCAGTACCGCATTCCGGCCCTTGCCGTCTCGGTGCGCGGCACGCTTCTTGCGGCCTACGATGGGCGCCCGAATCTCGATGACCTGCCCAATCCCATTGACCTGCTCATACGGCGAAGCACCGATAACGGTGCCAGCTGGGGCCCACAGCTGGTGGTGCGCACGGGCACCGGGCTCCACGGCTACGGGGACCCTTCGTTGCTGGTCGATGTGCAGACCGGGCGCATTTTTCTGTTCCACGCCGCAGGCACGCACGCGGGCTTCTTCGAAGCCGCCCCGGGGCTCACTGATGAGCACGCTATTCAGCACGTCGACCTGAGCTTCTCCGATGATGACGGCGAAACTTGGCAGCACCGCAGGCTCACGCACATGCTGAAGGGCGACGGGGTCACCGGTCTATTTGCTGCCGCCGGGGCGGGAATCCAGATTCACACCGGTCCATTTACCGGGCGGCTGGTGCAACAGTTCGTGCTCCTGCACGAGGGCGAAATTAAAGCCGCCAGCGCGTTTAGCGATGATCACGGTGCGACGTGGTCGATGGGAGGTTTCGTCCTGGGCGCCAACGAGAACAAGGTCGTCACGTTGGCTGATGGCTCGCTCCTACTGCACTCCCGCGCCACCCCGTACCGTCTGACAGCACGCTCCGCTGACGGAGGCGCGACCTGGTCCCCCGCGCTGCCGCACCCTGAACTCCCCGATCCCAGCGACAACGGTTCTGTGGCGCGTTTTGACGGCCTGCCCAACGTCGACTCCTTGGTGACGGCAGACACCACCCACTGGCTCATCGCTACCCATAACCATGACTCGCTGCTGCGGCGCAACACCCTGCTGAAACTCTCACAGGACAACGGCGACACGTGGCCCTTTGCCGTCGTAATCAGCGGTGGCAGCTCCCAGTACTCCACCGCCACGCGGCTGCCCAACGGTCAGATTGGGGTGTTGTACGAGCGGCAGGGGTATCAAGAAATCGTTTTTGTCACCGTGGATCCGACCGAGCTGATGGCCTCGCCCACGTCAGAGCTCACACACGACACGGGCGCCGCCCGAGCCGGGAACGTGCGCCTCGACGTGGTGCTGCGGTCGGTGACGCCTGGCAGGCCAGCGACGTGGCGCAGCACCGGTGAGACTTATGTCTTGACGCAAACCGACGGAGATTGGGACCAAGCGGCGTGGAAAGAGGTAGGCCAGGGTTACTCAGAAGACGCCCCGCAGATCCTGTCCAACCGCCAGTCGCAAGATCTCAACTACGGTCCCATCATCACGGGATTCAAGGCCGGCGACGTGCTCGCGTTTGCCGGGCGGCTGCACAACTACGGGTCCGAAACCGCGCAGGTGAGACTCGCCCTGCAAAGCGGAGCGACCTATACCGATGTGCAAGCCACCGGGCCAATAGCCGCGACTGAAACACACAGTTTCACTTGCAACTACGTCGTGACAGCGGCCGACGCTAAGACAGAATCACTGGCGCTTGCGTTCGAAGTGACTGCCGCCGCAGCGGCCGGCGCGCACACTGCGCAGCGCCGCTTCACGATGCACATGATCAGCGGTGACATCACCGAGCACTAGCCGAGCACTCAAAACGCACAAACCGAGCACGAACCCTCGGCCGCTCCCCCATCACATGATGATCGTGGTCTGCGACGCGGGCCCGCCGCGGCGCAGCTTACGGGTCACCCAGACGATAAACGCGCCGAGCGCGATCAGGCACAGGCCACCCACGACGGCCACGACGGCGAGGGCCAGATCCGGCCAGACGAGCGCGATCACGCCACCCGCAGCGAGCAACACACCGGGCACGAGCGCCGAGGCCCGCCCCCAGCCGCTGCCCCCGGTGCGCGCGGCGGCCGCCGCGACGATGCGCGAGGCAAACGCGATCCAGATCGCGCCGAGGGCGAGAAACCCGATGCCCGCGAACGTCACGAGCGCCACGGCGACGGCGTCGGGCAGCAAGAACGCGCACACGCCCATAATGCCCAGCAGGGCGCCGCCGATCACGGCTGGCCCGCCGCGCGTGAGCAATCCGATCGCGTTGACGACGAGCGCGGTGCCCACGAGCACGCCAAGCAGCCAGGTCGCCGAGAATACCGGCCACACGACGAGACCCGCCCCGGCGAGCACCAGGGCGATGCCCACGATGTACCCCCAGACGGTGCGCGGGCGGCGCGGCCTCGGCGCGCCAAAGGCACCAGCGGCTGCATCGCTCGGGTCTTCGGGGCCCATGGGTGGTGGAAACTGTATGCTCACGCTCCCACTGTACTGCGCGCATCGGTGCGACACTGGAAGCGTGGACCGTACGTTTTTTCTTCCGCCCGCCCTCGAGGTGGCGCCGCAGCTGCTCGGTGCGGCGCTGACCGTCGACTCCCCCGAGGGTGCAGTCACGCTGCGCATCACCGAGGTCGAGGCCTATCACGGGCTGGGCGCGCCCGGCCCCTACGATGCCGGGTCCCACGCCCGCCGCGCCCGCACCGATCGCAACGGCTCGATGTTTGGCCCGCCGGGTCACGCATACGTGTACTTCAGTTACGGCATGCACCACGCGATCAACATGGTCTGCTCCCCCGACGGCATCGCCTCTGGAGTGTTGATTCGTGCGGGTGAGATCGTCGCGGGCGCGAGCCTCGCCGAGCAGCGCCGGCTGCTGAAACAGGGCCGGGTGGGTCACACGCTCGCGGTTAGAGACGCTCCGGATCCGCGCACCGCGGCCCCCCACGCGGCCCCAGCGATCCAGGCGCGTATGCTGGCGCGGGGGCCGGGCAACGTGGCTGCTGCCCTGGGGCTCAGCCGTGCGACCCACGACGGGCATGATCTGTTCGCGCCGCCGTTTCGGGTCTCCCCGCGCGGCAGCGATTTTGACGCGGGCCGCATTGTGCGCGGCCCGCGCGTGGGCGTCGCGGGTGTGGCGGGCGGCCCCGCTTTTCCGTGGCGGTTTTGGATCGCACACGACCCGACGGTCTCGGCGTTTAGGCCGGGCCGCGGGGCCCCGCGCTAGCGCACCTGCGCGTCTCGCTCGACCACCGACTGGCCCGTCTGCGGGTGAAACTTGGCGAGCCCGAGCACCCCGACGACCGCCACGAGACCCGACACCACGAACCCCGCGACGGCGAGGGGTGAGGCCCCGGCTGCCTCGCCCAGCACGATGATGCCCACAAGCACCGCCACCAACGGGTCGATGACCGTGAGGCCCGCCACGACCAGGTCTGGTGGGCCCGACGAGTAGGCGTTTTGCACATACACCATGCCGAGCAGTGCGCCGACGATGAGCGCGGCCACACACGCCCAGGTCAGCCACTCAAACTCGCCCTGCTGCAGACGCCCGATCACTGCCTTCGCGAATGTCGCGACGAAGCCATACAGCACACCGGCGCCAACAATGTAGAGCAGCGCGATCGCGCGGTGACGCAGCGCGATGAGCGTGACCACCACACCGGCAAACACGACCCCAAACAGGATCAGAATAGTGATCAGCTTCTGGTCGGTGACGGGCCGGTCGGAGGCGGTGAACGCCGCGATCGTGACAAAGCTCACGATACCCGCCACGCACATGGCCACGGAGGCGCGGGCGCGCTTGCCGAGCTGTAGACCGCTCATCCTGGAGTTGAGCACCGAAGTGATCACGAGGCCGACCACACCAATGGGCTGTACCACGATCAGCGGCGACAGCGACAGTGAGCCGATCTGCAGCACGACCGCGAGGCCCAGCAAGAGCGTGCCCACCACCCATGAGGGGCGCGAGAGCAACCTGAGGACATGCCCGAGTGACAGCCCGGCTCCGGCGCTGCGGCCAGTGAGCCGTTCGACCTTGTTGAGGCCGCGCGACTGGTACTGGGCGCCGAACGCGAGAAAGGCCGCCCCAATCAGGGCGACCGGAATCCCCCAAAACTGTTGCGGGTTCAGCCCCGTGGTGGCAGCGTCCTCAGCGGTAGCGCCCACGAGTGCAAGCGCCGCGAACGCCTGGGGTGCGAAGATCATGCGGCGGTGCTTCGTGCGCCGCGCATCACGTCGAGCAGCTGTTCCGCCGCGCGAGGCACCTCGTCGTTCACGATGATCTCGTCGAACTCTTCGGCCGCGGCAAGCTCGACCTTGGCGGTCTCGAGCCTGCGCGCGCGCTCCTCGGCGTCTTCTGTGCCGCGGCCCACCAGCCTGTTCACGAGTTCGTCCCAACTGGGAGGCGCAAGAAACACCAGCTTCGCCTCGGGCAGGCTCGCGCGCACCTGACGCGCGCCCTGCAAATCGATCTCGAGGAGCATCATCTCGCCCCGCTCGGCCGCCTCGACGACGGGACCGCGCGGCGTGCCGTAGCGGTGCTTGTTGTGCACGGTTGCCCACTCGAGCAGATCACCGCTCGCAAGCATCCGGTCGAAGCCTTCGTCATCAACGAAGTAGTAGTGCACGCCGTCAACCTCGCCGGGGCGCGGCGCACGCGTCGTGGCCGACACCGAGTGGCGCACCTCAGGAAAGTGCTCGTGAATGTAGCTCACGACGGTGCCCTTGCCCACGGCCGTGGGCCCAGCCAAAACCGTCAGCGGCGGGCGATCGCTCACGCCTTGGACCCCCATGCGGTCGCGCACAAAACCGGTCAACCGATCACGCTGCAACTTGCCAAGGCCGCCGAGCCGCTTCTTGTCTGAGATGTCGAGTTCGCGGCGCACACGGTCGGCTTTCACCTCGCCAATGGCCGGAAACGACAGTAGAAAATCGGTGATGCGCAGCGTCGCGGCTGGGGTACCCGGCACGAGAGACTGCTCGAGCACGCGCAGCGGCGTTAATTCGCCGGCGCGCAGCCTGCGCTTGAGGTCGGCGCGGGCCTGCCGGGCAGCTACCGCAGCACGGCTCGCGGCCGCACGATCGACGGGGGGCATCGGGTGAGCACCCGGGTGCGTCTTCTCACTCATCGCTACCACGATACACGTTCTTTGGGCCGGTCAGGTGCCATTACGCCGCGAGGCGCCCGGTGAGAATCCTCACCGGGCGCCTCGCACTGGCACCCTCACGGGCTGCGGCGCATTACTGCGCTAGCGCTGCGCGAATCAGGTTCGCGCGCTCTTCGATCCGGATCGCAAGACCCTCGGGCCCACCGCGCAGAATGCTGCGCGACTCGTTCGCGAGCAGCGCCTCGCCGATGCCACCGAACAGCTCACGCGCGTCTTCAATGCGGGCGCCCTGATGGCCGAAGCCAGGCGCGAGCACCGGCAGGGCCGGGCCAGCGGCGCGGGCGCCGGTCTCGATGCCGAAGTCGGCGAGAGAGAGGGTGGCGCCGAGCACCACGCCAATCGAGCCGACGGTGTCTGCCGCGAGACCAGCGGCGACGCGGGTGACCTGGTGCGCAGCGTTCCACGCCTCAGCGTCTGCGACCATCGCGCTCGCGACCGAACGGCCGTCGCTTCGTACCGCTCGCTGCACCTCTCGCGCCTCGGGGTTCGAGGTGGCCGCGAGCACAAACATACCCTTGCCGTGTTGCTCGACGTGCGCGAATCCACCCGCGAGACTCTCGAAGCCCTGGTAGGCCACGACGGTCATCGCGTCGGCCTCGAGCGGCGCGCCGGGCGTGAGCCAGGCGTCGGCGTACGCGGCAAACGTCGAGCCGATGTCGCCGCGCTTCACATCTGCGACGACGAGCAGACCCGCCGCGCGGGCGTCGGCAAAGACGCGCTCGAGCGCGGCGAAACCCGCCGCACCAAAGCGTTCAAACAGAGCAATCTGCGGCTTCACGCACGCCGCGCGGCCGGCGGCGGCCGCGACGACGTCACGGCCCATCCGCTCAGCCCCGGCAGCGTCATCGGCCACACCCCACTCAGTGAGCAGCGCGGTGTGCGGGTCGATGCCCGCGCACAGGTGGCGGCCCGCCGCGAACTGCGCGGCGAGCCTCCCCCCAAACGTGACGGTGTGGGTCACAGTGCCGCCTGAGCGGCCTTGGCTGCCACGCGGTCAGCCTCGTACTCCTGCAGCGATTTCACATCGAACTTCACAGCGGCGGCCGACAGTGCGCCCACTGCTGCAGACAGCTCAGAGATCGTCGTGAAGATCGGGATCCCTGCGGCCACGGCGGCCGCGCGAATCTCGTAGCCATCGGCGCGCGCCGAGCCACCCGAAGGGGTGTTGATGATCATGTCGACGCGTGCGCCGTTGATGAGATCAACGATCGTCTCGCCCTCGGCGCGGGCCGAGTGCTTGAGCACGGTCTGCGACTTGATGCCGTTGCGCGCGAGCACCACCTGGGTGCCCTGCGTCGCGAGGATCGTGTAACCGAGCTCCTGCAGACGCAGCGCAGGCAGCACTACCGAGCGCTTGTCGCGGTCGGCGACCGACAGGAACACGGTGCCCTCGGTGGGCAGCTCGCTGCCCGCGGCGGCCTGGCTCTTTGCGAATGCGGTCGGGAAGTCGCGGTCCATGCCCATGACCTCACCGGTCGAACGCATCTCGGGTCCGAGCAGCGAATCGACGACCTGGCCGTCCTTCGTGTGGAAACGCTGGAACGGCAGCACGGCCTCCTTCACCGCGATGGGGGCATCGATGGGCACACGCGAGCCGTCACGCTCGGGCAGCAGCCCCGAGTCGATCAGCTCGGCGATCGTCTCGCCCGCCATCACGCGCGAAGCGGCCTTGGCGAGCGGAATGCCGAGTGCCTTTGAGACGAAGGGCACGGTGCGGCTCGCGCGCGGGTTCGCCTCGAGCACGTAGAGCACGCCCTGAGCGATCGCGAACTGCACGTTCAGCAGGCCGCGCACGCCGATACCCTCGGCGATGCCCTGAGTCGCTTCACGCACACGAGCGATCTCGGCATGGCCGAGCGTAACGGGCGGCAGGGTGCAGCTGGAGTCGCCCGAGTGCACGCCGGCCTCCTCGATGTGCTCCATCACGCCGCCCACGTACAGCTGCTCACCGTCGTAGAGGGCGTCAACATCGATCTCGATCGCGTCGTCGAGGAACCGGTCGATGAGCAGCGGGTGGCCGGGGCCGACAAGGGCGTGACCTGCGATGCGCTCAAAGTAGCCGTGCAACGACTCGGTGTCGTACACGATCTCCATGCCGCGGCCGCCGAGTACGAACGACGGGCGCACCAGCACGGGGTAGCCGATCTCTTCGGCGACGCGAATCGCGCCCTCCTTGTCGATGGCGGTACCGTTGCGCGGAGCGAGGATGCCGGCGCGGTCGAGGATCTCGGCGAACGCGCCACGCTCTTCTGCGAGGTCGATCGCTTCGGGGGTCGTGCCGAGGATCGGAACGCCCGCGTCCTTGAGCGGCTGTGCGAGGCCGAGTGCCGTCTGGCCACCGAGCTGCACGACGACGCCCACAAGCTCGCCGGTCTGGCTCTCAGCGTGAATGACCTCGAGCACGTCCTCGAGCGTGAGCGGCTCAAAGTACAGCCGGTCGCTCGTATCGTAGTCGGTCGAAACCGTCTCGGGGTTGCAGTTGATCATGATCGTCTCGAAGCCCGCCTCAGACAGAGCAAACGACGCGTGCACACACGAGTAGTCGAACTCGACGCCCTGACCGATGCGGTTGGGGCCTGAGCCCAAGATGACGACCTTCTTGCGATCAGAGGGGGTCACCTCGGTTTCGAGGTCGTATGACGAGTAGTGGTACGGCGTGAGCGCGGGGAACTCGCCGGCACAGGTGTCAACGGTCTTGAACACGGGGCGCAGTCCCAGGCCGTGACGGAGCCCCCGAATCTCAGACTCGCTGACTCCGCGCAGCTGCGACAGCTGTGCGTCTGAGAAGCCGTGGTTCTTCGCCTCGGTGAGCAGCTCAATCGACAGCTGTGCGGCCGCCTTCACGCGGTCTGCGACCTCGTTGATCAGAGCGATCTGGTCGAGGAACCAGGGGTCAATATCGGTCGCGGCGAACACCTGCTCGATCGATGCCCCCAGGCGCAGCGCCTGCTGAATATCGATGATGCGGCCGTCGGTGGGGCGCTTCATCGAAGCAAGCAGCTCGTCAGCCGTACGGGTCTCTTCGCCCCAGTGGAACGAGCTGCCGCGCTTCTCAAGCGAGCGCAGCGACTTCTGCAGAGCCGTTGTGAAGTTGCGGCCGATCGCCATCGCCTCGCCCACCGACTTCATGGTGGTCGTGAGGGTGTCGTCTGCGGCCGGGAACTTCTCGAACGCGAAGCGCGGTGTCTTCACCACGACGTAGTCGATTGACGGCTCGAAGCTTGCGGGAGTCTTCTGCGTGATGTCGTTCGTGATCTCGTCGAGGCGGTAGCCAAGGGCGAGCTTCGCGGCGATCTTAGCGATCGGGAAGCCGGTCGCCTTTGAGGCGAGCGCCGATGAACGCGAGACGCGGGGGTTCATCTCGATGACGATGACGCGGCCCGTCTTGGGGTCGATTGCAAACTGAATGTTGCAGCCGCCGGTGTCAACACCCACTGAGCGGATGATGTCGATCGAGATGTCGCGCAGCTTCTGGTACTCACGGTCGGTGAGGGTCAGCGCGGGGGCGAGCGTGATCGCGTCACCCGTGTGCACGCCCACGGCGTCGAAGTTTTCGATGGAGCACACGACGACCGAGTTGCCCGCGTTGTCACGCATCAGCTCGAGCTCGTATTCCTTCCACCCAAGAATCGACTCCTCGAGCAGCACCTCGGTGGTGGTGCTGTAGTGCAGGCCGTCGCGCACAATGCGGATCAGCTCTTCCTCGGTGTACGCGAAGCCCGAGCCGAGACCACCCATGGTGAAGGACGGGCGTACAACGAGCGGGTAGCCGAGGTCCTTGGCGTACTCGACGGCGTCCTCTACCGTGTGCACGATATAGGACTTTGCGACGTCTGCGCCGCACTCGATGACGAGGTCCTTGAAGATCTGGCGGTCTTCGCCGCGCTGAATTGCCTCGGGCTTAGCGCCGATGAGCTCGACGTTGTACTTCTCGAGGATCCCCTGCTCGTGCAGCGCCATGGCGGCGTTGAGCGCGGTCTGGCCACCGAGCGTCGGCAGAATTGCGTCGGGCTTCTCTTTCGCGATGATCGACTCGATCACCTCGGTGGTGATGGGCTCGACGTAGGTGGCGTCGGCGAAGTCGGGGTCGGTCATAATCGTGGCCGGGTTCGAGTTCACGAGAATGACGCGTACGCCCTCCTCACGCAGCACGCGGCAGGCCTGGGTGCCCGAGTAGTCAAACTCGCAGGCCTGGCCAATGACGATCGGGCCAGAGCCGATGACGAGAACGGAATTGATGTCTGTGCGCTTAGGCATTAGTTGGTCTCCTCGGTGCCGGCGTTTGCGCGCTGCTGGTGCGCGCGAACCGAATCTGCAAAGCGTTCAAAAAGGTAGAAGGCGTCGTGCGGGCCTGCGGCTGCCTCGGGGTGAAACTGCACCGAGAAAGCTGGAATGTCGAGGCACTCGAGCCCCTCGACCACCTGGTCGTTGAGGCTGTAGTGGCTCACCTGCACGCGACCGAAGCCCGCGGGTGAGTCGAACTCGCCCTCAATGGGCGCTTCCACTGCGAAGCCATGGTTTTGGGCCGTGATCTCAACCTTGCCGGTGGTCTTATCGAGCACGGGCTGGTTGATGCCGCGATGACCAAACGGGAGCTTGTAGGTGGCGAGGCCAAGCGCGCGACCGAGCAGCTGGTTGCCAAAGCAGATGCCAAAGTAGGGCACGCCGTCGCGCAGCATCTCGGTAAGCAGCTCAACCTGAGCGTCGCTCGCGGCCGGGTCCCCGGGGCCGTTTGAGAAGAACAGGGCATCAGGGGCGATCTCTCGCAACTGGGCGGCCGTGGTCGATGCGGGCAGCACGGCCACGTCAAAGCCGTGCTCAGACAGGTAGGTGACCGACTGCTGCTTGATGCCGAGATCAAGCACCGCGATGGTGCCGATCCGGTCGACACCCTCGGCCACAGCCACGTCATACCGCGCAGGGGTCGTCACCAGCTCTGACAGGTTCTTACCGTCCATGCCGGCCTGCTCGATGACGAGCGCGAGCTGCTCGTCGTCACTCAGGTGGAACGCTTCGCCCGAGAAAATGCCCGAGCGCATAGCGCCCGCCGAGCGGATGCGGCGCGTGATGGCGCGGGTGTCAACACCCGAAATGCCCACGACGCCATCGGCGACGAGGTCCTCGTCAAGCGAGCGCTCGGCCCGGAAGTTCGAGATGCGGCGTGCCGGGTCGCGCACGATGAACCCTGCGGCCCACATCTGACGCGACTCCTTGTCGGTGTCGTTCACGCCGGTGTTGCCGATGTGCGGTGCCGTCATCAGCACAATCTGGCCCGCGTATGACGGGTCAGTAAGTGTCTCCTGGTAGCCGGTCATGCCGGTGGAGAACACGATTTCGCCGAGGGTCTGGCCCGTTGCGCCGTACGCTCGACCGGTGAATCGTGTGCCGTCTTCAAGCACCAGCACTGCGGGGCCTTCGGCCACCGCACCTGCCGGCGGCGCCGTTACTTCGGTCGTCTGCGTAGTCACGCGTCCTCCTGGGTCGTATCTGAGAGATTGTTGGAAATATGAGTGGTGGCCTGGGCAATGGCGTCTTCGAAGGCACGCTGTTCGGCAGGGCCGCCAAACCTAAAGCCCGATTCGAGTTCGCGACCGTCTGCGCTGCGCCATTCGAGTACCGAGATACCGCCCGCCTCGACAGCTTTACCGACACGGCCACTGGAGCGCGAGGTGCCCAGCAGGTCTTGGCTGCCAATCGTGACCGGGGTCTCCCCCGTCACCGCGATCGAGACACCATCGGTGCGCACCGTGAGATCGGCGAGCCCCTTGTATCGCAGTCCCGCGACGGCTACTCGCTCAAACGCGTGGCCGAGCAGTGTGGTCGAGACGTATTGCACGCCACCAAACTCCGCGAGCACCGCCCCCGTAAGCGCGTGAGACGCCGCCGCTACCCCGGCGTCGCGCCTGGTGCGGTTTCGCCACCCCAGCCACATGATGGCGAGCAGCGCAGCTGCAACGCCCGCCATCAAAAGTGCAAAGCCTAAGCGGCTCACGCCTGCACCGCCCCGGCGGCCCGAGCGGCCTGCGACACCTGCTCGGGCGCGACGAGCTCGCCCGCATCGAGCGTCACGTAGCCGCGACGCACCGTGTAGGCGACCCGACCGGGTAGCTGCATGCCGAGGAACGGTGAGTTCACGCTGAGCCCCTCGAGGCGCGCGACGTCGAACTCGCTCGCGCCCGCGGGGTCGAAGAGTACGAGGTCGGCGGGCTGACCCACTTCGAGCGCGGTCGGGTGCCCCTCGAGGCGGCCGATCTGAGCGGGGCGCTGCGACAGCAGCTGCTCAATCTCAGCGAAGCTCGCGTGCCCCTCACGCACCAGGGTGAGCAGTGCGATCGGCAGGGCCGACTCCAGGCCAACCATGCCGAATGCGGCCGCGGCCCACTCGCACTCCTTCGCTTCGGTGGGGTGCGGCGCGTGGTCGGTCGCGACGATGTCGATGACACCCTCGGCGACCGCGCGGCGCAGTGCGTGCACGTCTTCCTCACGCCGCAGCGGCGGGTTGACTTTGTAACGCGGGTCGTAGCTCCGAGCAAGGTCCTCGGTGAGGATCAGGTGGTGCGGCGTGACCTCAGCCGTAACGTCGATGCCGCGGGCCTTCGCCCAGCGCACAACCTCAACCGAACCGGCGGTCGAGAGGTGGCAGATGTGCAGCCTGGAGCCGGTGTGCTCGGCGAGCAGCACGTCGCGCGCGATGATCGATTCCTCGGCGACGGCGGGCCAGCCCTTAAGCCCGAGCTCGCTCGAGAGTGCGCCCTCGTTCATCTGCGCATCTTCGGTGAGCCGCGGGTCTTGTGCGTGCTGCGCTACGACACCGTCGAAGGTCTTCACGTACTCGAGCGCACGACGCATCAGCAGCGCGTCGTGCACGCACTTGCCGTCGTCAGAAAAGACGCGCACTGCAGCACGCGACTGTGCCATGGCGCCGATTTCGGAGAGCTTTGCTCCCGCAAGATCTTCGGTGACGGCGCCAATAGGCCGCACTGTCGCGTAGCCCGCGGCGTCACCGAGGGCCTGCACCTGCTCGACGACACCGGCGGTGTCTTGCACGGGCAGCGTATTGGCCATGGCAAACACGGTCGTGAACCCGCCGGCGGCCGCGGCCCGTGATCCGGTGAGAACCGTCTCTGACTGCTCGAACCCGGGCTCGCGCAGGTGCGTGTGCAGGTCGACAAGGCCCGTCATGGCGACGAGACCCGCCGCGTCGATCTCACGTTCGCCGCGGCCAGCAAGGTTTGCGCCGCGCTCTGCGATGACACCGTCTACGATGCGCAGGTCGACCGCCTCGCCCTCGGGCGCGGTGTCACCTGCCTGGCGGTTCGTGAGGTCTGCGGCGATGCGCACACCGCGAATCAACAGGTCGGGGTTGGTAGGTGCTGCAGCGCTCATGCGGCGGTTCCTCGCTCTCCAGAAAGAAGTAGATACAGGGCGGCCATGCGCACCGATACACCGTTGGCGACCTGCTCGAGCACGGTCGAGCGCGGCGAATCGGCGGCGGCAGAAGATATTTCAAGCCCGCGGTTCATGGGGCCGGGATGCATCACGATGGCGCGCTCGGTGAGCCGCGCGAGCCGTGCGTTATCGAGGCCCCAGTTGCGAGCGTACTCGCGTTCGTTCGGGAAAAACGCGGCGTGCATGCGTTCGGTTTGAATGCGCAGCATCATGACGACGTCGGGCTGTTCGACGCGCAGCGCCTCATCGAGCGAGTGATAAATCTCGACGGGCCAGCCGCGCGCACCGAAAGGTAGCAGCGTCTCAGGGGCCACGAAGCTCACGCGCGCGCCCAGAGTACGCAGCAGCCACAGGTTCGAGCGAGCCACGCGCGAGTGCGCAATATCGCCCACGATCACGACTGAGACACCGTCGAGTCCGCGGCCGCGGCTTGCGTCGCCGTGAATGCGGCGGCGCATCGTGAAAGCGTCGAGCAGCGCCTGCGTGGGATGTTCGTGCGTACCGTCACCAGCGTTCAAAACGCCGGCATCAATCCACTCGCTGCTCGCGAGGCGGGCCGGGGCGCCAGAGGCTGGGTGCCGGATCACGACGCCATCTGCGCCGATCGCCTGGAGGGTTTGGGCAGTATCTTTGAGGCTTTCACCCTTCGATACCGACGACCCCTTGGCGCTGAAGTTAATGACATCGGCGCTGAGGCGCTTTGCGGCGGCTTCAAACGAGATGCGGGTGCGGGTTGAGTCCTCGAAAAACAGGTTGACGACCGACTTGCCACGCAGCGTGGGCAGCTTCTTCACCTCGCGCTGCTGAGTGGCCGACATGTCTTCGGCCGTATCGAGGATGAGAATCGCGTCGTCACGGCTGAGCGTACGGGTGTCGAGCAGGTGCCTCACGCTGTTGCCTCCGTGGCCTGTGCGTCACCCGAAGAGATCGTGACTTCGTCGATGCCGTCGTGCCCGGTCAGACGCACCGAGATGCGCTCGTGCTTGGCACTCGGCAGGTTCTTGCCGATGTAGTCGGCGCGAATGGGCAACTCGCGGTGGCCCCGGTCGATGAGTGCAGCAAGGCGCACGGCGCGCGGGCGGCCATGGTCGCGCAGCGCATCGAGAGCAGCGCGTACGGTGCGACCCGAGTAGAGCACGTCGTCGACCAGCACGACCGTGGCGTCATCGATTCCAGCGACGGGCATGTCAGTCGGTTGCGGGGTGAGCGTGGGCTTACTCGCAAGGTCGTCGCGGTACATCGTCACGTCGAGGCTGCAGGCAGGAATCTCAGTGCCAGAGATGCGGGAGATCGTGGCGGCGATGCGCTGCGCCAACAGGCTGCCCCGCGTGGGGATACCCACGAGAACGAGGCCCTCAACACCCTTGTTGGCCTCAATGATTTCGTGCGAGATTCGAGTCAGCGCGCGCGAGATATCAGCGCTTTCTAGCACAGTTCGCGTACCCATTATTCGAGCCCCCCTTCTTCGCCTCACTGGACGACTCTTAAAGAAAAGCTATAACCCTGCCATCTTAGCGCAGGATGGAGTCGCATTGAAACGGGCACGCCGCGCTCATGCGCCACGTGCCCGTTTCAATGCGGTATTGCCGTGTTACTTCTGGCCGTGATCGGCGATCTTGCCGAGTACACCGTTCACGAACCGGCTCGAGTCCTCTGTCGAGTACTCCTTGGCCAGCTCGATCGCCTCGTCAATAGCGACGGCGGCGGGTACCTCGTCGTTGAAGAGGATCTCCCACGATGCGATACGCAAAAGCGAACGGTCGACGTGCGGCATGCGGTCGAGGGCCCAGCCCTGCGCATAGCTCACGATCAGCTCGTCAATTTCTTCGCGGTGATCGGTGACGCCGTCAACGATCTCACGCGCGTACAGCCAGGAGGCCGCACGATCCGGCTCGCTGGCGGCGCGCTTCGATTCGGCCGCGACGATCAGGGCGATGGGCTCCGCGCGCACATCGGCCTGAAAAAGCATGTCAAGGGCGCGCTTGCGCGCCTTGGTACGTGCTGACACCGGGCTTAGTCGTTGACGCGGCCGAGGTAGTCACCCGTGCGGGTATCGACCTTGACCTTGGTGCCGGTGTTGAGGAAGAGGGGTACCTGGATCTCAGCGCCGGTTTCGACCGTCGCGGGCTTGGTGCCACCGGTGGAGCGGTCGCCCTGCAGGCCCGGCTCAGTGTAGGTGACCTCGAGCACGACCGAGGCCGGCATCTCGACATAGAGGGGCTCGCCCTCGTGCAGTGCGATCTGCACCTTCTGGTTCTCGAGCATGTACTTCGAGGCATCGCCCACGACGGTGCCCGAAACGGTGATCTGATCGTAGTCAGACTGGTCCATGAACACGAAGTCTGCACCGTCCTGGTACAGGTACTGGAAATCGCGGCGATCGACGTTGGCGGTTTCGATCTTTGCGCCAGCGTTGTAGGTCTTATCGATGATCTTGCCCGAGACCACGTTCTTCTGCTTGGTGCGCACAAAGGCGCCACCCTTGCCGGGCTTCACGTGCTGAAACTCGACCACGCTCCAGAGCTGGCCGGCCTCCTTGATGACGGTGCCGTTCTTGATGTCGTTCGAGGTTGCCATGCGGGTTTCTCCGGGTTCTATAAGGTTCGAGCGCGAATTCAGCGCCGATCAAGTATACGCCCGTCTTGCACAATCTGGCTGCGAGCCCTCACACCGACTAAACTCCCGGCCATGCACATGTTCTTTCGCACCCTCTGGCACTTCTTGTTCGTAGGCAGGCGAGGGTCGAAGCTTGGCTTCACTGCGGTGGGGAGGTCGCGGTTTCGCGTGTGGCCGACGGACCTGGACCTGCTGAATCACCTCAATAACGGCAAGTACCTCTCGATCATGGACGTGGCGCGCTTCGACCTCATTCAGCGCAACGGCGTCATGGAGCTGTTTCGCCGTGAGGGCTGGTATCCGGTGGTCGTTGGGCAGACCATCTCGTATCGCAAATCACTGAACCCGTGGCAGCGGTTTTGGATCGAATCGAAGATCCTCGGCTTCGATGAGCAGGCCGTGTACATGGAGCAGCGCTTCGTGCGCCCCGACGCGAAGCGGCGCCCCGAGGTCTACGCGCGCGCAATTGTGCGCGCCCGCATTCTGCGACGCACGGGTGGCGTCGTGCCGGTGAATGAAGTCATCGAGAAGGCGGGTGCTCGCCCAGAAGAGCTCGTCGTGCCACAAGAAATTCTCGCGTGGGGCCAGCAAACCCGTTTGCCGTCGCTGCGCGATGAAGCCGTGAGTGCCTGGTAGTCGCGAGTGTCGTTACACACTGTTTGCTTACAGTCTGTAACAACAGTGAGTTAGACGAGCGCTACCGGTGTACGCGCACCAAGGTGCGGGCCCTGATTGCCGATCTCGCGGCAGCTCACTCGCACCGCACGGTCTGCGACGTCGTACACGTGACGGGCCGCCAGCTTGCCTGCCGCGAGTTCACCCGCGATCCAAGTGAAACTCGCCTGGTCGAGGGGCTCGTCACCCGTCGTAATGCGCATGAGCTGCAGCATGAGCATCTCGGGCAACGTCACATGCGGCCCGTGCTCAAAGTTCAGTCCGAGCAGCGCCGGTGCGGGTGCCGCAGGTACGAGCCGCAGGCTCCACTGCACACCTGAATCAGGCCCGGCGGTGCCAGCCACAGCTGTGAGACCTTCGGCGCCGACAGCGCACACCCCGTCGAGCCGCTCGAACTCTCGCTCTGCTTCAGAGGAAACGATGAGCGGCTCGCTCGGGTTGAGCCTGTGCGGCTGTCGCTGCGCGACGAGCCGAAACAGGTCTCGCCAGCCCTCGATGCCGAGGCCGTGCGGCGCTGGCACCACGGCCATCCCAGCACCGGCCTCGGCGTCTGCCCCCAGCAGTTCGGTGACGCGATCGAAGCTGACGAGCGCCGCAAACGACTCTGGGGCGGGCAGCTCGATACTGCTGCCGCGCAGCGCCTCGCGTGCGGCCTTGAACGCGTCTAGAACTTGCGTGCGTGCACCAGTATCGGTGACGCTGTGCCAGGCGAGTGCGGCATGCCGCTGCTGAAACTGATGCACCTCGGCTCCCAGCTGCGTTTCAAAGTCTGCTGCCGCTCCCGTCTCGCCGGGCCCCCCGTGACGGGGCGCATCGAACACCGCATCGAGGTCACGCGCGAGCACCGGAAACAGACCGCGCATAAGCGCCGTGCGCTGCCGTTCGTACTGCTGCTCGTCATGCATGATGTCTCGACTCTCTTCTGTGCCTTCTTCTCGTGCGCCCCACGCTGTTACCGTAGCCCACGTTTACGCCTGCGTTTGTGCTTGCGCTGGTGCCTGCCGTCATGCCCAGGGCAGGTGGCGCGCAATCAGATCGCTCACCGCTGTCGCGAGCAGTTCGGGCTTATCGATGCGCGCACCGTGCGGAGCGTACCGCTCACGCAGGTCGTCGCTGCCGAGCCCAATGCCAAACACAGTGGTGCCCAGCGCGCGCAGCCTGCGCAGTGCGTGGGCGGCCGCGACCGGGTCGTTCGTTCCGCCGTCGCTGAGCACAAACGCGATCCGGCGTCGCTGCTTCGCGCCCAGAGCGCTCCCAGCCCAGGCCCCGCCTGCACCGTTGCCGCTGCTGCCTCCCCGCAGCTGAGCCGCCGCAGCATCGAGCGCCGCGGCGTCGTTGGTTGACCCCTGGGGCGCCGAAACGGCCGCGAGTAATCTGTGGCGCACGTCGTCGCTCACACCTGCCGAGAGCGATTTCACCACGTGGGCGCGCGCGTCGAACACGATCAGCGCGGTGCGCAGCTGCAGCTCGAGATCGAGCCCGCTCGTGGCCTCTGCCTGCGCGATGTCGCGTGCGGCCGCGGCGAGTCCCTCGAGCATCACGATGGCGGCGTCTGCCGCGGCGCGCGCTGGCCGCCCCTGCATCGACGACGAGCGATCGATCAGCAGCACATAGTCGGTGTTGCCAGCGCGGTGAGTGCGGCGCGTGTGGTGCTCACGCTGCAGAAACACTCGTGGGTGGGAGACGCCGGCGCGCACAGCAGCGAGCCCAGTTGCGAGCGCGCGGGTATCGAGCGTCTCACCCTCGGCCTGCGGAGTCCTGCCGAGGGCCGCTACGCTGGCGACACGCTCAGCGGTGACCTCGTGCCACACGCCCCGCATGTCTTCGATGCTTGACGCGAGCGCGCTCGTGCGGGCCTCATAGTCGCTGCCCCGCACGCCCAGGCTGCCGCCTGCGCCGGCGCGCACGTCGCTCCCGTCGCTGTCGCCCGCTTCGGCTTCGAGCGCCGCAAACGCCGCGGTGAGCGCGCCCTCGGCGGGCAGCGGCGTATCGAGAAACTGGGTCACATCGCCCGCTTGTTCAGCCTGAAACAGGTCTGCGCCCTCGGCGATATCGCCGCCGCCCGGGCGGGCATGAGCTGGCGGCTCGTCGGCGGTCGCGCCCTGGTCTCGCGCCGCGTCGTCCCCCGATTCTCCCTCGTTCGTAGCGTCTGGCTCGGCCGCAGCGTTGTCGGCTGCGGCCCCCGAATCATCGCTCGCGGCCCCACCCTCGTGGGGTGGGGCCGCGGCGCCGTCTGATCCGAGCCCGGCACGCGCCAAGGCCAGCAAGCGCTCGTACCCGGGGGTGAGCAGCGCGAGCGCCCGCTCAAATCGCTCAAGGGCCGCCCGCTCCGGATCCGGCCACAGCACCCGCTGTACAGCCAGGCCCGCGGCTCCACCGAAGTGCGAGGCGAGCTGCCATTCTCGCTGCACCTCGGCAGCGACGCCCGTGAAGTACTGGCCAGCATGGTCACCGAACCCGCAGCTCAGCACGAGCGCGAGCAGTTGGTCGCCCAGCGGGTTGGGGGCGAGATCACGGGGTATGCCTCGACGGAGGGCGGCGATCAGCGGCCCGCGCATGCCCGGAAACACGGCGATGACCTCGGCAGCGGCCTGCGCACGCCCGATGGCGGTCACGAGCGGCGCAAGCTCTGGCCTGGCCGCAGTGAGTAGCTGTGACCGGGCAGCACGCTCGGGGGCGAGGCGAACGCCACGCACGCCCTCCCAGAGCTGCAAGAGCGCGAGGGCGGCAGCCTCTGCCGGGCTGTGGCCACGCACGGTGTACCATCCAAGCCCCGCGCGCAGCCCGCGCTCATCGAGCTGCCACTCGTCGCCGTCTGTGACCGTCACCGGTATGCCCACGATCGCGGCGACCCCTCGCAGCGCATCGCTCGCTGCCTGTTCGTCCGTTCGACCGCTCATACTTCTCACACTATCGGGCTCCTGCGACAGCCAGCGCGTCGCGCTGCCGGGTGTTCGCCCGGGTGCACGCCGGGCCGGTGCTAACGTGGCGAGCATGCAGAGCTTTGACGCACACGGCCCCTCAGCGCACGAGACTCAGACGCAGGACGCTCTGCGACTCGAAGAGTTCGAGCACGACACGCTGTTCTCGCACGACACACTGTCGCACCCGGTGCTCGCGCAGCTGCGTTACCTGCAGCGTGAAGCTCGCGCGGTGCGGCTCGCGCTGCGGTGCGACGGCGCTCGCTATGGCGCAGAAGTCAGTGACACCGCCGACGCTCCTCGTCCTGGCGGCGCTGATGATGCCTGGGTGGCGCGAGAGGCAGAACACCGGGCAGATCTTGCCGAGATCAACGCGCAGGTCGCGGAGCTGCTGCGAGACGATGCGACGGCGGCGCTCGTGAGCCGTGCGCTCACCAGGCGTGCCGCGACCCTCAGATACGCGGTGCAGTTGCGGCGGGCCGAGCTAGATGATCGCGCGCGCGCCGAAGCCGCCGAGGCGATTGTGGCGCGCGCGATCCGGAGCGGGCGTGCGCTCACGACGCGAGAGCGGTCGCGCGTGGCAAGCTTGCGTGAGGTGACAGCGCGCGGGGTTGAAGCGCTCGGGGTTGAAGCGCTCGCCCCGACGAGCGGGCTCGATACGGGCGACGTGCGTGACGGCATTCGTGACCAGGTGCTTGCGGCGGTGGGGACGATGCGGTTGCGTGAAGCGCGCACGCAGCTGCGTGAGGGGCTGCTGCGCACCGCACAGATGCGCGGCATCATTGCAGAGGCAACGCCCGCGCTGCTGCGGGGTGAGCCCGTGCTGCTCTTGGGTGAGACCGGCGGCGCTAAAACCGCGCTCGCCGAGCATCTGGCGACCGCGGCGACCGGGCGCGAGCCCGAGCTCGTGTCGGGCTACGGAGACATCACGAGTGCGCAGCTGATCGGGTCACACGAGCTGCGCGCAGAGGGCGGGGCAACCGTCACCGAGTTTGCGCCGGGGCCACTTTTGCGTGCGATGGTCGAAGGACGGCCCGTGATTCTCGACGAGGTGAACGCGATGCCCGCGGAGTTTCTGAAGCGGCTCAACCGCATTCTGCAGCTGCGGCCGGGCGACACCCTGCACGTACAGGAGAATGCGGGGCGGCCTGTGACGATTGCGCCGGGCTTTGCGATCCTCGCGACCGCAAACGAGCAGACACCCCACCGGTATCGCGGGCTTGATCGCTTGAGCGCCGAGCTCGTCAACCGGTTTGGAGCTGGGAGTTACCGGGTGCACTACCCCGACGCGGGGCGCAGCTATGACGAGTTTCCGCGCGAGAACGCGCTGCTCGCCGCCGCGGCTGTGGTCGATGCCCGCGGCGAGCTGCCACACCACATCACGCCCGATGAACTCACGCGCGCGGCCCGCGCCGCGTTTGTCAGCCAGCAGGTCTTTGCGGGCGCGCACGGTGAGGGCTTCGGCGACTACGTCTCGACAGAGCGCGACATCGATGGCCGCCCCGGGCTCGAGGAAACCGTACTCGCGCCGCGCACGCTCGTCGCGATTCTGCACAAGGTCGCCGCAAGCGCCGGCTCCATCACCCTCGACCACGCACTGTCGCGCTTCGTCGAGGGCGTGATGCACGCCGAGGATCGCAGGGTGCTCGCGCTCATCATCTCTGGCCAGGGGTTCCGGATCAGCTAGGACCCGCCGCCGCACAGGCCGGGCGCTCCACTCCGGGGTGCCCGGTTTTGGCGCGCCATTTTGTGGAACCAAAGCACCCTTGCGTAAGACTGGTACCCAGCGTTACTATGTACTGGTATTTAACACTGCTAAGTAGTGAGAATGGGCTGGTATGAGTAAGCAAATGACCGAGATGCTCAAGGGCACGCTTGAGGGAATCGTGCTGGCAACTTTACGCTCGGGGCCCGCCCACGGGTATGACATCACTGCGCGGTTACGTGAGCAGGGCTTCGCTGATATCGCCGAGGGCACGGTGTACGCGCTGCTCATTCGGATCGAAAAGAGAAGGCTCGTCGACGTCAAGAAGGTGCCTTCAGAGAAGGGCCCTCCCCGCAAGGTGTACAGCCTCAACCACCTCGGCCGCGCTCAGCTCGCGGAGTTCTGGGACACCTGGCGTGCCCTGTCGGGCCGCATCGAAGCACTGTACGACGAAGTTCACGAAGGGAAGTAACACAATGGCTACCAATTGGATCGAGAAGGTCACGGGATCCCTCGAACAGAAGAAGCAATACCGGCAATACCAGGCGCGCAAGGCGGCACTGCCGGCCCCCTCGCTCGAAGCCATCACCGCGATCGAGCGATACCTCAATTATTTCGGCGCGATCTCCTCGGGTGAGGTGCTGATCCAGATGTTGGAGGATTTGCTCGCACTGTTTGAGACGAGCGCGGCAGACGGACTCCCCGTGCGGCAGATCGTAGGCGAGGATCCCGTGGAGTTCGTCGAGGCCTTCCTCGAAAACTACGCGGAGGCCCGCTGGATCAGCAAGGAACGTGCCCGCCTCACGGCCGCTATTGAGCGAGCAGAGGCGAGCGAACAGCGCGAGAGTGAGCCACCCCAATGAACGCGCAATTGACGTCGACCCCCGCACTCAGGCTCGTCGGGTTACAGAAGTCGTTCGGCAAGGTCGAAGTGCTTCGGGGTGTGGACTTTGAGGTGCAGCGCGGAGAGATCTTCGCACTCCTCGGCGCAAATGGTGCGGGTAAGACCACGGTCGTGCGCATCCTATCGACCCTCACCTCCCCCGACGCGGGCACTGCGGAGGTACTGGGGCACGATGTGACGGGCTCCCCCGCCCGGGTCCGTTCCCTCATCAGTCTGACCGGCCAGTTTGCAGCCGTCGATGACGCCCTGACTGCGCGCGAGAACCTTGTGCTCATGGCTCGGTTACGCCACCTCGCGCAACCGCGAGACGTGGCCGACCGGTTACTCGAAGAGTTCACTCTCACCGAGGCCGCCCACCGCAAAGTCGCTACCTACTCGGGTGGCATGCGCCGCCGCCTCGACATCGCCCTCGGCCTCGTTGGCAACCCACCAGTGATCTTCCTCGACGAGCCCACCACGGGCCTCGACCCCGAGGCCCGGCGCTCCGTGTGGGCCACGATCAATGCACTGTCGACCCACGGCACGACCGTACTCCTCACGACGCAGTACCTCGACGAGGCGGAGCACCTGGCCGATCGCATCGCGATCCTGCACACTGGCCGCATCATCACCTCGGGTACATTGCCCGAGCTGAAGCGACTGTTGCCCCAGGCTCAGAAGCGGTACGTCGAGCAGCAGCCCACACTCGAAGAGATCTACCTGGCGGTCACGACGAGCCCCCACCCCGACACCTCTCACGAGGAGAACGATCATGACGAACCACATTCTGGGTGACACGGCCACGCTAACTGGCCGCTCACTCAAGCACGTGTTCCGCAGCCCCGACACCATCATCACGACAGCCATCACGCCGATCGCGATGCTGCTCCTGTTCGTGTACGTACTGGGAGGCGCGATCAACACCGGCAGCTACGAGGGCCCCTACGTCAGCTACCTCCTGCCCGGCATCTTGCTCATCACGATCGCCTCGGGCATCTCGTACACGGCGTTTCGGCTCTTCACCGACCTGCAGTCAGGCATCCTCGAGCGATTCCAGTCGATGCCCGTGGCCCGCTCCGCAGTACTCTGGGCGCACGTACTCACCTCGCTCGTGGCCAACGCGATCGCACTCACGGTGGTCGTGGGAGTCGCGTTGATCATGGGCTTCCGATCGAGCGCTTCCCTACCTGATTGGCTCGCCGTCGCGGGAATCCTCGGGCTCTTCACCCTCGCGCTCACCTGGCTCGCGGTGATCCCCGGCCTCACTGCGAAGACCATCGACGGCGCCAGCGCATTCGCCTACCCGCTGATTTTTCTCCCGTTTATTAGCTCGGCGTTCGTGCCCGCGGACACGATGCCCGGTCCGGTGCGCTGGTTCGCTGAAAACCAGCCGGTCACGCCCATCGTCAATAGTGTGCGCGGGCTCCTGACCTCCGGCACGGTGGACACCGAGATTTGGGTGGCGCTCGCCTGGTGTGCGGGCATACTCGTAGCCGCGTTTGCGGTCGCGACGATGTTGTACCGCCGCCGCGGGCTTTAGCCCCGCGGCGGCGGGCTCCCCTGGGCGCAACGATCGAACGCATCCCAGGGGGCGTTAGGTTAGCTCGAGATCTCTTGGTACGCGAACTGCAGTACTGAGTCGTCGACGCCCGCGAGTACGCGGGGCTTGCCGATCTCGTCGAGCACGACAAAGCGCAGCATGCCGGCGCGTGCCTTCTTATCGCGCTGCATAGCGGCGAGCAGGCTCGGCCAACGGCCGCCCGGGTACGTGAGCGGCAGCGTGAGCAGCGTGAGCACCCGGCGGTGACGCTCGACGGCTTCGTCTGAGAGCGCGCCTGCCATGCGACCGAGCTCTGCCGCGTACATCATGCCGATGGAGATCGCGACACCGTGGCGCCACTGGTAACGCTCTGCGTGCTCGATGGCGTGCCCCAGGGTGTGGCCGTAGTTGAGAATCTCGCGCAGGCCACCCTCCTTGAAGTCCTCAGAAACGACCCGCGCCTTCACTCCGATCGCCAGTTCAATGATCCGCTTAAACTCGGGGCTCGATGGGTCAGTAGCTACTGCCACGTTCGCCTCGATCAGATCGAGAATCTCGGGCTCTGCGATGAAGCCGCACTTAGCGACCTCGGCAAAGCCCGCCAGCAGTTCGTTGCGCGGCAGCGTTGCGAGCAGGTCAAGGTCGCAGAGTACCGCGGCGGGGGCATAGAACGCCCCGACGAGGTTCTTACCCTCAGACGTGTTGATGCCCGTCTTGCCGCCCACGGCGGCGTCAACCATGCCGAGCACGCTCGTGGGCACCTGCACCAGCTTCACCCCGCGCAGCCAGGTCGCCGCAACAAAACCTGCGAGATCGGTGACGGCGCCGCCGCCAAGACCGATGACGGCGTCAGTGCGAGTGAAATCAGACTGGCCCATGATCTGCCAGCAGAATGCCGCCACTTCGATACGCTTCGCCGATTCTGCATCGGGCACCTCGGCCAGCAACACCTGCTCATACCGGCCCTGCAGCGACTCGCGCAGCTCAGACGCCACCTTGCCCACGGTGGGCGTGTGCACAATGAGCACCTTGGAGACACGATCCCCTAGTGCCTCGGGCACACGTTCAAGCACACCGCGCCCCACAGAGACGGTGTAGTTCGTCTCGCCGGTGATCTGAATCTCGGTGATGGCCTGGTCCATGGGGTACCCCGTTTTTCTATGCAATGCTGAAGTGGAAAGTAGTTAGCGGCGGCCGCGATAGGATCGCGCCCAGCTGGCGACGCGGCGGGCGAGCTGCTCCTTCGTCGCACGGTCGGTGCGGTAAGTAACGTCGGCCACCTCGTCGTAGAGCGGCTTGCGCTCCTTAAGAATGCGGCCCCAGGCATTGGGGTCATCGCGCAAGAGTGGCCTTCGCGACAGGTTCGCGGTGCGCAGTACGGCCTCTTGCGTCGTCATGAGCAGCACGACAGGGTGAGCCGCGAGCAGCTCCCGTGTCGAAGCGGTGAGCACTGCTCCCCCGCCGAGCGCCAGCACTTTTCCGCCGCCAGCTGCGAGCTCTTCTGCGATGACCTCGGCCTCAATGCGGCGAAACTCAGCCTCGCCGTGCACCGCAAAGAACTCGGTAATAGCGCCGTGCCTGCGCACAAACACGGCGTCACTGTCGACAAATGGCACACCGAGCTCTCGAGCAACCCGCTTACCGAGGCTCGTTTTACCCGCCGCCATAGGGCCAACGAACACGAGCACCCTGTGCTCGGCCCGTGGCGCCGCCCGCTTGCGTCGCCTGCGCCGCGGGCGAGGCGCGCGCGGGGGCGCAGCATCTGCCGCTGGGGCAGCCGCGGCCGCAGCGGCCACGCGTGGCAGAGTGACCGGCGCCGTGGGCGGCGCCGGTTTGGGCTGTTGGCTGGGCGGGCCCGCCTGACGCCAGGCCCGCCGCGACGCGATCACGATTCGATGACGGTCGAAAGCCGTTCAGGAATCGCCGCGACATAAGACTCGAGGTTGCGGCGCGTTTCGCTGACGCTGTCGCCCCCGAACTTCTCGGTGACCGCGTCTGCCAGCACGAGCGCCACCATCGCCTCAGCAACGACACCAGCAGCGGGAACTGCCGAGACATCACTGCGCTGGTGGTGAGCTTTCGCCTCTTCACCGGTTTCGGTGTCGATCGTGGGCAGGGCGTGTGGCACCGTCGCGATCGGCTTCATGCCCGCACGAACGCGCAGCACCTGACCGGTAGTCATGCCCCCCTCGATGCCGCCAGCACGACCCGTTTCGCGAGCAATCTGACCGTCGTTGATGTGCAACTCGTCGTGTGCCACAGAGCCGCGGCGGCGCGTGGTCTCGAAGCCATCGCCCACCTCGACGCCCTTGATCGCCTGAATGCCCATAAGCGCCCCGGCGAGGCGCGAGTCGAGGCGGCGGTCCCAGTGCACGTATGAACCCAGCCCGGGGGGCAGGCCGTACGCGAGCACCTCGACGATACCGCCGATCGTGTCACCCGACTTCTTCGTGTCGTCAACCTCGGCGACCATGAGATCACTCGTGGCCTTATCAAAGCAGCGCAGCGGATCAGCATCAAGCGTCGCCACGTCCTCGGGGCGCGGCAGAGCCGTACCCGCGGGTGCTTCAACGTCACCGATCGACACGGTGTGGCTGACGAGGCGAATACCGAGCTCAGCAAGGAACGCGCGCGCAACAGCGCCGAGCGCCACGCGCGCGGCGGTTTCGCGTGCGCTCGCGCGCTCGAGCACGGGGCGAGCCTCATTGAAGCCGTACTTCTGCATGCCCGTAAGGTCGGCGTGACCGGGGCGAGGCCGAGTGAGCGGAGCGCCTCGGCCACGGCTCTTTTCAGACAGCTCTGTCTTCTCAGCCGACATCACCTCGGTCCACTTGGGCCACTCGGTGTTGCCGATGCGAATCGCGACGGGGCCGCCGATCGAGACACCCTGCACGACACCGCCCGACAGGTTCAGCTCGTCTTGTTCGAACTTCATCCGCGAGCCGCGACCATACCCGAGCTTGCGCCGCGCGAGATCGGCACGGATCTCGTCAAGCGAAACGGGCACGCCCGCGGGTAGGCCCTCGAGGACAGCAATCAATTCTGGGCCGTGAGATTCTCCGGCAGTGAGCCAACGCAGCATACCGACCATCTTCCCATACCAGGCGCCCTCAAACATATTCGAGGGCGTCGCAGATGACGCCGTATGATTACGCGGCGGCCTCACGCATGGCAGCCAGCACGCGATCTTCGTTGGGCAACGGCGTGTCGGGCGACCCGTGCACAAAAATTCGTACCTGAATGAGTGCTTGTTCAACGAGCATGTCGATGCCGCTGTGCGCAGCGCCGCCCGCGGCGCGCCACACTCGAGCGCCGGCAGAGGGCCAGGGGTTGTAAGCGACGTCGAACAGGGGGGCGCTGCCCGCGGGCACCGCCAGCTCGGACCAGTCGACACCGTGCCCGGGCAGCGTTGAGATCACCAGGGTGGGCGGCTCCCCCGCCAATGGCGCGGCAACAGCAGCACCAGCAGAACCCGGGTGATCTGCTGTGAGCACGCCCGCAGAGACCGTGAGCGAACCTGCCGGCCCCGCACCGCCGTCAAAGCGCTCGGCGAGGGCGCGCGCGGCCTCGATCCGGCGCGCGAGAACAGTGACCCGGCGGGCGCCGAGGCTGCGGGCCGCCAGCACCGCGGAGCCCGCGGTGGCGCCCGCGCCGAGCACGACCGTGCGGGTCGCGTCGAGCCCCGTCCGAGAGATCGCGCGGGCGAGGCCCTCGACATCGGTGTTAAATGCGGCCCAGCCACCCGCTACGCGCAGCAGCGTGTTGGCGACGCCGCTCTCGCGCGCCGACGCATCGAGCGTGTGCGCGAGAGCGTGGGCCTCGTCCTTCAGCGGCATTGTGAGCGAGAAGCCGCGCCACTCGGGGCCGCGGCCCGCCAGCAGCGCACGCAGCGACGCCTCGGCGCACCGAATCGCGCTGTAGCGCCAGTCAAGACCGAGCTCACGGTAGGCGGCCCGGTGAATGACCGGCGACTTCGAGTGCGCGATGGGGTGCCCGAGCACCGCGAGCTGCGTGGCAGGCACCGTTAGCAGCCCTTGCCCGGGTTTGCGACACACCACTCATTGAGCTGTGCCACAGCGGCATCGTGCTCTTCGAGGGTCGCACTAAACAGCGACTCACGCGTGTCCAGATTGATCGCAACAAAGTACAGCCAGTCCCCCGGTGTGGGGTTCAGGGTCGCCTCGATCGCATCGGCGCCCGGGTTCGCAATCGGCCCCTTCGGCAGCCCCTTGTGCACGTATGTGTTCCAGGGGTTGTCGTCGGTGAGCGCTTCGTCAGTCGACCACACGCTACCGTCTTCGTGCTGACCCATGCCGTACTGCGCGGTCGAATCCATCTGCAGCAGCATGTCGTCGGCGAGACGATTGTCGATCACGCGAGCAACCTTGCCGAAGTCTTCGATGCGGCCGCCCTCGCGCTGCACCATCGCGGCGATCGTGAGCACGCGCTCGCGGTCGCCTTCTGCAACGCCAAGCTCGTCGAGCACCTCGCGCTGGCGGTCCACCATGCGCGCGATTGCTTCTTGGCCCGTCGTCGTCTCTTCGAACTCGTAGGTCGCCGGGAACAGCCACCCTTCGAGCGAGTCGACGCCCTGAGGAAGGCCATAGGCCGCAGGATCTTTGGCGGCCTCCTGGAGCTCTTCGAGCGGAATGTCTGCGCCCGCCGACACGATCTCGAGGGTCTGAGCGACCGTCTTACCCTCGGGGATCATCGCGGTAAAAGCGAGCCTGTTCTCGGGATCCTGCAGCGCATCAAGCGCCGCCTGCGCGCTCATCTGCAGTTTGACCCGGTACGACCCGGGCAAAAACTCGACCGCTGGCTCTTGCTCGAGCAGCAGTTCGTAGAACGCCTCGCTCGTCTTCACCACATCGGCCTCAGCCAACGCCAAAGCAACGTCTTCACCGATCTCGCCCTCGGTCACGACGACCACGGTCTCACCGGTGCCGTCGCCCTCGTAGTCGTTCGTGGTCCAGCCCATGGCCAGCGAGATCCTGGGGCCGTACTGCGACCACAGGTAGGTGCCCGCCACGGCCAGACCACCGAGCAGCACCCCAGCCACGAGCAGCGTGATCAAAAGCCGCTTGACGACTCTGCCCGCCCTGCCTTGCCTGCCCGAGGCCTCTGTATGACGTGCGTTCACGCGGGGGTCCCTTCGCTGCGTTGTGCAGCTTCGGCTGCCACGGCAGCGTCACCTGCTTCGGCTCCGTCGCCAGTTTCGATTACCTCAACGGCCTCGCCCGGCGCGGTGCCCCGCGCACGCTCAGTATCGAGCGCGTGCTGCAAAATGACGACCGCCGCAGCCTGGTCAATGATGCCGCGGCTCTGTTTCGTTTTCTTGCCTGCCTGCCGCAGCTGGCCCTGCGCCGAGACGGTCGACAGTCGCTCATCGACGAGCCGCACGGTGATGCCCGCGGGTGCGAGCCGCACCGCGAGCCGCTCGGCAAATTCAACCGCGTCATCGGTCGACAGGGTGCGCTCACCGCGCATGTTAAGCGGCAGCCCCACGACTGTCTCCATCGCGCCAAGCTCGGTCGCGATCTGCTCGATCCGGATCAGGTCTGCATCGCCGCCTAGATCGCGCGGCACAGTTTCGACCGGCGTCGCGAGCATGGCGTGGGGGTCGCAGCGTGCGACCCCCACTCGGGCCTTGCCAACATCGATGCCGAGGCGTACTCCCGCGCGCATTAGGCTCCCAGGCTCCGGCGAATCTCGGCGAGAGCGTCACCGATTTTGCCGGTGTCGGTGCCGCCGCCCTGAGCGAGGTCGGGCTTGCCGCCACCACCACCGCCGAGCACCTTGGAGCCGAGCTTTGCGAGTTCACCGGCTTTGACGCCGTTCTCGCGTGCCAGCGGTGTCGTCGCGGCGATGAGTACGGGCTTTGCCGGCCCGTCGCCGCCCGAGATCGCGCCCGCGAGCACGATCACACCGTCTTCGCTCGCTACGCGCTCGCGCAGCTGCAGCGCGAGGCCGCGCAGGTCGTCTGCGGATCCGACGGTGCCGAGGTGCGCGAGCACGGTGCGGTGGCCCGCGACGGTCTCTGCCTGAGCCAGCAGCTCGGGCACGCGGGCGGCGAGCTTCTCAGCTTCAAGCGCCGCGACCTTCTTTTCGGCCTGGCGCAGCTGGGCGCCCAGGTCTTGCACCTTCGTGATGAGCTCGGCGCGCGGTACTTTGAGGCCGCTCGTAAGTTGCTGCACAATCGCGCGCTCGGCGGCGAAGTTACGAAACGCGTCCATGCCGACGAGCGACTCGATACGCCGGTTGGTGGAGCCGACGCTCGATTCTGATACGAGGCTAATGAGGCCAATCTCAGCCGAGTTCGACACGTGAGTACCCGCGCACAGCTCGCGCGACCAGGGGCCGCCGATATCGACGACGCGCACCGTATCGCCATACTTCTCGCCAAACAGCGCCATAGCGCCCATCGCCTTTGCCTCATCGATGGGCATTTCACGCGTCACGACGTCATAGCTAGAACGAATCGCGAGGTTAGAGATCTCTTCGATCTCGCTCTTCGTCGCGGTCGACAGTGCCTCGCTGTGCGAGAAGTCGAGACGCATGTAACCGGCCTTGTTGTAGGAGCCCGCCTGGTGGGCCGTGTCGCCGAGCACATCGCGCAGCGCCGCGTGCACGAGGTGGGTGGCCGAGTGGGCCTGGGTCGCCCCGCGGCGGTACTCTGCGTCCACTCGAGTCTCAGCCCGCGCATCGACGGTAATCGTGCCGACGGTTACCTTCACGGTGTGCACAACGAGGCCGGGCACGGCCTTCTGCACATCGAGCACCTCGGCCTCGAAGCCATCGCCCACAATGAGGCCCTGGTCAGAGTCCTGGCCGCCAGCCTCAGCCCAGAGTGACGTCTCGGCGAGCACGATCTCGGCGATCTGCCCCTCGTGTGCTTCGCGGGCGGGAACCCCATCGACCACGACGCCGAGCACGCGGCTCTCGTGGTTGAGCTCGGTGTAGCCGGTGAACACGGTCTCACCGAGGCTGCGCAGCTCCTTGTAGACCGATAGGTCTGCGCGCTGCCCCTTCTTGGCTTTCGCGTCGGCCTTTGCACGGTCGCGCTGCTCTTGCATCAGCGACACAAACACTTGCTCGTCAACGCTCACGCCAGCTTCGCCCGCAATTTCGAGCGTCAGCTCGATCGGGAAGCCGTGGGTGTCGTGCAGCAAGAACGCGGTGTCCCCCGCGACGGCAGCCTTCTGGGCGGTCGCGTCGGCGACGGCGGTATCGAGAATCTGAATGCCCGAGGCGAGCGTGCGCAAGAACGTCTTCTCCTCGGCGTACGCGATACGCGAGATGAAGTCGAAGTCCGCCTCGACTGCGGGGTATGCGCCCTTCATGGCGTCGCGCGAAGCAGGGAAAAGCTCGGGGAAGCTCGCACCTGTCACGCCGAGCAGCCGCATCTGCAGCACTACGCGACGCAGCAGGCGGCGCAAGATGTAGCCGCGACCCTCGTTCGACGGGGTGACTCCGTCGGCGATCAGCATCAGGCCGCTGCGCACGTGGTCGGCGATGATGCGCAGGCGCACATCTGCCCCGTGATCTGCGCCGTACGTCTTGCCGGCGAGCACGGCCGCACGATCAAGTACGGGGCGCACTTGGTCGATCTCGTACATGTTGTTCACGCCCTGCTTGATGAACGCAACTCGCTCAAGGCCCAGGCCCGTGTCAATGTTCTTCTTGGGCAGTTCACCCAGAATCGTAAAGTCGGTTTTCGACTTCACATCGGCAACCTGGTACTGCATAAAGACGAGGTTCCAGATCTCGACGTAGCGGTCATCGTCGGTGGCGGGGCCGCCGTCGATGCCGTGCTCGGGGCCGAGGTCGAAGAAAATCTCAGAGCAGGGACCCGCAGGACCGGGCTGCCCGGTTGACCAGTAGTTCGTATCTTTGCCGAGGCGCTGAATGCGATCATCTGGCAGCGTGGAGTGCTCGCGCCACAGCGCGATCGCTTCTTCGTCTTCTTCGTACACGGTGACCCACAGGTCTTTCGCGTCGAACCCGAGGCCGCCGTCTGCCTCGCTCGTCGTCAACAGCTCCCAAGCGAACTTAATGGCACCCTCTTTGAAGTAATCGCCGAACGAGAAGTTGCCACACATCTGGAAGAAGGTGCCGTGGCGCGGGGTCTTGCCGACCTCTTCAATATCGTTCGTGCGAATGCACTTTTGCACGCTCGTTGCGCGCGGGTACGGTGCGGGCACCATGCCCGAGAGGTACGGCACAAACGGCACCATGCCGGCCACGGTGAACATGAGGCTCGGGTCGTCGCTGACGAGCGACGCCGACGGCACGACCGTGTGCCCTCGCTTTTCGAAGAAGTCGAGCCAACGGCGGTGAATTTCGGCGGTCTGCATCCGTGTCATGTTCTTTCTGGGTGTGCGTGAAATGCTGGCGTAGCGCGTGGGCGCTAGTTCTTTGACGTGAGATCGCGCAGCGCGGCCTCAAACTCGGCGTCGTCTTGTTCGGCGTCGTGGTAGCCGTTTGAAAACGCTCGCCCAAATTCTTCGACCCCGCGGCCGACGCGGTCAAAGAACCTGCGTCCCTCAGGGGTTTGATTAACGAAGTGTGCGGCGATGAAGCCGAGCACTACGCCGTTGAATAGCCAGAGCAGCTTGCGCATGGCTCTCCCTTCCTGCAACGAACCGGCGCGGCGACGCCGCGCGCAAAAGCATCACCCCAGCTTAGCGGGCATGGCGAGTGCCGATGCATACAATCTGGGGGCGTATATGCAAAACGAGGGGTGCCGGATCTCTCCGTCACCCCTCGTCTTGGGAAATGCTTAGCGGCCCGAGTAGTACTCGACCACGAGCTGAACTTCACAGGTCACGGGAACCTCGGCGCGCTTCGGACGACGCAGCAGACGTGCCTGCAGCTTGTCGAGCTCAACCTCGAGGTAACCGGGAACGGGGGGAAGCACCTCTGCGTGGCCACCGGCAGCGGCGACCTGGAAGGGCTCGGTGCCCTCTGAGCGCTGCTTCACGTGGATCAGCTGGCCGGGCTTTACGCGGAACGAGGGGCGGTCAACGATCTTGCCGTCGACGAGGATGTGGCGGTGCACAACCATCTGGCGCGCCTGTGCGGTGGTGCGGGCGAAGCCTGCACGCAGCACGAGGGCGTCAAGGCGCATCTCGAGGATCTCGACCAGGTTCTCACCGGTCAGGCCGTCCTGGCGACGGGCTTCCTTGAACGCAATGGTGAGCTGCTTCTCGCGGATGCCGTACTGGGCGCGGAGACGCTGCTTCTCGCGCAGACGAACGGCGTAGTCGCTGTCGCTCTTACGCTTGGTGCGGCCGTGCTGGCCGGGGCCGTAGGGGCGCTTCTCGAGGTAACGAGCGGCCTTGGGGGTCAGTGCAATCCCGAGCGAGCGGGAGAGGCGCGTCTGTGAACGCGTACGCGACGTAGTCGACACGTGTGTCCTTTCGGTTTCAATTTCGTGACTCTGATGAGCCACGCGTTCTCTCGGCTGTGCTGCGCCCGCATCAACTGGACGAGCTCTAGTCGAAACTAAAGCCGCCGCTCTAATGCACGCGACGTAGCGAACCGTTTTCGGTGAGGGAACGACCAGTGCAGAAACCCGGCTACGGGGCACCTGCCATCGTACGTGTCATGCGCAGCCGTGCATGATCGCGATGTTGGCCAACGACTACCCTACCACGACCGCGCTCGGGGCGCAGCACAATCCAAGATGCCCACTAGCCTAGTGGCCGCGGCGACTACTGGCCCCGGGTAATGCGCCGGATCTTCTCCAGCCGCTCTGACACTTCCCGCTCGTGCCCGTGCTGGGTCGGCGAATAATATTCGCGCCCCACGAGTTCGTCTGGCAGGTACTGCTGGGCCAGCACGCCGCGCGGGTCGTGGTGCGGAAACTTGTACCCCTGGCCGTGGCCCATGCGTTTGGCCCCCGGATAGTGCCCGTCGCGCAGGTGCTTCGGAACCAGACCGATCCGGCCCGCCCGAACATCTGAGATCGCCGCGTCGATCGCAGAGATCACGGCCCCCGATTTAGGAGCCGTGGCGATGTAGATCGTCGCTTGCGCGAGCGGGATGCGCGCCTCGGGTAGCCCGATCAATTGCGTAGCTTCGGCGGCCGCGACCGCCACCACGAGCGCCTGCGGATCTGCAATACCTACGTCTTCAGCCGCGTGCACCATCAGCCGGCGGGCGATGAAGCGCGGATCTTCGCCCGCCTCAATCATGCGGGCGAGGTAGTGCACTGCCGCGTCGGGGTCGGAGCCACGCATCGATTTAATGAATGCGCTGATGACGTCGTAGTGCTGATCGCCTTTCTTGTCGTAGCGCAGAAGGGCTCGATTGACCGCGCGCGAGACGAGCTCGGCCGTGACACGCGGGCGCTCGTCCTCGCCCAGGTCGAGCGCGAGCGCGGAGGACGCCGCGGCCTCGAGCCCGGTAAGGGCCCGGCGCGCGTCGCCCGAGGCGAGCTGCACGAGCGCGTCGTACGCTTCATCGTCGATGTCGAGGGTCGCGCCAAAGCCGCGCGGGTCGGTGATGGCGCGCTCGAGCAGCGCCCGCAAGTCGGTTTCCTCGAGCGGTTGGAGCGTGAGGAGCAGCGAGCGCGACAGCAGCGGGCTGATCACCGAGAACGAGGGGTTTTCGGTCGTTGCAGCAATGAGCGTTACCCAGCCGTTCTCGACACCGGGCAACAGCGCATCTTGCTGAGCCTTGGTGAAGCGATGAATCTCGTCGAGAAAGAGCACCGTGGGAATGTCGTACAGGTCGCGGTCGTTGAGCGCGCGCTCCATCACCGCGCGCACGTCTTTAATGCCAGCGGTGATCGCTGAGAGCTCAACAAATCTGCGGCCGCTCGTGTGCGCGATGGCTTGCGCGAGGGTCGTCTTGCCCGTTCCGGGTGGGCCCCACAAAATCACCGACACGACTCCGCTGCCGCCATCTTGAGCGAGCGTGCGCAGCGGTGACCCGGCAGAGAGGAGGTGCTGCTGCCCCACGACCTCGTCGAGAGATTGGGGTCGCATGCGCACTGCGAGCGGCGCAGTATGCGCGGCGGGTGTCTGGGATGTCACTCTGCCATGCTACTTAACGCTCAAGCTGTGGCATAGTGGAGTGGTCTATCCGTACGGTCGGCAAGCCGACCGCCCCTTCCACATGACAGGTGAGCAAAACCGTGACTGAAGCTACAGGCCCAAAGCCCTGGGGACGCGTCGATGAGGACCGCACGGTTTACGTGCGCGAGGGCGAGGGCGAACGCGCCGTCGGCTCTTTCCCCGATGGCACCGCCGAGGAGGCACTCGCGTACTTCGAGCGCAAGTACGCCGATCTTGAAGGGCAGGTGACCCTGCTCGAAGCGCGCATCGCCCGCGGTGTCGCCGACGCCTCGGCCGCCGATACTGTCTCGAAGCTGCAAGAGCACCTCGTCGAGCCCGCTGCGGTGGGCGATATCGAGGGGCTGCGCGCGCGCGTCGCCGCCCTCACCGAGAAGACTGCTGCCCTCACCGAGGCGCAACACGCCGAACGCGAGGCCGCGAAGCAGGCCGCCGCCGCGAAGCGCGAAGCAATTGTGGTCGAGGCCGAGGCGCTCGCCGCTCAGCCTGAGACCTCGATTCGGTGGAAGGACACGAGCCAGGCATTCGAGCAGCTCTTCACCGACTGGCAGGCCGCCCAGCGCAGCGGGCCGCAGATTCCTAAGTCACAGGCAGATGCGCTCTGGAAGCGGTTTCGTGCGGCCCGCCACTCATTCGACGCGGCACGCCGCGCTCACTTTGCTCAGCTTGACGCCAATAACAAGGACGTAAAGCAGCGCAAGGAGCGCATCATCGCCGCTGCCGAGGCACTCGCGCCTCGCGGTATCGAAGGGATCCCTTCATACCGCGCGCTGCTCGATGACTGGAAGGTTGCCGGGCGCGCGAGCCGCAAGCTCGACGACCAGCTGTGGGCGCGCTTTAAGGCCGCAGGCGATGTGCTCTACGCCGCGAAGGCCGCTGAGGTTGCGGTGACCAACGAGGAGTACACCGCGAACCTCGCCGCGAAGGAAGAGATTCTTGCCGAGGCGACCCCCATTCTCGAAGTGCAGGATCATGGCGCGGCGCGCAAGCAGCTCACTGCGATCCAGCTGCGCTGGGACGAAGTGGGTCGTGTGCCCCGCGAGTCACTGCGCGACATTGAAGGCCGCCTGCGCAAGATCGAGGACCACGTGAAGGGCCTCGAGGACGAGCACTGGCGTAAGACGAACCCTGAGACGCAGGCGCGCAGCGAGGGTCTGCGCGGGCAGCTTGAGGCGTCGATTGCCGAGCTCACCGCTGAGATCGCTGAGGCGACCGCGGCGGGTGACGCGAAGGCCAAGGCCGCCGCCGAAGAGGCACTCGCCACGCAGCAGTCATGGCTCGCCGCGATCGAGGGCTAACAATTCGAAGCAGCTTGGCGTCAGCCCAGCGATAGAACAGCCGCGCTGTGGGAAGTTTCCGCAGCGCGGCTGTTCTATGCCCGCTGTTCGAGTTATCCACAGCGTTGGCGGCGGCGGGTAGCGCGGAGCGTTGTGATGACGCATGATTGCTGGTATGTCACACGTCCCCTCGCTCTCGGGTCCGCTGCCGCCGGCGGACGCGGCGACGACGGAGCCCGCGCAGGCCAACATGAGCGGCCCCGCGGAGCGCGTGTGCATCGACTCTTGGGCGCCCGCGGTGGTGTCTGCCGAGCTCGCGCGCGGCACCCTCGTGCGCTGCGGGCCGGGGGTGCGCCTAGCCGCATGGCCCGAGACCCGCGAAGCGCGGGCCGAGGCGCTACTGCGCGTGATCGGCGGGCAGTTAATGCCCGTGCTGCTCGCAGCAGCCTGGGTGTGGGGCTCAGCGCGCAGCACGGGCTCCCCCATCGTGTGTGCGCTACGCGCGGGCGCTCGCCCCAAGCTGAAACATCAGCCGCTGTTTCAGGTGCACGAGTACAGGTACCCGGCCCACGACCTGGTGCACTGCAGCAATCTGCTGCTGCCCAGTCCACTGCGCACCGCCTGTGACCTCGTGCGGATCCCAGCCGAATTCGGCGCCCCGCTGCGCGCTGCAACCAGACTGCTCGTGCTGCGAGAGGGCATATCGCGTGAGAGCTGGGAACGCGCGATCCAGGCCGGCCCCGGACGTAATCGGGTGCGAGCGCTCAGGCGAGTGGCCGAGCTCAGCTCGTGATGCGGTAGACGTCGTATACGCCCTCAATGCGGCGCACCGCGTTGAGCACGTGGTCGAGGTGGGTAGCGTTGGCCATTTCGAACACAAACTTGCTGATCGCAAGTCGAGACGTTGAGGTATTGACAGACGCCGAGAGGATATTGACGTGGTGCTCTGACAATGTACGCGTGACGTCCGACAGCAGCCCCGAGCGATCGAGCGCCTCAACCTGTATTTGCACGAGGAACACGCTCTTCGCGGTGGGCGCCCACTCGACGTCAACGACCCGATCAGGCTGCGCTTCGAGGTTCTTGAAATTGTGGCAGTCGACGCGGTGCACCGAGACGCCCTGCCCCTTGGTCACGAACCCACGAATCTCGTCGCCCGGCACGGGAGTGCAGCACTTGGCGAGCTTTGCGAGTACGTCACTCGCACCCTTCACCACCACGCCGCTGGAGTCGGCGGCCTTCGACACGCGGGGTGCCTCAATGATGGGCAGCGCCGCGAGCGCTGGCTCCGACGAGGTCTGCTCGTCGAGCACAAGCGCGGTCACCTTCTCCACGACAGACTGGGCCGAGACATGCCCCTCGCCCACTGCCGCGTACAACGCGGCCACGTCGGCGTAGCGCAATTGCAACGCCACCTGCTGCAGCGACTCAGAATTCATCACTCGGTGCAGCGGCAGGCCCTGCTTACGCAGTGCCTTGGCGATGTCCATCTTGCCGGCCTCGACGGCCTCGTCACGGCGCTCCTTGGTAAACCACTGCCGGATCTTGTTCTGCGCCCGCTTGCTCTTGACGAACGTGAGCCAGCTCTGGTTCGGGCCAGCAGCCTGATCCTTCGAGGTGAACACCTCAACGACATCGCCGTTTTGCAGCGGCGTCTCGAGCGGCACCAGCCTGCCGTTCACCCGCGCACCCATCGTGCGGTGCCCCACTTCAGTGTGCACAGCGTAGGCGAAGTCGACTGTCGTGCCGCCCGCGGGCAGCCCGATCACTCGGCCCTTGGGGGTGAAAACGTATACCTCTTTCGCGCCGATTTCGTAGCGCAGCGCATCGAGAAATTCGCTCGGGTCTTCGGTTTCTGCCTGCCAGTCTGAAATGTGCGCGAGCCACGCCATGTCATTGGAGCTTGGCCCGGGCGCGCCCTGCTGCCGTTGCTTGTATTTCCAGTGCGCTGCAACACCGTACTCGGCGCGCTGGTGCATCTCGACGGTACGAATCTGTATCTCGACCGCGCGACCATCTGGCCCGATCACGGTCGTGTGGAGTGACTGATACAGGTTAAATTTGGGGGTCGCGATGTAGTCCTTGAACCGGCCCGGAATGGGGGTCCAGCGGGCGTGCACGGCACCGAGCACGCCATAGCAGTCGCGAATTGAGTTCACGAGCACGCGAATACCCACGAGGTCATAGATGTCGTCGAAGTCGCGACCGCGCACGATCATCTTCTGATAGATCGAATACAGCTCTTTCGGGCGGCCCGTAACCTCGCCCCGGATCTTGCTGTCGCGCAGATCTGTTTCGATCGATGCGATCACCTCGCCCACGATTTTCTCGCGTTCGGGGTTGCGCTGAGTGACCAGGTTTTCGATCTCGGCGTACAGCTTGGGCTTGAGCACCGCGAACGAGAGATCTTCGAGCTCTGACTTGATGGATTGAATGCCCAACCTGTGCGCGAGCGGCGCGAAAATTTCGATCGTCTCTTGCGCTTTGCGTTTCGCCGAGTCGCTCGGCACGAATCCCCAGGTGCGGGCATTGTGCAGTCGGTCAGAGAGTTTAATGACGAGCACGCGAATGTCTTTTGACATTGCGACGACCATCTTACGCACGGTCTCAGCCTGGGCCGAGTCGCCGTACTTCACCTTGTCGAGCTTCGTGACGCCGTCGACGAGCATCGCGATCTCTTCGCCAAACTCTTCTGTGAGTTGGTCGAGGGTGTAATCGGTGTCTTCTACCGTGTCGTGGAGCAGGGCGGCCGCTATGGCGACCGGTGCGACGCCCAGTTCTGCGAGAATCTGGGCGACCGCGATCGGGTGCGTGATGTAGGGCTCACCGCTGCGCCGCTTCTGGCCGCGGTGAGCGCGCTCCGCCACCGTATATGCGCGCTCGATAACACTCAGGTCTGAGCGCGGATAGTTCGTGCGCACAGTGCGCACGAGTTGATCTACCGCGCCGGGCGCGGTGCCGCGTGAAAAAATCCGGGGCACAAGTCGACGCAGCGCGGCTGTGCCGCCATGCGATACGTCTGAAACCACTTGAGACCTCCTTGCGATGATTGAACGCTACACCACGCCCGGCAATTCGGGCGAACTGTCGGGCTACGACGCGCTGGTGGCCGGTTCTTCGGCCTCCTGCTCCTGCGCCCGCAGCTTCAACGCCTTCTCATCGTGACGCTTCACACTCGGCTCGCTTTCGCGCAGGTGCGCGTACACAGGCGATGCAATGAAGATCGTCGAGTAAGCGCCCACGAGGATACCGATGAACAGTGCGAGCGAGATGTCGCGCAGCGTCCCCGCTCCCAACACAAACGCACCGATGAAGAGAATCGATCCGACGGGCAAGAGCGCGACCACCGAGGTGTTGATCGAACGCACCAGGGTCTGGTTGACGCCGAGGTTCACGGCCTCACCAAACGTCTGGCGCTCACTGAGTGCGTCGCTCGTCGTGTTTTCGCGAATCTTGTCGAACACCACCACGGTGTCATAGAGGGAGTAGCCCAGAATCGTGAGGAACCCGATCATCGCGGCGGGGGTAATCTCGAAACCAGAGGCTCCGTAGATGCCTGCAGTGATCACGAGGTCGTGTAGCAGTGCGATGATCGCGGCGAGCGACATCTTCCAGGTGCGGAAGTACAGCGCCATCACGAGCGCCGCAAAAATCAAGAACACGAACAGAGCGATGACCGCCTGCTTGGTGATGTCTTGACCCCAGGCCGGCCCAATGAACGAGTACGTGACCTCGTCGGGCTGAATGTCGTACTGCTTTGCGAGCGCATCGGTAACCGCGCGGTTATCGGCTTCGCTGAGCGCCTCCGTCTGCACGCGCAGGTCTGTGGGGCCCACCTGGCTCACACGCGGTGCGCTCTGCGGCAGTACCTTTTCTACGGCCTTCTGAGCGAGCGCCGGATCCCGATCTTGACCCTCGGTGAGGTGTACCTGGAACTGACTGCCGCCTGTGAACTCGATGCCGAAGGCGAAGCCACCGCGGGCGAGCACGCCCACGAGTGACAGCACGATGAGCACGGTCGAGACGACGTACCAGACGCGGCGCTTACCGATGAAGTTGATTGACTTCTCACCGGTGTAGAGCGCGTTGCCAAACTGTGCGAATGAACGAGCCATGGTTAGCTCTCCTTTCCAGCGGCGGCCTTGCGCTCCGCGATGGTCTGCCGGCGTTCTGCTTCGCGGGCGCTCTTCTGGTTCTTCTTCTTGCCCGCGGCGGCGGGCTCACGGAAGGCGGCGCGGCCGCGGTAGACGGCACCCAAGCCCTGCGGGTCGAGGCCCGAGAATTTGTGCCCCGACTGGTAGAACTTGGTGCGCGCAAGAAGCGTCATCATCGGGTGTGTGAAGAGCGCGACAACAATGATGTCGACGAGGGTGGTGAGGCCGAGCGTAAACGCGAAGCCCTTCACACTACCCACGGCGAGCACGAACAAGATGGCTGCCGCCAAGAAGTTCACACCGTCAGAAGCAAGAACGGTACGGAACGCCTTCTTCCATCCGTTTTCAACCGCGTTCTCAATCGAGAAGCCATCGCGCAGCGCGTCTCGAATACGTTCGAAGTAGACGATAAACGAGTCGGCCGTGAAGCCGACGGCCACGATAATACCGGCGACGCCCGCGAGCGAGAGTCGGTACCCCTCGCGCCACGAGAAGAACGTGAGCAGCAGGTAGGTGAGCACACCGGCCACCGCGAGCGAGGCGATCGTCAGCGAGCCGAGCGCGCGGTACTGGAAGATCGAGTAGATCACCACGAGGCCCAGACCGATAAGACCAGCCAGCAGGCCGGCCCACAGCTGGTTCGTGCCGAGCGTCGCCGAAATGTCTTCCTGGCTCTGCACGGTGAAGTCCATCGGCAGCGCACCGAACTTCAGCTGATCAGCGAGTGCCTGAGCTGAGTCCTGGGTAAACGAGCCGCTGATTGAAGGGCGGCCGTCGAGAATCTGGCCCTGCATCATCGGGGCTGAAAGCACGCTGCCGTCAAGCACGAACGCGAACTGGTTCTGCGGTTCGGGAGCACCGAACAGGCGCGTGCTAATCTTGCCGAACTTGTCGGCGCCCTTCTTGTTCATGGTGATCTGCACGACCCACTCACCGGTCGTTGCGCCCGTCGAGGTGGTACCCATCTGCGCGGTCGCGTCGGTGATGACTGCACCGTTCAGTTCAACAGGGCCGAGCAGGTACTTCGCTGTGCCAGTGTCATCACACGTGATGAGCGGGCGGTCCGCCTTCGAGTCACGCGCATCGAGTGCTTCGTCAGACGCACAGGTGAACGTATCGAACTTGGCTTGGAGGGCCGGGGTCACCCACGCGAGGTCACCGGCCTCCTTCGGCAGCGGGCTCGGATCGAGGGGGCCCTCTGCGGCCTTCTCCTGCGCCGCCTTCTCAGCGGCCGCAGCTTCAGCGTCTTCACCTTCGGCGTCTTCGCCCGACTGCCCGAGGCTCGTCAGGTCGATACCAACACCCACCGCGAGCACGGGGCGGAAGTCGAGCTTCGCCGACGCTTCAATGCGCTGCAGCGTCGCCTCGTCGGCCTTGCCGGGAATTGAAACCGAGATGTGCTGGCTGCCCTGCGTGGTGATCTCTGCTTCAGAGACACCAGCAGCGTCAACACGCTGACGAATGATCGAAACGGCCTGCTGCAACTGCTCACCCGCAATGGCCTTGCCATCGGTTTGTTCTGCGGCAAGCAGAATCTGGGTGCCGCCCTGCAGGTCGAGGGCGAGTTTAGGTGTCCATGTCGCGTCGCTGCGAAACACACCGTAGGTGATGAGACCGGCGAGACCGACTATAAGGACAAGGAGGAAAATCAGGGACTTACGGGCCCTGCGCACAGCGGGAGACGACGCCACAGTGACTGCTTTCTATGAGGGAATGAGGGGATGCCGAGATCGCCCCGAGGCTTACGCCTTGGGGTTTGTCTCTTCGCCGGGCTCGTCGCCGGGCTTCTCGTTCGAGTCGTCGCCAGCGTCGGCGCTCTGATCGGCATCAGACTTAGTGTCGGCAATGTGCTCGCCAAATGCAGGGTCATCGTCGGGGGCGAGGCTGCCGGTCTCGGCCTGGGCGTCGGCCCCTTCAACGGGGGTAACGACCTGTGAGATCGCGTTGCGGTGCACCACGAGCGTCGTGGTACCGCTGCGAATCGTGGCGCGGTTGGTCTCTTCGTCAATGTCCTCGAGCGTGCCGTAGATACCCGACTGGAGCATCACCTCGGCTCCCGGGCGCATGTTGTTCTGCAGCTCCTGCATCGTACGCTGACGCTTCTTGCTGTTGCGGAACATGAAGAAGATCATCACTGCGATGAGCGCGAACATCATGAGGGTAATCGGGTCCAAGGGAGGTCCTTCCAGTGAGCGTGCACGCACGCGGGGCACAGATTTCCCCAGCCTATCGTGATTTAGCTGGCAGCTCGCCGCAGCCACCCCGCGTTAAGCTGCGTGACCCAAGACGTGCTCGAATCCGAGCCTCGTTGCTACCCTGCCTCGCGGTGTGCGCGTGAGCAATCCAGCGCGCACGAGAAACGGCTCTACCACCGCTTCGATGGTCTCGGCTTCTTCTCCAACAGACACCGCGAGGGTCGAGAGGCCCACCGGGCCTCCCTCGAACCGTTCAACGACGGCTTTGAGCACTTCACGGTCGAGGCGATCGAGGCCGTGCGCGTCAACGTCATAGAGCGCAAGCGCCGCTTGCACCGCGGCGGTGTCGCCCGGCAGGTCGTGTACGAGGCTGTAGTCGCGCACGCGGCGCAGCAGCCTGTTCGCAATACGCGGTGTACCGCGTGAGCGCCTGGCAATCTCTTCAAGCCCCACCTCAGACACCTCAAAGCCAAGCAGGCGTGACGCCCGTGTCACCACGCTCGTGAGCTCGTCGTCTGAGTAGAACTCGAGGTGAGCTGTGAAACCAAACCGATCGCGCAGTGGGTTCGGCAGAAGTCCCGCGCGGGTTGTCGCCCCCACAAGAGTGAACGGCGACAGCTCGAGCGGCACTGAGGTCGCGCCCGCGCCTTTGCCCACCATGATGTCGACCTTGAAGTCCTCCATCGCGAGGTAGAGCATCTCCTCGGCACTGCGGGCCATGCGGTGTATCTCGTCAATGAACAGCACCTCCCCGGGGGTGAGCGCAGAGAGCACGGCCGCGAGATCTCCAGCGTGCTGAATAGCGGGCCCAGAAGTTTGGTGCAGCGGCTTATCGACCTCGGCGGCGACGATCATTGACAGCGTGGTCTTCCCGAGCCCGGGCGGGCCCGCAAGCAAGATGTGATCCGGCGTGTGATTGCGCATGGAAGCGGCATTGAGCAGCAGGCCCAGCTGCTTGCGCACCTTCGCCTGGCCCACAAACTCAGACAGCGTCGCAGGGCGCAGCGCGCCCTCATAACCCTGCTCTGAGGGCGTAGCCTGTGCCGACAGTTCGCCCGTCATCGCGTGCCGCCCTTAGCGGCCTGAAGCAGGGCGAGGGCCGCGCGAAGTAGGCCGGCACTGTCACTGGGGGCGCCCGCCGCGACGGCGTCTTCGACAGCCGCCTTGGCCGCGTTCTCATTCCAGCCGAGCCCCATGAGGCCCTCCTGCACCGCCGCGACGTGTGCGGTGGCATCATCGACGGCCGCCGCAGCCTCACCCTCGAGGGCGAGGCCTTCGAGTTTGCCGGCAAGTGAGATCACGATGAGCTTTGAGGTTTTGGGGCCGATGCCCGAGACCTTACGAAACACCTTCTCGTCCTCTGCGGCGACCGCGCGTGAGATCTCGGCTGGCGTGAGGGCAGAGATCACACCGAGTGCGCTGCGCGGGCCGACACCGGTGACGCCAATGAGGTGGCCAAACACTTCGAGCTCATCTTGAGTGTGAAAACCGAAGAGTGTGAGCGAGTCCTCGCGCACCACGAGCGAGGTGTGCACGGTGAGCGGCTCCCCCACTGTGGCCTGCGACACGCGCCCACTGGGCAGCTCAACGCGCATGCCAATACCGCCCACACCAACCACGGCCCAACCGGCGCCCGACGACAGTACGGGCCCAGACAACGATGCAATCACACGCCTACCCTATGTTGCATCCCCGACATATGCAGCGACGCCGCGCCGCGTGTTCGAACAAAAATCCGAACGCACGGCGCGGCGTCATGCCGGTGCAAGAGTCGCTACGCCGTGGCGGCGACGGGCTCCTTGGCCGAGGCGTTGCGCACAGCGCGGTTCACCGAGCTCACAATAGCCTTGAGCGTCGCGCGGCTCGTGTCGGCGTCGATACCGACGCCCCACAGGCGCTGGCCGTCAACCTCGAGGTCGACATAGGCGGCGGCGACGGCGTCGCCACCCGAGCTCATGGCGTGCTCGACGTAGTCAAACAGCGTGACCGCGTGGCCGTCATCGTTGAGGGCGTTAATAAACGCGTCAACGGGGCCATTGCCGCGAGCGGTGAGCTGCTTGCGTTCAGAGCCGTCGCGGTAGTCGGCCGAGAGCTCGGTGACGCCGTCGCCCGCGCTCGTCGTCTGCGTGCGAAACAGTTCGTACTGGCCCCACTGCTCGCCCGCAGCGTCGCCGTCTGCCAGCGCGACGGGCAGATACTCGTCTTGGAAGATGCTCCAGATCGACTCGCTCGAGACTTCGCCACCCTCAGAATCGGTCACATTCTGCACGACCGCGCTGAACTCGATCTGCAGCCTGCGCGGCAGGTCGAGAGCGTGATCGGTCTTCAGCAGGTACGCGACACCACCCTTACCCGATTGCGAGTTCACGCGAATCACGGCCTCGTACGAACGCCCCAGGTCCTTCGGATCGACCGGCAGGTAGGGCACGGCCCACTCGATGTCGTCGATCGAGACCCCGGCAGCCTCAGCGTCTTGCGCCATGCGCTCGAAACCCTTTTTGATCGCGTCTTGGTGCGAGCCCGAGAACGCGGTGTATACGAGGTCGCCCGCCCACGGACTACGCTCGGGCACGCGCAGCTGGTTGCAATACTCAGCGGTGCGGCGCACCTCGTCGAGGCGCGAGAAGTCGATCTGCGGGTCGATGCCCTGCGTAAACATGTTGATGCCGAGCGCGACAAGGTCGACGTTACCCGTGCGCTCACCGTTCCCGAAGAGGCAACCCTCGATGCGGTCTGCGCCGGCGAGATACCCGAGCTCAGCGGCGGCCACGGCGGTGCCGCGGTCATTGTGCGGGTGCAGCGACAGGATCACGTTCTCGCGGTGGTTCAGGTGCCGGCTCATCCACTCGATCGAGTCGGCGTACACGTTGGGGGTCGCCATTTCGACGGTCGCCGGGAGGTTTATGATCACCTTGCGCTCGGGCGTCGGCTCGAACACCTCGAGCACAGCGTTTGACACCTCGAGCGCATACTCGAGCTCGGTGCCCGTGTACGACTCGGGTGAGTATTCGTAGAACACCTCGGTGCCCTCGCAGATGTGCTCAAACGATCGGCACATGTTTGCGCCGTCGACGGCCATCTGCTTAATGCCCTCGCGGTCCTTTTGAAACACGACGTCGCGCTGCAGAATGCTCGTCGAGTTGTACAGGTGCACGATCGCCTGCTTCGCACCGATCAGCGACTCGTAGGTGCGCTTGATCAGGTGCTCGCGTGCCTGGGTCAGTACCTGAATCGTGACATCGCCCGGGATCGCATCTTCTTCGATTAGCTGGCGCACAAAGTCAAAGTCGGTCTGGCTGGCAGACGGAAACCCGACCTCGATCTCTTTGTAGCCCATCTTCACGAGCAGATCGAACATGATGCGCTTGCGCTCGGGGCTCATCGGATCGATGAGCGCCTGGTTGCCGTCGCGCAGGTCGACCGCGCACCAGCGCGGCGCTTCGGTGATGCGCTTCGTGGGCCACGTGCGGTCAGGCAGCTCCACGTTGATGATTTCGTGGAAGGGGCGGTACCGGTGAATCGGCATTCCAGAGGGCTGCTGAGTGTTCTTCATTGACTCGTCTTTCTCATCTAGCTAGGGCTTCAGCCAAACACGAACACCGCGACGAGGAAGGCCGATGAATTAGGCCTCGTCGCGGCAGCTAAGGAGGAGCGAGCCGAACAGCATGTGCTCAATCTATCACAGCTCCAAGCGCGGTTTGCGCGCGTGTAGCGAGATCCGGATCGAGTCGCCTCGCTAGCCTAGAAGGCATGCGCGCTTCCTCCTTCCACCCTGCCCGCCGTGCCTTCAGGGGCACCCTTTGCACCGCCGTGGCGCTCTTCATCGCGCTCATTCTGCTCTCGTTTGCTGGGGCAGGCGCGCACGCCGACGTGCAGGATTACCGGTACGACAGCTGGGCCGTCGAGTATGAGGTGGGTGTTGATGAGGCGGGGAGAGCGGTCGCGCACGTCACCGAAACGATCACCGCCGTGTTCCCTGACCACGACCAGAACCGTGGCATTGTGCGCGGCGTACCCGAGCGATATCAAGGCGCAAGTCTCGACCCGCGCGACTTCAGCGTCACCGACGAAGCGGGGCGTGCGGTGCCCTTCGAGCTCGAAAGCGACGACGGCTTCACGGCGGTTCTCACGGGAGGCGACGATTTCGTACACGGTGTAACGACATACGTGATCTCGTACACGTTGAGCGACGTGGTGCTCGCCCGCGATGACGGGGCCGCAGACGAGTTCTACTGGGATCTGATGGACTTCGAACATGCGCAACCCGTCGCGAGCTTTACGGCGCACATCTCGTTCGATGAGCAGCTCGCCCAGGAGCTCACCGGCGATGCCCGCTGCTATGCAGGCGCCGCTGGCACGGGCACAGAGTGCATGATCGAACTCGGCACCGAGCCTGAGCCTGAAACCGCGGTTGAAGCTCAGGCCGGAAGGACTTCTTGGAGTGTCGAAGCGGGACAGCTCGCGCCCTACGAGGGTGTGACGGTGGCGATCGGCCTCGCGCCGGGTGCGGTCGTGCAGCCTGCCACGCGGCTCCCCGATCCGGTGCTCGACACGTTGCCGCTCGTACTGGCGGGCACGGCACTCGTGATCGGCGGAACATCGTTTGCGTTCGCAGCGCAGCTGCGCCGTAAACGTCGCACCATGCGCGGCACGATCGTCGCGCAGTACGAGGTACCTGAGGCGCTGCCACCGCTCGTAGCCGCAAGCATCGTGGGAGCCTCGCCGCATCCGGTGCCCGCGGAGTTCGTGCACCTGGCGGTTAGGGGCGCTCTTCGGATCGAAGCGGGCGAAGCCCGCCCGGGTATCTTCGGCAAAGAGCCGCGGCCGACCCTGCGTATTGTTGACCCCTCACGTGCGGTAGACCCGCTTGACCAGCGCACGCTTGCGCGCGTGTTCGCGAGCGTCACCCCCGGGGCCGCTCGCGAAGTGCCGCGCAGCGACGTGAAGTTTGCGCGTGCGATGGAGAAACTCAAAGGGACGGGCATCAGTGAGGCACGGTCGCGCGGGTATTTCGAGCAGGCGTACTCCCCCGCTGGCCGCGTCATCGGCATCGTGGGAATCGTGTTCTCGGCCGCCGCGATAGCGCTCGGGTTTACCGCACTTGTCACACGCGAAACACCGTGGCCGCTGATTGCGATCGCGGTGGGCGGGTGCGCGCTCGCCGGCAGTGTGTTGGGCACGGTACCCCGCTGGCTGCACACGCGCGCGGGCGCCGAGGCCCGCGAACATCTGCTGGGTGTGCGCGAGTTCATTCGGGTGGCAGAGGCCGACCGGCTCGAGGTGCTGCAGTCATACGCGGGCGCCGAGCGGCGTGACGTCGACGGTGTCGCAGTTGTGCACCTGTACGAGCGGCTGCTGCCCTACGCCATGCTGTTTGGGCTGCAGAAGCGATGGGGTCGAGTGCTCGAGGTGCGCTACGAAGAGACGACGGGGTATGTGCCGTTGTGGGTCGTTGGCTCTGCCCTCGGCCATAGTGCGGCGGGGATCGTCGGGATCGAAAGTACGATCTCGTCGTTCACTTCGTCGTTTACGTCTGCGGTGAGCTACACCTCGAGCAGCTCGGGAGGTTCATCTGGCGGCGGGTTCGCCGGCGGTGGCGGCGGTGGCGGGTTCTCGGGCGGGCGTTAGCGCCTGCGCGGGCTGTAGGTGGCGCTACCGAACCCGAGAATCAGGTACCCGATGGCCGAGAACAGCCAGAGCAAGAAGATCGAGAACACCCCTCCCTTGCCAAAGCGTTCACCGGTGCGCAGCGCCACAAAGATCGCGAAAATGAAGTTCACGATGGGGACGAACAGCAAAAGGGTCATCCAGGCCGAATAGCCCGCAATCTTCACCAAGAAGAAGACGTTGACAATTGGAATGATGGCGAGAATGCCGGGGTACCCCGCCTTCGAGAACACCCGCCACAGCGCGATCACAATAATCACGTACCAGATCAGTGCGATCACGGTGGTCGTGCCGTTCAAAGCAGCCAGTGATGTCGAATCTGTGATGGTTTCTAGCGCGAACATGTTGGTTCCCCCTGTCTGGCAACCCATCTTTGGGCTCCGTTAGAAACCGAGCTTACCCAAGGCCTTGGGGTCGCGCTGCCACTCTTTCAGAACCTTAACGCGCAGCGACAGGTAAACGCGGCGCCCCAGCAGCTCTTCGATGCCCTTACGGGCGCGCTCGCCGGAGGCGCGCAACTGTGAACCGCCCTTGCCAATCACGATACCTTTCTGGCTGTCGCGCTCGACGTAGATCGATGCGTAGATCTCGAGCAGCCCGTCTTCGCGTTCCTCGCGGTCGTCGACCGTCGCTGCCAGCGAGTGCGGCAGCTCTTCGCGCGCGCTCTGCAGCGTCGCCTCACGAATTAGTTCGGCGATGCGGTCGTCTTCGCTCTCGTCTGTTGTGCGGTCACTCTCATACAGCAGCGGTGACTCGGGCATCAGGTCGAGCAGCACGTCAGAGAGCACGTCGAGCTGTTCGCGCGTCACCGACGAGATTGGCACGACGGCGTCCCACTCGCGCAGCTCACCGAGGCGCGTGAGCTGGTCGATGATCTCAGACTTCGAAGCCTCGTCAACCTTCGTCAAGACGGCCACCTTCTTGGCGCGCGGAAAGTCGTCGAGCCGGTCGTTAATGAACCGGTCGCCCGGGCCGAGCTTCTCGTTCGCGGGCACGCAGAACCCGATCACGTCGACATCGCCAAGCGTGTCTTCAACAAGCGCGTTCAGGCGCTCGCCAAGCAGGGTGCGCGGGCGGTGGATACCGGGGGTATCGACGATGATAAGTTGACCGTTCTCACGGTGCGCGATGCCACGAATCGCGCGCCTCGTCGTCTGCGGTTTGGGGCTCGTGATCGCGATCTTTTCGCCCACGAGAGCGTTCGTAAGTGTCGATTTGCCGACGTTGGGTCGGCCCACAAACGATACAAATCCCGCTCGTGTGGGTTGGTCTTCGGCCTGTGCGGCCTGTTCGATATGTTCGGTCATTCTGTGTCCTTCTCCTCGGGTTCTCCCACCCAGCTCGCCCGCACGGTTGTGAGGCGCTGCAGTTTGCGCATAACGCTCACCGCTTCAAGTTCAATACCCGACACGGTGACGGTGTCGCCCTCGTCGGGCAGCCTACCGAGCCCCTTCGCGACGAGTCCACCCACGGTGTCCACCTCGTCATCTTCGAGCTCGATACTAAACAGCTCGCCCAATTCGTCAACCCCCAGGCGGGCGCTCACCAGAAACGAGCCGTCGGCTTGGGGCTGCACCTCGGCCTGTTCGCGATCGTGCTCGTCGTTTATCTCGCCCAGCAGCTCTTCGATGAGGTCTTCGAGCGTGACGAGACCAGACACTCCGCCGTATTCGTCGACGACGATCGCGAGGTGGTTGGCTTCGCGCTGCATCTGCCGCAGCAGGCTATCGGCCCTCTGTAGCTCTGGCACAAAGATCGCTGGCTTCGCGATGCGCGTCACCGGCTTGGTCTCTGCTTCGTCTGGGCGGCGCAGCACGAAACCACTCACGTCGCGCAGATAGACCACACCCACGATGTCGTCGACGTCGTCGGCGATGACGGGAATACGCGAGTGACGTGATGCCAGCATCTGCTCGAGCGACTCACGCACCGGCAGGTCGGCCGGCAACGTCACCATGTCGATGCGGGGCACCATCACCTCGCGCACGAGGGTGCCCCCAAATTCGACGAGCGAGTGAATGTACTCACGGTCATCGTCTTCAAGCAGGGCCTGCTCTGCCGCCTGGTCAACCATCGATAAGAGCTGTTGTTCATCCCTGATCCGGGCCCGCCCCGCGGCGCGACCCGGGGTGACCCGGTCGCCAAAGCGCATGAGACCCGTGGCGATCGGGCCGAGCAGCACGCGTACCGCGCGCACCGCGGGCGCGGCGAAGCGAATTACGGCGTCAGGGTGGTGCGTACCGACTGTGCGGGGGCTCGATCCCACGAGCACGAACGTCGTGGCCGTCATCACGAGTGTGGCGAGCACGAGCTCGAGCCACAACTCTTCAAGTGAGTATGCGAGCACGAGGGTGATGAGCACGGCCGATACGGTCTCGGCGAACACGCGCGCAAATCCGAGCGCATCGAGGTGGCTCCCCTCGTCTGCCGCGATCGCGCGAATCGCGCGGCCGGTGCGCGGCGATTCGTCTGCGAGCGCCATGAGCTCTGCACGCGAGCGCACGCCGAGCGCGGCGTCTGCCGCGGCGAGCGTGCCGCCGAGGCTCAGCAGCACGAGTGCGGCGCCCAGCAGCAGAACGATGAGGGCTAGATTCATCGCGACCGCTCGCGCATTGCGAACGAGAGCAGCAGATCGCGCTGCAGCCCAAACATTTCAGTTTCTTCGTCGGGCGTTGCGTGGTCGAAACCGAGCAGGTGCAGCATGCCGTGGGTGAGCAGCACCGAGATTTCTTGGGCGAGATCATGGCCTGCCGCCTGCGCCTGCACTTCGGCCACCTGCGGGCAGATCACTACGTCACCGAGGAGGCCGGCCGGGGTCATGGCGTCAACGCGGCCGGGACGCAGCTCGTCCATGGGAAAGCTGAGCACATCGGTCGTGCCCGGCTCGTTCATCCACTGCACGTGCAGCTGCTCCATCGCGTCCTCGGCGACGAGCATCACGCCGAGTTCGGTGTCTGGGTGTACGTGCAGTGACTCGAGCACAAAGGCCGCGAGGCGCAGCATGCGTGCCTCTTCAATCTGCGCGCCCGACTCGTTGTTGATCTCGACGGTCATCGCGACCCTCCCTGTGGTGTGGTGTGTGTTTGCTGCTGCGTGTTTGCATGCACAGATTTGAGTGCTGCCCGGCGTTCGTCGTAGGCGGTGTATGCGTCGACGATGCGCCCCACGAGGCTGTGCCGCACAATGTCGTCGGCGCCCAGGTGCGCAAAATGAACGTCTTCGACGCCGTCGAGAATCTGGCTCACGACCCGCAATCCACTCGAAGCGACAGGCAGATCTACCTGTGTGAGGTCGCCCGTGACCACCATCTTCGAGCCGTAGCCCAAGCGAGTGAGAAACATTTTCATCTGCTCGGGCGTCGTGTTTTGTGCCTCATCGAGCACCACGAAGGCCTCGTTGAGGGTGCGGCCGCGCATGTAGGCGAGCGGGGCTACCTCGATCGTGCCGCTCGCGAGCAGCTTGGGCACGACATCGACGTCCATGAGCGAACCGATCGCGTCAAATAGCGGCCGCAAGTATGGGTCAATCTTGTCTTCGAGGGATCCGGGCAGGTATCCCAGCCGTTCGCCTGCTTCGACCGCTGGCCGCGTGAGAATAATCTTTGCCACCTCGCGGCGCTGCAGCGCCTGCACGGCCTTCGCCATCGCGAGGTACGTCTTGCCCGTACCGGCGGGCCCCAGGCCAAACACGATCGTGTTGTCTGCAATCGCGTCGACATACGCCCGTTGCCCCCGCGTTTGCGGGCGTACCGCGTGCCCGCGTACGGTCACGATCGGCTCGCTCAAGAGCTGGGCCGCGGTCGGGCCGTTGCCGTCGCGCACCATGCGGGTAATTTCGGAGACGTCGTTCGCCGAGACCGCGCCGCTCGCTTTGGCAAGCTTCAAGATCTCGCCGACGGCCTGTTCGGCCGCACGCACGAGCGCGACCGGACCGCGCATCGTGAGCACCTGGTCGCGTACGTGAAAATCGACGCCGGGGTGGTTGCGTTCGAGGTCACCCACGAGCCGGTCGCGATGCCCGAGGAGTGACCCCAGGTCGACGCCCTCGAGCAGCACTGTGCGCTGCAGCGCGGGCGCTTCGGGCGTGGTCGCCCGCATATCAGGATCCAACGAGCGTACGCTCCTCAAGGTTGCCTGCGAGCAGGTGGGCGTGCACGTGAAATACTGTCTGGCCAGCGCCAGCGCCCGTGTTAAAAATGAGTCGATACTCGCCGCTGGCGTGTTCGGTGGCGAGCTGTTGCGCCACCTGAACCATCTCGGCGAGCGTCTCGGGCTCGGCCGCGGCAAGCTCGGTGACGTTCTTGTACGCGGTGGTTTTGGGAATCACCAGAATGTGCACGGGTGCCTGCGGGGCGATGTCTGGAAACGCGATCACGCGCTCCGTCTCTGCGAGAATCTTCACGGGAATCTCGCCCGACACGATCTTACCGAACACGGTTTCTTCAGCCATGACTCTAGTTTAGGGCAGCTGTTTAGGGCCCGGCTACCAGCGTGCCAACGCGAGGTTCAGCACCGCGAGCGCGGCGGGTCCCGCTGACGACGTGCGCAGCACCGTCTCACCGAGCACCGCGACCTGCGCGCCCGCCGCCTCAAGGCGATCGAGCTCGCCGTCAGAAAAACCCCCTTCGGGCCCCACGACGAGATAAATATGCCGGATCCCGTCGCCCGCGGTCGCGGCTGTTCGCGCAGCAAGCTGCGCGGCCCACCCGCTCAGCGGGTTGTTGCCGCGCGGGTGCAGCGCTACGACGGCGCTGTCTGCGCGCGCGGCGAGCTCACACAGCTCGCCGAGGGTGGCGAGCGGCCGTACCCCGGGGATCCGGGGGCGCAGTGACTGTTTGGCGGCCTCACGCGCGACGCGCTGCCACTTATCGCGGCCCTTTTCAGCTTTGTCTCCGCTGCCGCTCCAGCGCGAGACCGAGCGTTCGGCCTGCCAAGGCACGATGGCGTCGACGCCAAATTCGGTGGCCTGTTCGACCGCGCGCTCGTCGCGGTCGCCCTTGGCGAGGGCCTGCACCAGCACGAGCTCGGTGGCCTGGGCGCCGGGAGTTTCGCCGGGCAGGCTCACGGAGTCGAGACGCACGGTGAAGCGCTCGCGGTCGGCCGTTTCGACGGTGCCCTCACCGAGCGTGCCCTGGCCGTCACCGACCAGAATGCGTTCGCCGACACGCAGCCTACTCACCCGCACTGCGTGGTGCGCTTCGTCGCCGATCACCGTAATCAGCTCGCCGGGCGCGAAGTCGGCCCGGGCGAGCTGCTCGGCGTAGTACAGGTTAGCCATGCGGCTAGTTACCCCTAAAGAACCGGTCGCGCATCTTGCCGAAGAAGCCCTGCTGAAACTCGCCCAGGTGCGGCTTCTCTTCGCCCCGCAGGGTGGCGAGCTGGCGCACCAGGTCCTTTTCGCGGCCCGAAAGCTTGGTGGGCGTCGACACCTGCACGGCGATCTTCACGTCACCACGGTTGGTTGAGCGCAGCCCCTGAATACCGCGACCGCGAATCGTGATGATATCGCCCGACTGAGTACCGGCAGGCACCTCGGTCTCGATGGCGCCGTCGATGCCAGCGAGGCTCGCGCTCGCGCCAAGAATAGCGTCGGTCATCGACACCTGCATGGTGCACAGGAGGTCGTTGCCGTCGCGGCTGAAAATGTCGTGGTGCATGACGCGGAACTCGATAAAAAGGTCACCGTTGGGGCCACCGCCCGGGCCCACTTCACCGCCGCCGCGCAGCTGCAGGCGGGTGCCCGTGTCGATGCCCGAGGGAATATCGATGGGAATGGTGCGCCGCTCACGCACGCGGCCCTTGCCGCCACACTCGACGCAGGGGTTCTCGATGACGGTGCCGTACCCCTGGCAGCTACCACACGGGTGCATGGTCACCACGTTGCCAAACAGTGAGCGCACCTGGCGCTGCACCTGCCCCTGACCGTTGCACACGTCACAGGTGACGGGGTGGGTGCCCGGCTGGCAGCAACTGCCCTGACACAGGTCACACAGCACCGCCGTGTTGACGGTGACGTCACGCTGCACGCCGAACATCACGTCTTCGAGGGTCACATCGACCCGGATCATCGCGTCTTCACCACGCTCGGCGCGCGGCCGAGGGCCACGCTGGCCGCCACCAAAACCACCGCCACCGAAGAACGTCTCGAAGATGTCACCGAAGCCGCCCGCACCGTTTTGGCCGCCACCCATGTCATAGTTCTGGCGCTGCTCGGGGTCGCTGAGCACGTCGTAGGCGTGCGTCACGCTCTTAAAGCGCTCAGACGCCTCTTCGCTGGGGTTGACGTCGGGGTGCAGCTGACGGGCCAGCTTGCGGTACGCCTTCTTGATTTCTTCTGGGGTCGCTTCGCGCGAGACTCCGAGGGTTTCGTAGTGGTCGGCCACAGGCCTGGCTCCTCAGTGGTTGTGACGGTCATGGGCTGGAGGGGTCACGCTGACCCCTCACCCAAGATTTGGTTCAAGTATCTGGCGACGGCACGCACTGCCGCGATGTTGCCGGCGTAGTCCATGCGGGTGGGGCCGAGCACGCCGAGCTTCGATGAGGCTCCGCCGTCTTCGTAGCGGGAGGCGATGATCGAGGCGGTCGGTAACCCGTAGGGCTCGTTCTCTCGTCCAATGGAGGCCGCGACAGTGCGCCCTTCTTGTACGAGTTCTCCAAACAGTCGCAGCAGCGTAACCTGCTCTTCGATCGCATCGAGCACACCGGGCAGAGAGCCCGCGAACGCGTCGCCGCGGGTGAGGTTCGCGGCTCCAGCAAACGCGATGCGTTCGCTACGGTTTGCTTGCAGCTGGCTACGTACCACCTCGAGCACGCGGTCAACGACCGGCGCTTCGGCCGCATCTGCCCACTCGCCTGCGGTGTCTGACAGTGCCGCGATCTGAGCGACGCCCGATTCGACATCGGCGCCAACGACCGCTGTGGCGATGCGGTCGCGCAGTCCGTGCACCCACGCTTCGGTCACCCGCGCCGCAGGAAGCCAGGCGAGCTGTTGTTCGACAACACCCGAGCCCAAGATTAAAACGCACAGCACACGATCTTCGCCGAGTGCGACGAGGTCAATGTGGCGTACGGTGGTGCCGCCCAGAGTGGGGTACTGCACCACGGCGACCTGGTTGGTGAGCTGCGCAAGCATGCGCACCGTGCGCGCCATCACATCGTCAAGGTCGCTTGACTCGCCCAGAAAACGCTCGATCGCTGAGCGCTGGGAGCCTGAGAGTGGCCTGATTTTGGCGAGGGTGTCAACGTAGAGTCGGTACCCTTTGTCGGTGGGCACCCGCCCAGAGGAGGTGTGCGGTTGGGCGATCAGCTCGTCTTCTTCGAGCAGTGCCATGTCATTGCGAATGGTGGCGGCTGAAACGCCGAACTGGTGCCGCTCAACGATGGCCTTTGAGCCAACGGGTTCGTTCGAGGAGACAAAGTCGCCCACGATCGCGTGCAGCACCGCCAGGCTGCGTTCCGAGACCATGTCGCCCTCCCCTAGCACTCGCCTATTCCGACTGCTAAGTCTATCGCAGAGCACCCGCGCCTCGCCACGAGCTCGCTGAGCTTCACTGCGGGCGAAATTATGGGAGTAATGGTCGGCGCAGGTGCACCCGAGGTTTGCGCGAGAACGACGAAGCGCGGGCACCGGCCGAAGCCGGTGCCCGCGCCGCGCAGTGTTACACCCTAGCCGAGAAGACCATCTGCACGGTAGAGGAATGCTGCCATTGCCTCACGCGTGGTGTTGTCCTTGGGCTTGTAGGTGGGCTTGCCCGACGACTGCTTGTTGCCGGTCGAGAGACCCGTGGTGCCCATCCAGTGGATCTCCTTGTAGAACTTGTCGCTCTTCTTCATGTCAGCGAATGGTGATTCACCGGCGGCCTTGTAGCCCTTAGGGGCGTGCTGGCGGAACATGAACGCGGCCACGGCATCGCGATCGACGTTCGACTTCGGCTGGAACTTCGGCAGGCCGGTGTTCTGAGCCCAGCCAGTAACGAGGCCCTGCTTGTGCGCCCAGGTGATCTCCTTGTAGAACTTGTCGCCGAGCTTTAGGTCAGCGAACGGCGACTTAGTCGGCGCCTTGAAGCCAGCTTTGTCCTCGGCCGGTGCGAGGCGGTACAGGAAGGCCGCCATGGCTTCACGCGTGACCTTCTCCTTGGGCATGAACTTGAACGTGCCGTCGTTCTGCTTGTACCCGGTGGTCACGCCGGTCTCTGCGAGCCAGGTGATCTCCTTGGAGAACTTCGTGGTCGGAGTGATGTCGCTCAGCTCAACACCCGTCTTGGGGGGAACGACGGGCTCCTCCGGCGTCGCGTCCTTCGCAAACGTGGTGGTTGCGCCGTTGAACGAGATCGACTTGACGGTCGCGACCTTGCCCGTGTCAACAAAGAAGCCGTAGCCGATCACGTCGTGATCGCCGAGGGCAGCGAGCACGTCAGCAAACGGTGCGGGTGTGTTCGCTGCGAGCGAGCCGACCTGCTTCGACGAAACCCACTCGGTGGCCTCAGAGAGCTTGCCACTCTCGGGCACGAGTGCACGCAGCGTCGTAAAGACTTCCTTCTGAGCACCTTCGGGGTACGCAAAGACCGGCACCTGAGCCCAGACCTCGCCCTCGACGACATCGATCTGCATCGCAGCGGCGAACTCCGCGGCGTTCGCCTGGAAATCCTCATCGGCAAAGCCGTTGAGAATCTGAGTCTTGCCTGTCACCTTCAGGCCGATGGTCGCATCCTTCTCGCCGGCGACCGTTTCATACGCCTCAGCGCCCGACTTATCGCCATTGTGCCAGCCAGGATACGTCTCTTCGTTCGCGCGAATGTCCTTGGCCTCGACATACGCAGACGACTCGGCACCCGCCGCCGCAGCCGCCGGCTCAGCGTAGAACTTGGTCGTCGTGGCGCCATCGGTGAACGACGAGACGAGCACGTCGGCCGCCGGGCGGTATACGAGCACCCCGGTGCTAATCGTGTAGAGGTCTTCGCCGCAGCCGTCGATGAATGCCTGCAGGTCAGTCGGCGTGCCAGCGGCGACGTCACAAATGGGCTTGCTCGAGGTCCACAGGGCCGGGTTCGAAGCATCTGCGCGAAGCGTGCTCCAGCCCTTCCAACCCTTCTCCTCCACGTCATCCTTTACGCGCACGCCCACCTGGTAGGTGATGGCCGCATTGTCAGAGGCCACAACACCCAGTGAGCCGAGCAGGGCAGCTACATTCTCTGCCTCCGTGGGCACCGCGAGGTCGTTACCGTTGCCCTTGATGATCTGGGCTTCTGTGCCAGCCTTGACGACAAGGCCGTTGCGTGCCTGATCGGCAGTTTTGACGCGCTGTGGCTCGCTGTCCTTGGGGCCAAAGTGCCACTGATTGTAGACGGCAGACTCGTCAGCCTCGACTGGGCCAGCGATGTCGGCCGCGGGCACATACACGGTCGTCGGGGCGACCGGCTCTGCCTGGGCGGCAGAGGCACCGAACGCGGCGCCCGACACAACCATGGCCGCTGTCGCGACAACGGCTAGTGGTTTCTTTACAGACATGCAGAACATCCTTACGTCTTTGGTTCAGGGATATCCAATGGATAGGAGCCGCAACGAATGCTGCTAGTGGCTCCACCAAGAAGTTAGCTTGCCAAAGCCTGTTCTGCAACTTTTTTCAAACAGTGTTTAATATTCGGCGCTGCAAAAAAAGATAGATAAACGTTATTTGTACCCTATGTCAACAAACGGTGCACGACGGTGTCCGCCAGCAGCCTGCCGCGCAGGGTGGGCACAACTCTGCCCTTAATCGCAGCGCGGCCATCGATCAGCCCCTCGGCGATCAGCTCGGGCACGGCCCGCCGACCGGCAGCTTCGAGTACGTCGACGGGCAATCCGTCGGCGATGCGGGTCTCAAGCAGCACGCGCTCCTCGCGGCGGGCGTCGGCCGTCAACAGTTCGCGTGAGTGAGCCGGCGACACGCCTGCGGCGACACGCTGCGCATACGCCCCCGGATGCTTCACGTTCCACCATCGCACGCCGCCGACGTGACTGTGCGCGCCGGGCCCAGCGGCCCACCAATCCTCGCCCGTCCAATACGCAAGGTTGTGGCGAGACCGGGTCTCGGGCGTACGCGACCAGTTGCTAATCTCGTACCACGCAAGCCCCGCCTCGCGAAACCGCTGCTCGGCGAGCTCGTACATCTCAGCGTGCAGATCTTCGTCGGGAGCCGCGACCTCGCCGCGACGAATCTGCGCGGCCAACTTCGTACCGCGTTCAACAATCAGGGCGTACGCCGAAATATGATCCGGATCAGTGGCGAGCGCAGCATCGATCGAGCGCTCCCAGTCACTCAGTGTCTCCCCCGGCGTGCCGTAGATCAGGTCGACACTCACTTGCAAGCCCGCGTCGCGCGCCTGGCGCGTAACCACGGGCACCCGCTCGGGCGTGTGCGTGCGGTCGAGGGTTTTGAGCACGCTCGGCACGGCCGACTGCATGCCGAAACTAGCGCGGGTAAAGCCCGCGTCAGCGAGCGTCTGCAGGTAGGCAGCATCCACCGAGTCGGGGTTCGCCTCTGTGGTCACCTCGGCACCTGGTGCCAGCCCCCACTCGTCCTTGATCCGGCGCAGCATGAGCGCCAAGTCGCTTGCGGGCAGCAGCGTGGGGGTGCCGCCCCCAAAAAAGACCGTGGAGACCTGGCGTTCGGCGACACCCGAGCGCCGCAGCACCTCGGCGCCAAAGCTCAGCTCCCAGGCAGCCTCTTCGGCGTAGGAGTCTTGGCGCGCGCCGCCCAGCTCCTGCGCCGTGTAGGTGTTGAAGTCACAGTAGCCGCAGCGCACGCGGCAGTACGGCACGTGCACGTAGACGCCAAAGCGGCGATCGTCGCTGCCAATCGCGGCGCTCGCGGGCAGCAGGCCATCTTCGGGTGCCGGATCGCCCTCGGGGAGCGCGGCGCCCACCTAGCCGGCCTCGGGCGTCGGGTCAGACTCGTCTCCGGAACGGGACTGTGCAGCTCCCGGCAGGAGGCCCCGGAGCTGCGGAACGATCGAGTTCAGCGCAGCCTGCAGGTCCTGCTTGCCCTTACGACCAAACAGGCCGTCCTTTGACGCTTCAAGAAAACCTCGTGCGACGGCCCACACCGAGTCATCGTCGCGATGCTCCACCACAAACAGCTGCTCGCCCACGGGTCCGTTAGTGTCGACCGTGCCCCAGGCGAACCCAGCACGTCGGGGCTCATCGACCGTGTACACCACGAGAAGTTCGCGTGTGGCGTTCTTTTCAAAGGTGACGCGCACGCGGTTTCCCGCTGCGATATAGGGCGTGCCGTCGGCCGCGAACTTTTCTTCGGGATGGGCGGGGGCCACTGGTGTGCCGTCGGCGCCAAACTCTGGGCCGGCATAGGTTTGCGCGTCAGCGCCGCCGAGGTGTTCAACCTGCATGCCAGCGCCGAGCTGCGCCGCCCACGTCATGAGGGCACTCGATGCGATCAAAAATCTCGGTTGGCCACTGCCCAGGCGCAAACTTTCTTCATACGCAGTCGAGCCAGCGGGCGGAAACCGCACGACATCGGCTTGCTTGGACGCGCCCACCGCGGCGTAGGCCGCGGGCATCTGCACGTGACTGCCGCGGCGGGCTGGCGTTCCCTCGGTCACTTCTTGCCGCTTTCCTTGCCTTCGACATCGCCCGAGAGCGCGGCGATAAACGCCTCCTGAGGCACCTCGACGCGTCCTACCATCTTCATGCGTTTCTTGCCCTCCTTCTGCTTTTCAAGCAGCTTGCGCTTACGGCTAATATCGCCGCCATAGCACTTGGCGAGCACGTCCTTGCGGATCGCGCGAATGTTCTCACGCGCAATGATGCGCGAGCCGATGGCGGCCTGAATGGGCACCTCGAACTGCTGGCGCGGAATCAGTTTGCGCAGCCGCTCGGTCATGAGTGTGCCGTAGGCGTAGGCGCTGTCGCGGTGCACGATCGCGCTAAAGGCGTCAACCTGCTCGCCCTGCAGCAGAATGTCGACCTTCACCAGGTCTGCCTCTTGCTGGCCCATCGGTTCGTAGTCGAGGCTCGCGTAGCCCTGCGTGCGGCTCTTCAAATGATCGAAGAAATCGAACACGATCTCGCCGAGCGGCATGCTGTAGCGTAGCTCGACACGCTCACCAAGGTACTCCATGCCGAGCAGGCTGCCGCGGCGCGACTGGCACAGCTCCATGATCGCACCGACGTAGTCCTTGGGCGTAAGGATCGCGACACGCACAACAGGCTCGCTCACGGTCTTGATCTTGCCGTCGGGGTACTCTGACGGGTTGGTGACCGTGACCTCGCTGCCGTCGTCGGTCACGACCTCGTAGACCACGCTGGGCGCGGTGGCAATGAGGTCAAGGTCAAACTCGCGGCGCAGGCGCTCAGAGATAATCTCGAGGTGCAACAGGCCCAGGAACCCGCAACGGAATCCGAAGCCGAGCGCGACCGACGTCTCGGGCTCGTACTGCAGCGCCGCATCTTCGAGCTTGAGCTTGTCAAGCGCCTCGCGCAGCACCGGAAAATCACTGCCGTCGAGCGGGTAGAGCCCTGAGAACACCATCGGCTTCGGATCGGTGTAACCGGGTAGAGCATCGGTAGCGCCGCCGATCTTGGAGGTGACCGTATCGCCGACCTTCGACTGGCGCACGTCTTTCACACCGGTAATGAGGTACCCGACCTCACCGACTGCGAGTCCCTTCGTGGGAGTCGGGCCGGGCGAAGACACACCAATCTCGAGCGCTTCGAGGTCGGTGCCCGTCGACATCATCTGAATCTTCTCGCGCGGGTTCAGCTTGCCATCGATCATGCGCACATAGGTGACCACACCGCGATACGCGTCGTAGACCGAGTCGAAGATCATGGCGCGGGCGGGGGCATCAGCGTTACCCACCGGAGCGGGAATACGCTTGACGACGAGGTCGAGCAGCTCCTCGACGCCGGCACCGGTTTTGCCCGACACCTTCAGAATGTCGTCGGGGTTACCGCCGATGAGGTCGGTGATCTCGCGCGCTACACGCTCGGGGTCTGCCGCGGGCAGGTCAATCTTGTTGAGTACGGGAATGATCTCAAGATCGTTCTCCATAGCAAGGTAGAGGTTCGCAAGCGTTTGCGCCTCGATGCCCTGCGCGGCGTCAACGAGCAAGATGGCGCCCTCGCACGCGGCGAGCGAGCGTGACACCTCATAGCTGAAGTCGACGTGACCGGGCGTATCGATCATATTGAGGGCATACGATCCGCCGTCTGCGTCCCAGTGCATACGCACGGCCTGCGACTTGATCGTGATGCCACGCTCGCGCTCGATATCCATGCGATCGAGGTACTGAGCGCGCATCTCTCGGTCCGGGACAGTGCCCGTTACCTGCAGCATGCGGTCAGCAAGCGTTGACTTGCCATGATCGATGTGCGCGATGATGCAGAAGTTGCGGATCATCGCGGGCTCGGTCGAGGCCGGGACTGGGGGGTTCACACTGCGAGGAGACATTACCGGTCATTATCGCACGAGCACACCCAATTGGAGGTGTGTGCTTCCCGCCCGGGTGTCGCAGGCTTGCGCACTCGCGCCGGCCTGCCAGTATGTACCCATGCCCAAAGTCGTAGCGCTCTACAAATACCCGGTGAAGGGTTTTACTCCCGAGCCCGCCAGATCACTCACGATACTGCCCGATGGTCGGGTCGCGGGCGACAGGCTTTTTGCGTTTCGGTTTGGCGACGCGGCAACTGCCGAGGAGCAGGACGGGCTCGACTATTGGCCCAAGGCGCTGGGCCTTTCGCTGCAGGACTTTCCCGCGCTCGCGCGACTGCACGTTTCGTTTTCGCACTCGACCGGGCGTGTGACCGTGCACGAGGGCGAAACGCTGCTCGTCGACGCATTGCTCGCGGACGCCGCCGGCCGCGCGAAGTTTTGTGCCGCGATCACCGAGTTCGTACTTGCCTCCCCCGAGGGCCGCAAACTCGCGCGCCCGGGGAGGTTGCCCCTCGTGCTTGTGGGGGACGGTGAGCGCTCACGGTTTCAAGACCGCCCACGCGGTTATGTCTCGCTGCACGGTGAGGCGAGCGTTGCCGAACTCGAAGGGGCGCTCGGCACTCCCATCGACGACCGCAGATTTCGTTCGAACATTGTGGTCGAGGGCCTTACTGCGCGCGAGGAACTCGCGTGGGCTGGCGGCGTACGCATTGGCGACGTTGACTTTGTAGCTCGCGGGCCGATCGTGCGCTGCCTCGCCACCCACGCGAACCCCGACTCGGGCGAACGAGACGCCCCCGTACTGAAAACGCTCACCGGCACACTCGGCATGAGCGAGCCGAGTCTCGGCAGGCTGCTGCTGCCCGCGGGCCTCGATCTTTTTGGGGCGAGGCCCGGCGCCACCGACACCGGCTTTGCCGGTGGCGTGATCCGGATCGGAGACGAAGTCACCGTGACCGGCTAACGCGCGCACCCAACGTGCCACAGAGTCTGGTAGTGTTGGTGCTTGACTTGCGTGTGGCTAAAACCACACACCCCGGAAGGTGCCCTCTCTCGCCAACCGGACAATCCGTCAATTTTTACGTTTTTAAGGACACTACTTAACGTGGCAAACATCAAGTCGCAGATCAAGCGCATCAAGACCAACCTGAAGGCAACCGAGCGCAACCGTGCGTACAAGAGCGAGCTGCGCACCGCGATTCGTGCAACCCGCACCGCTATCGCCGCAGGTGACAAGGCTGTTGCGCAGGAGAAGCTCCAGCTCGCTACGCGCAAGCTCGACAAGGCAGTGTCGAAGGGTGTTATCCACAAGAACCAGGCAGCGAACCGCAAGTCGGCTCTCGCTACCCAGGTCGCAGCACTCTAAGCTTCGCAGCTGGTAGCCTTTCGGCTAACAAAAAGGCCCCGCTTCGGCGGGGCTTTTTTGTTGCCTGTGCGGTGCGCGTCACACCCGACGGCGTGGCGCAGGGCCCGGCGGGTGAGGTTAGGCCCGTCCGCGCCGCGCCACAAAGAGCACGTACTTCTCGAGGGCGAAGTGCGGGTCGCGGGTGCCGCCCTTCAGGAGCCACTCGGTCTCGGCGGCCAGGTCGATTGCCCTGGCCAGGTCTTCTTCACGCCAGCCACGCGTGTCTTTGATCGCTCGCTCGACCTGCCAGGGCGCCATGCTGAGCTCTTTAGCGAGCTGACCCGCTGAGCCGCGTGCTCCAAACACGCGCGCCATGCCGCGCACCTTCATGTTGAGCGCCGCCAACAGCGGAATCGGGTCGATGCCGCCCGCATACGCCTGCCTCAGTAACACGAGCGCCTCGGCCGCTCGGCCGCCCGTCGCAGCGTCTGCGACCTTAAAGCCGTTCGTCTCCACGCGACCTTCGGTGGCGCGGGTCACGTGGTCTTCGTTGAGGTCTTTGCCGCTCACCTCAACGAGCTGCGCGCACGCCCCAGCGAGCTCGCCGAGATCGCCCGCGTAGGCGGCGAGCAGTTGCCGCACGCCCCCCGGAGTGATGCGTGCGCCGAGTCTGCGAAACTCTGCCTGCGCGAACGCTGCCCGGTCTTGGTCCTTCTTCATCTCGGGGCAGGCGACTTCAATGCCCGCCCCGCCACGCACCAGGTCGAGCAACGCTTTGCCCCGCTGCCCGCCCGAGTGGCGCAGCACGAGGGTCGCATCGTCTGCCGGTTCGGTGACGTAGCGCCGCGCGTCTGCCAGGAAAGCGTCGGAGCAGCGCTCCACGTTCACCACGCGAATGAGGCGCGGCTCGGCGAACAGCGACGGGCTCGCGATCGTGAACAGCTCCCCGCCCGCATAGCTCGCAGCGTCGAGGTCGTGCAACTCGAGGTCACTGCGCTCACTCGCGAGCGTCTCGCGGATGGCCTGCACCGCGCGATCGGCGAGAAAGGTTTCGGGGCCGCTCACGAGCACGACCGGCGCGGGTCGCGCCTCGTGCCACGAAATTGCCGGTGTCTTGGTGCTTGCGCCTCGTGCTGCCACGCTTCAAGCCTACTCGTCTTGGGTGAGGCCACGCCCGCGGCTGGCCCAGATTCGAGGCAGTGCCGGATCAGGGTACGTGCCGGCGCCCGGGCACTTGCCTGCCGGCTCACCCTCACGCTCACCCTGGAGGAGCCCCGACGGTTTCGCCCACCGTGGAGTAGATGTTTGCGAGCCGGTCGTGTGCCCCATGGTGTGCCACCGGAATACCCAGCAAAGACAGCACAGAAGACGTCCGTGAGTACACGACGGTCACAGGATGAGATCGAGATACCACCGTCCACAAATGAATTGAAGATTTAATCGTCGAAGAGACGGAAGACATGAGCAACCTCAGAGTTCGATACGACTCCTGCCGGGCGGATTCACTGCCTCACGAATTCTCCAGCGCGCAGGGAGCACTCCACCAGTCGGCCTTCAGCTTTCCTGCGCAGACCTTGTTTGCTGCATCGTTCACTCATGGAGATCAGCAAAATCTCACGGTTCGGTTGTCCTCGTGAGCGCCTCAGCGCCCAATGGAAAGTGCACCTCGATAATTTATATCCAGGTTGATTCCGCAGTTACCTATCTGAGCCGAGAAGTGGCAGCCAGACGCTGTCGATGAGCTCAGCGAGTGCACTGTCGTCCAACTTTCCGGCGAAGAGTAACTCGTGTCGCACCAGCACCAACGGCAAGGACAGGACTCTCGGAGAAACAGGGCTCCGGGAGATCTCTCCACGCTCTCGCGCAGCATCTAGAATCAACATGAGTGAATCAAGCACCCACGACGTGGAGGTCGTGGTGAGCGTCTGAACTTGATCTGCAGGAATCTCGGCGAGCAGACCGCGCATTGTCTCAACGCCGACGCGCTCGAACCGATCCGAGAAATCGCGGCCGAGCGCAAGAATATCTTGGCGCAGGCTCCCGCTGCTCACGAACGGCTTATCTTTGATCGGCGAGTACTGCACCCACGCATCGAGCACCATGTGCGCGCGCGAGGCATACCGTCGATAGATCACAGGCTTTGAAGTTTGTGCACGCTTTGCAACTCCCTCAAACGTTAGGCCTGCATACGTGCCTTCTTCAAGCTCATCACGCACAGCCTGACGGATAGCTTCATCGAGTCGGATACCACGTCGTCGCGATACATTCTCCGACTTCCCTATCGCACTCATTTAAACCATCTCTCAAGATACGTTGCGCTCCCTCAAGAAGGAGCATACACTTCAACCCATAAGATACGATACGTACCGTATGTTATCAAATGAAAAGAGTGCAACAACATGTCGAGCAACTCCAAAAAGTCGCCCACCTCCTGGCCTCGTCGGCTCACGCCTCAGTGCGCGATTATTGCCGCTTTAGCCGCGGTGCCCTCTTGATGGCACCGCTGGTCAGCATGAATCCACGCGATCCCCCCTGCTGACGGAATGATCGCCTGGCAGATCTTGGGCTCCCAGATCGCGCTTGACGAGCGAGTCTCCCCTCGCCGCAGAGACCAAGTACTTTAACGAAGTTCCTCTTTCGCCGACAGTCACCGCACAGCTCTTCATGGCCGCGATTGGAGCACTCATTACCGGATTCAGCGCCGCATCCATCTTTTCTGCGCCCGTGCCCAACCCTTCCGTCGCTCTGGCAGCAATGGGTGCCCCCCTGGAACCCGCTTCAGTTGCTTGCGAATGGGGCTCGCGCACTCTTATTCCAAGGTGCAAGTAGGTGGAACGCAGCAACGCTCGGGCTCATTACCGCGACCGTGGGAACAACACTGGTCCTCACATCTGCATTTACTCCTTTTCTCTCCAAGAACTTCCCGGCACTCGCAAGTAAGCCATACCGTCCAGCAATTCAACAGAAGGAAATTCCGTGAAGATAGTAATCCTCGGTGCAACAGGAAATGTTGGCCAGGCCACCGTTCAGGCCGCCCTAGACGCGGGTCATACCGTCACTGCATATGTGCGCCGTCCAGAGGTTGTCCCCACTGCACCGGGGCTCACGGCGATTGGCGGATCGTTGGAGAATCTATCCAGCATGGCTCAGGCCTTTTCTGGTGCTGATGCCATCATCCATACCGCCGGTTCGCCGACAGGCCGATTCGCTCAGCTGACACTCCCGATCATCACCGCCGCAGCCCGTCAGGCCGATGTGGAGCGCTTCGTACTGGTGTCAGGCTTTGGAGTAGGAGACTCCAAAACTAAAGCTTCCTGGTTTGCACAGTCCATCTACAGCACCATGGTGAAGAAATTATTCAATGACAAAGCCCTCGCGGAAGCCGCCGTGTTGCCCAGTTTGAACATGAACTGGACTGCGGTCTACCCGGTGAACCTCAAATCTGGTCCTAAGTCACCAACTACAGTCAAGGCACTGGAGGAAGTCGCGAAAGTTCCTGGCCTCCCCACACTTACATATGCCAGCGTGGGTTCCGCCCTTGTCGAGATTGCCAGCGATAAATCATTGGACAAAAAGCAGCTCTTGGTCACAACCGAGGACGGCTGGCGCGGCATCTAGGTACCGACATCGTTCTCGGCACCCAGCGGGGGTGGTGTCAGGCTCTGACACCACCCCCGCGAGCGCTCCCGCACTACTGGTGTACTCGCGTGGGCTGGGCACCGTTCCAGACCTAGTACTGATCCATATAATTCAAGGCGACTGCAATCTACTGACAATGACTTACTTCATTTAACTCAGTTCAGGGATCAGCAAGTAGCTGCTAACGGGCCGCGTACGCTGCGCGCGCAGACGGCACTGACTCAAGCTGGCTCAGCCCGGGGTACTACTTGCCTGCTGGCTTTACTATGTGCGTCGATGGCGTAGCGGCGTCAGGTCAGAAGATGTCGTCTGTCTCTATGGCCAGTGCAAACTTTCCCTGGACGCCAGCCAGGGAGAATCTCGGTGGAGCATCAAAATCACCTTCAAACCCTTCGAGCTTCTCGTGCATGAGACCAGTCCTCGAAGACACCTGCATCTCCCAGCGCGAGAACGCTGCCGCGTCATCCGCCGGCAAGTTGTCGTCAACCCTGTCTTCTACACCTGGGCGTGGTAGATCGACTACGGCAGCCAGCCCCAGGCTTCGAAAGACTGGGCACTGAACGCAGCGCACCTGCCGTTCGTTGACCAGTCCGGTGACGCGAAGGAGGGTCGGGCCGTACGGTTGAAAGGCTCAGTCACTACCGACCGGTCGACGAAGAAGGCGCCGATCGGCGACCGTCTCACGGACGAAATTCGTTTCGACGTCAAGGACGGTGGAGCTGCCGTACCTTATTGCTGACCCTGCCTTGTTGCGCTCGGGCTGAAGCAGGCCGCACGGCTATTCGTCGCTGCGCGCGTTACCGCCGCGGCTGGCCCAGATTCGAGGCAGTGCCGGATCAAGGGGCGTGCCGGCGCCCGGGCGTTCGCCCGCGAGCACCGCGATCGATCCCAGTTCGTCAGTGCGCAGCACCCGAGTGCCCGCCGACGCGAGCGCGCTGAGCGTCGCGGGGGCCGGGTGGCCGTAGCTGTTGCCCGCCCCCGACGAGACGAGCGCCAGCGTGGCACCTACGGTCTCGTAAATGCCCTCCCGCTGGTCACGCGAACCATGGTGAGCCACCTTCACTGTGTCAGCCTGTAACAATGCTTCAATGCCCGCCCGGCGCATCGCATTAGCCAACATGGCCTGGGATTCTTCTCCCGTGTCTCCCAGTAGCAGCACGCTGCGCTCCCCCATTTCAGCGCGCATCACCAGGCTCGAGTCGTTAGCTGACGCGGGCGTGAGGAGGGGATCCGGAGCGAGCATGAACCAGTCAACACCCGCATGCGAGCCAGCCGCCCCCGCCCCAGTGACGCCCGTCGGCACGCCGTGCGCGGCAAGCCGCACGTGAAGCGGGCTGGCAGCGGCGTGATCGGCGGGCGCCTCGCTGTTGCGGGCCGCGGGCCCGATCAGCGCCGTCTCGGTGAGCGCGGCCACCGCATCGAGCGCGCCCGTGTGATCGAGATGATCGTGCGTGAGCACGAGCAGCGCAATGCGCGTGACCCCGAAAAGCCTGAGGCAGTCGCGCAGCAGCTTGTCATCGTCTCCGGTGTCGACGAGGACCGCTTCGCCGGGACGTGCGTCAGGCCCGCGCAAGAGCAGCGCGTCGCCCTGCCCCACATCGCACGCCACCACCACCCAATCGGCTGGTGTACCCGCCTGCTCGACGGCGGGTGCCACGAGGGTCGGCCCGACGAACACGCCAGCGGCACAGCCAGCTAGCACCGACACCCATCTGCGCAGCACCCGGGGACCAGGGATGTCGGGCTCCCAGGGGCGCCGCACCCGCATTTCGTGCCGGGTGAGACGGCCGGTCGCCAGCAGCCACGCCACGATCGCGAGGGCCTCCGCGACCGCGAGCAAGAGCGCGCCCGGCACACCCGTCACCCATTCCCAGCGGGCACCCGGCAGCCCCGCCGTGATGCGCGCCGTTTCTTCTACCCACCGCGCGGGCAGGCTCGCGAGCCACACGAGTGTGTGCGCCGCAGCGCCCGATACGGGGGCTGCAAGCAGCGCCAGCAGACCGAGCGCGGTGCCCGCTGGCGCCGCCGGGCCCGCCAGCACGTTCGCGAGAAGGCCCGCGGCGGGGATCCCGTCTTGCAGCAGCAACAGCAGCGGCCCGCAGGCGAGCTGCGCCGCGGCCGCGACCGCGAAGGGCAGCGCAACCCAAGCCGGGATGCGCGCTACGCGGCGCAGCGCCTCTGTGAAGGCGGGCGCGCACAGAATAATGCCGCCCGTCGCCACCACCGACAGCGCGAACCCGGGGTGCCAAGCCTGCCACGGATCAAGCACAAGCAACACCGCGATAGCAATGCCCAGGGCGGGGAGCGCAGTGGCCCGGTTGCCCCCAAAGTTCGACGCGAGCAACACAGCGCCCATGATCGCCGCGCGCTGTACACTCGCATCGGGGCCCACGACCACCACAAACCCGGCGAGCGCTAACCCCGCGACCACCGCCCGCAGACGCCGCCCAGCCCCCAGCCACGACAGCACCCAAATAGCCCCACTCGTGACGAGGGCACAGTTCGCACCCGAGACAGCGACAAGGTGAGTGAGTGAACTCGCCTGCATGTTGGCCTCAAGCTCGGGGCCCACGAGCGCCGTGTCTCCGACCGCGAAGCCCGGCACGAGCTCGGCGCCCGGCACACGCTCGGCCGCGGCTCGCAGTTGGAAGCGCAGCGTCGCCGCAATAAGCACCGGGCCGCGCGCCTCACTCACGGTGTAATACCCGGTGACGCGCACACCGTACGCGGCGCTCGATGTCGACTCGAGCGGCACAGGCTCCCCCACGACTATCAGCTCAGTGCCCGGCGCCCAGTGCGCGGCGTCTCTGGCGGTCACTTGATTGGACGTCGAGCTCTCGGAACCCCCTTGCCGAGGTTCGCTCTGTTCGGGCGCCCGGATTTGGGTGGCACGCTGCAGCCAGAGCACGACGGGCGTTCTGGTGGCTGCCGTGGCGTCAGCACGACCACCCCCGCCGCCGTACTCGAGCACCGTGGCGGGCACCCAGCCCGTGAGCTGCGCGAGCTCGCTGCCCGCTTCGAGCTGGGCGAAATCGGTCAGCTGCACTCGAAACTCGACTCGATCAGACGCTTCGATGGCGGCGTCGAGCACCGGCGCCACCCTGTGTATCTCAGCCACGCCAATGCGCGCGCCGGTCAAGAGCAGCAGTGCCGCGAGCACACCAGCGAAAGCGAGAAGCTGCGCGGCATGGTCCTTTGAGGTAAGCGCAGCAATAACCATGGCGGCCATGCCGATGCAGACTCCCACCACGATAAGCACCCACCAGCTGCCCGGTAGCACGATCGATCCCGCCGCGAGCGCCCACGTCGCGCCGGCCGGCGCAAGCACCCGCCACAGCCCCGGCGGTGACTTCACACTGTCACCCGGTCACGAAACCCCTCGAGAGTTTTCACCCCGATCCCCGAAACCTCGAGCAGTTGATCCACGCTCTGAAAGCCGCCGTTTTGTGTGCGCCAATCGATAATGCGCCCTGCGAGGGCCGGGCCCACGCGAGGTAGCGTCTCGAGCAGCGCCGCATCGGCCGTGTTGATGTTGACGAGGCTCGCGCTGCCCTGGGCACCTGAGCTGCCCTGGGGGCTTGCGCTCGCCGTTGCACCGGCGTCGCCCGCCGCCCCAGCACCGGCGTCAGCGCCTGCGTCAGCGCCTGCACTCGCGGCGGCTGCCATGGCCTCGAGCGCCTCGGCGTCTGGCACCAGCAACTGTTCGCCGTCAGCCACGACACGCGCCAGGTTGACCCCCGCAAGCACTGCCTCCTCTGTGGGGCCGCCGGCGGCGTCAATCGCGTCTTGCACGCGCGCGCCTGCCCGCAGCTTCACGACCCCGGGAGTGCCGACCGCCCCTACGACGTGTACGTAGACCTCGCCTACGACGCTCGTGCTTGTATCGGCACTCGAGTCACTCCCAGCAGACGACGCGGCCGACGCGGGCGACTCAAACGCTCCCTGCGCTGCCGCATCTTCTAATGCCTGCGTCGTCGAATCAGGTGCGGGTCTCTCACCCGGCAGCTGCGCCCCAAGTGAACCAGCGACTGCAATACCAATAGTCGCCACCACGGCCACCACAAACACGGCCACCCCCGCGAGCACCGGGGCGCGCACCGCCCGCACGAGACGTATGCGCAGTGATAGACCGGGCGCTCGCTCGAACGCCTCGGTGTCTGCGGCCGCCCGCGCGTCGCTGGCGCTGCCACGGGAGCCAGCACCCAGAGTTCTCCGTGCACCGGCAGCTCCGACTCGCGAACGCCAGCGCTCGCTCGACAGCACGTCTTCGGGGAGCAACTGCGGCGGCTCCTGCCGAGCGTGAGCTGGGCGCGACCTGGGGCACATACCCGCACCGTACTTCGCCCCGGCCTACGTCGCCAGATGATTCACGCAGGTGTGCATAACTCGCCAAATATACCCCGCTAAGAGGGGCTGTGGACGACTCGGGCCGGGCGCTCCCCTGTCTTAGAGGAGCGCCCGGCCCGAGTCACCAGAATGCCGTGTTACGCGGCGGGCTTCGTGACGATGCTCACGATCTTCGGCACGCGCACCACGACCTTGACGATCTCGCGATCACCAATCGCCTGCTGCACGGCGTCGCTTGCACGTGCTGCCGCCTCAGCCTCGGCCTCGGTCACCGAAGCGGGCAGCGTCAGCCGGTCGCGCACCTTCTTGTCGACCTGCACAACCATCGTTACCTCGTCTTCGACGAGCAGCGCCGGGTCTGCCTTCGGCCAGGTGGCAAGCGCCACGGTCGGCTCATGCCCGAGCTTGGCCCACATGTCTTCGGCCGCGTAGGGCGCAAACAGCGACAGGATCATTGCGATCGCTTCAGCCGACTCGCGTACGGCCGGGTCGGCGACACCGCACCCCGAGTCGATCGCCTTGCGGGTAAAGTTCACCTGATCCATGAGGCGGGCAACCACGACGTTGAACTTGTACTGTTCGGTGAGCGTGGGGGCGTCAGCCAGCAACTGGTGCGTGTGCTTGCGCAGTGCCTTATCGCTGCCCGCGAAGTCGACGCCCGCGGGTGCGCCGCCTGACTGCACGTCGTCGGCGATGCGCCACGCGCGTGCCAAGAACTTCGCCGAGCCCTGCACCGACACGTCGGCCCAGTCAATGTCGTCCTCGGGCGGGCCCGCGAACGCGAGCGTCACGCGCAGCGCGTCTGCGCCGTGCGCCTGCAGCTCAGACGCAAACTCGACCAGGTTGCCCTTTGATTTCGACATCTTCGCGCCGTCGAGCAGCACCATGCCCTGGTTGAGCATGTCCATGAACGGCTCTTCAAAGTCGACGTAGCCGAGGTCGAACAGCACCTTCGTGATGAAGCGCGAGTAGAGCAGGTGCAAGATCGCGTGCTCGACGCCGCCCACATACTGATCGATGGGGCCCCACTTCTTGGCCGACGCGGGGTCAAACGGCTGCGAGCTATCTTGCGCTGACAGGTAGCGCAAGAAGTACCACGAGCTGTCGACGAACGTGTCCATCGTGTCGGCGTCGCGGGTCCAGGCGACGCCCTCTTCGTCGGTGACGTTCGCCCATTCGTGGGCCGCTCCGAGCGGCGACGAGCCCTTCGGCTTCAGGTCGAGCCCCTCGGTCGACGGCAGCTCAACCGGCAGCGCCGCGGTGTCAACCGGGCGCATCGCACCCTCGTTGTCGCCGGTACCGTGCAGAATCGGAATGGGGGTGCCCCAGTAGCGCTGGCGCGAGATCAGCCAGTCGCGCAGGCGGTAGTTGGTCGTGGCACGGCCGGTGCCGCGCGCCTCGAGCACTTCAACAGCCTTGGCAATAGCCTCGGTCTTACCCAAGCCGTCGAGCTCACCCGAGTTGACGAGCACGCCGTCACCCGAGGTCGCAACGCCACTCTCGGACGGATCGGGTAGCGCCGCACCGTCTTCGTCACGCACGTCAACAACCACACGCACGGGCAGGTCGAACTTCAGCGCAAAGTCGAGGTCGCGCTGGTCATGCGCGGGCACGGCCATGATCGCACCGTGACCGTAGTCAGCGAGCACGTAATCGGCGGCCCACACGGGAATGCGCTCGCCGTTCACGGGGTTCACCGCGAAGTGGTCGAGAAACACGCCCGTCTTTTCGCGCTCGGTGCTCTGGCGCTCAATCTCAGTCTGCTTCTGCGTCGCGGCCAGGTACTCCTGAAAAGCTTCGCGCGACTCAGCCGAGGCTCCTGCGGCAAGCTCAGCGGCCAGATCAGAGTCGGGGGCCACGACCATAAAGGTGGCGCCGTGCAGGGTGTCGGGGCGCGTCGTGAACACGGGCACCTTTGCCTCACGGCCCTCAATCTCAAACTCAACCTCGGCTCCGCGCGAGCGGCCGATCCAGTTGCGCTGCATATTGAGCACCTTCGAGGGCCAGCGGCCCTCGAGCTGATCGAGATCGTCGAGCAGGCGATCCGCGTAGTCGGTGATGCGGAAGTACCACTGCGTCAGCTTCTTCTTCACGACCATTGCGCCCGAGCGCTCTGACGTGCCGTCGGCGAGCACCTGCTCGTTCGCGAGCACGGTCTGGTCTACCGGGTCCCAGTTGACCCAGCTCGCCTTGCGGTAGGCGAGACCCTTCTCGTACATCTTCAGGAAGATCCACTGGTTCCACTTGTAGTACTCAGGATCGCTCGTGTGCAGCACACGGCTCCAGTCGAACGACGGCGCGTAGATGCGGAACGACGCCTTCTGCTGCGCAATGTTCTCGTAGGTCCACTGGCGCGGGTCGATGCCACGCTTAATCGCGGCGTTCTCGGCGGGCAGCCCAAACGAGTCCCAGCCGATCGGGTGCAGCACGTCATAGCCCTGGCCGCGCCAGTAGCGCGCCATCACGTCACCGAAGCAGAACGCCTCAGCGTGCCCCATATGCAGGTCACCCGAGGGGTACGGGAACATGTCGAGCACGTACTTGGTGGGGCGATCCGTCGCCTCGTTTGTGACCTCAAACGGCTTCAGCTCGTCCCAGACCGGTAGCCACCGATCCTGAATTGTCTTGAAGTCGTAGCCTTCGGCTTCACGCCCCTGCTCAGTCACACACACCTCGATCTTGTTCGCAAGAGTCCGCTCAAGCGGACATACACCCGTCAAGGATACCGCGACCTGGGCAGCTGCATGAACGCGCGGCTACGCGAGCGCAGCAAGGATCGAAGCCGCCTTCAGATCTTTCTCGGCGCGCTCAGATTCAGCGTCAGAATCGGCCGTCACTCCCCCACCCGCGCCCACGAGCGCGCGCTGCCTCGGCGCGAGAAGCCCGCGCAGTTCGACCCCGCGAATCGTCATCGCAAGCTCAGCATCACCCCCGTCGTCAAACCAGCCAAAGCAGCCCGAGTACAGCCCGCGCGGCCCGGCCTCGAGCACCGCCAGTAGTTCGACGGCGCGCCGCTTCGGCGCCCCCGTCATCGACCCGCCCGGAAAACACGCTTCGACCGCGTCGACCGCGCTCCTACCCGTCGCGAGGCGACCCTCGACCGAGCTCACCAGTTGGTGCACGTGGGGGTGCTCCTCGACCTGGAGAAACGCGCGCACGCCCACTGATCCGGCGTCGCACACGCGGCTGAGATCGTTGCGCATCAGGTCGACGATCATCAGATTCTCGGCCCGCTCCTTGGGGTCGTGAGCGAGCTCGGCCGCGAGCACCCGGTCGCTTAGGGCGTCGTGACCGCGGGGCCTTGTCCCCTTGATAGGGTGCGTCGCGACGCAGCGACCCCGCACGCTCAAGAACCGCTCGGGGCTCGCGCTCACGAGCGCGCGATCGCCCGCGACGATCACGCCGCCGCGGGTCGCGGTTCCCGTCGCCCGCAGGCGCGCGTAAATATCTACCGGGTCGAACCGGCCCTCGCTCGTCGCGGTGTCGGTGAGGCACAGCACATAGGCGTCGCCCGCCGCGATCGAGCGCTGGCATGCGGTGACCTGCGCGGCATAGTCGGCTCCGGATCGCCGCCAGCGTGCAGCGGCCTGCGCCGGGCCGGGCGCTGCGCCCCGAGCGGTGTCGCGCTCGCCCCGAGCGGCACGCTCGAGGGTGCCCTCGTGCCGGGCGAGCCAGTCGTCGATCGCTTCGGCCGTGTCGGCGCGCAGCTCGACGCTGGAGCCTGTGAGCGCGAGCACCACGTCGAGCCGCAGCGCGAACGCGGGGGGCGCGTCGTCGATTGCAGGGGTGATGCCCATGAGCGCGACGCCCATTTCGTAGCCGAGCGCCGCCACCCAGCCGGAGTGAAAGGCCCCCTCGCCGCCGGTTGCCGCCCGCGAACGTGCCTCCCCAAGCCTCGTCAGAAACTCGCGTTCTCGCCCGGGCTGGGCGTTCATCACGTGGTCGGTCACGCCGAAATAGCTGACACCGGGCTCACCCGGTGCGGGCGCTGCGCCGTCGAGCCAACACCACGCCTCGCCTGTCGCCGCGAGGGCGCGCGCGAGCGCTTCGGCGTCAAACTGACCGGGGATGATTCGCCGCGTACCGCGTGCGACTGATTTCTGCACCACCCCAGCGTAGTCGGGGTGAAGCACACTGGTACGCTCGCAGTATGACCGCGTCGTCGCCAGAGCACGATTCTCTCGGCACCCCTGCCGCCCGTTCGCTCGTCGTCGCAGATTCCTTTCGTGCGCGTCTGCGCGGCGGCACCGCCGAGGTGCGCGGGTTTTCGCTGCACCTCGCCCGATTCCGTAACGCGGTATTGACCGCGTCTGCCGAGTTTGCTGAGCACGCGCACAAAGGCGGGTCACCCGCGAGCCACACCATCACCGAAGACGAGATCGACGAGTTTCTAGTGTCGGCCCGCACGCACATCGCCGAACACCTCATGGAACAGGCCGTGCGCACGCACCCCGCGCGCGCCGTCGGCAGTTTTCCCCGGCTCGAACTCTGGGACTACTCGGTAGGGTCACCGCAGAGCGGCGCGCGCAGGGCGCTCGACCTGGCGCTTGAACTGCGCCCGCTCCCAGAGATCCGGAGCACGATTGAGGTCACGTCGGTCGAACGCCGGGGCGCAGTGACCCACCCGCACCGCAAGGGCCCCAACATTGAGCTGTATGCGTCGCTGATGCGGCAGGCCGGGGGCGAGGTGTTGCTCGTCGAGCCGGGTGATGGCGCGCCCGCTGGGCCGATCTCGCAGCAGCAGATCATTGAGGGCACCACGACGAGCCTCGTGTGGTGGGACAAGACGGGCGCGGGCTTCACATCGGCCTCGCACGAGCGGGTGCCCTCGGTCGCCGAGGCGATCGTGTCGGCGATTGCCTCGCGGCTCGGCACCCCGCTGAAGCCGGGGCACACGACGCCTGCCGAACTTGCGTCGCTCGAGGTGTGGGCCGTGAATGCCCTGCACGGCATTCGCCCGGTCATCGCGATCGACGGCGTGCAGATGCCGATCGTGTCGGCGCGGTTCACCGAGTTTCGCGACCTCTTCGATCAGACGTGGGAGCCGGTGCTCGCGTAGCGCCTTGGCGCCGGTAGTGATGTGTAGTCGCTGTCATGGATTTGCACTAGTGCAGGAGATCCGCACTCGCGCAGGATCGAATGCAGGTTTCAGTCCTGCAGGAGTGCAGATCTCCTGTAGGAGTGCAAATTGCATGCGGGGTGCCGACCGCCACGGCGCCTCGCGTCCCAAACTCCACGGCCCAGAGCACTTCGAGCCAGCAGTTTCTCTTGGCGTCGAAATAGTTCTCGCTCGGCATCGAAATATTTCTAGTTTGGCATCAAGATAAAAGTCTCTCGACGTCGAAGCGAAGTCGCCTCTGACCTGGTAATTCAATAGAATTTGGGGGCCGAACCACCGGTCGGCGCTCCGGCGAGAATGACATCTCGTAGCGGATCTCACTAAGGGAGTGACCGGATCCCTTACGTGGATCCTGCCGTGCAGCAGTTTGCACAGCGCGCGTTCCCTGCACTGTGGAGCAACATATGATCGAGCAACTCGACCCGCTGGCCCTTGCGCGCTGGCAATTTGGCCTCACCACGCTGTACCACTTCATCTTCGTGCCCCTCACCGTGGGCATGGCCCTGCTGGTCGCCATTTTGCAGACCACGTGGGTCAAGACGGGCAACGCGAAGTACCTGCGCCTCACGAAGCTGTTTGGCAAGATGTTTCTCATCAACTTTGCGATGGGCGTCGTCACCGGCATCGTGCAGGAGTTTCAGTTCGGCATGAACTGGTCAAACTACTCACGCTTCGTCGGCGACATTTTTGGCGCCCCGCTCGCAATGGAGGGCCTCATCGCCTTCTTCTTCGAGGCGACCTTCATAGGCCTGTGGATCTTTGGCTGGGACAAGCTACCCAAGAAGGTGCACGCCGCCACCATCTGGTGCGTCTGGATCGGCAGCGTACTCTCGGCCTACTTCATTCTCGCCGCCAACGCGTTCATGCAAAACCCGGTCGGCTACGAGCTGAACCCCGAGAAGGGTCGCGCCGAGCTCACCGACATTGGCGCGGTGCTGCTCAACCCCGTCGCCCTCACCCAGTTTCCGCACACCATCTTCGCCGCCGTCATGTTCGCCGGCACCGTCATGGTGGCCGTCGCGGCGTGGCACTTGAAGCGCAACCAGTTCGTCGACGAAATGCGCACGACGCTGCGATTTGGCGCGGTCGCCAACATTCTCGCGTTTATCGGCGTGGGGCTGTCGGGTCACTCCCTCGGCGTGGTGATGAGCGAAACGCAGCCCATGAAGATGGCGGCCGCCGAAGCGATGTACGACACCGTCTCGGGCCGAGACGCCTCGTTCTCGCTGTTCAGCCTCGGCACCCCCGACGGCGCACACGAAATCTTCTCGGTGCGCATCCCGTACCTCGCATCGGTGCTCGCCACGAACTCCTTCGACGGCACCGTCGAGGGGATCCGTGACCTGCAGGCCGACTACACGGCCATGTACTGCGGCAGCCCCGACTCGCTGCTCACCTGCCCCACCGACGGGCAGTTCGCCCCCATCATTTGGGTCACCTACTGGGCGTTTCGCTGGATGATCGGCCTGGGCGCCATTGCCGCACTCGTGTCGCTCGTGGGCCTCTGGATCACCCGCAAGAACACGCAGCTGCCCACCTGGGTGTGGCGCGTCGCCATCTGGACGGCCCCGCTGCCCATGCTCGCGTCGCTCGTCGGCTGGGTCTTCACCGAGATGGGCCGCCAGCCCTGGATCGTGTTTGGGGTGATGACCACTGAACAGGGGGTCTCACCGGGCGTACCCGCCTGGGCGGTGCTCGTGTCGCTGTCGGTGTTCACCCTCGTCTATGGCGCGCTCGCCGTCGTCGAGTTCAAACTGCTCGCGAAGGCCGCCAAGGAGGGGCCGCCCGAGATCGCTGATGACGCCAACGGCGAGCCCGATCACCAGTCCCTCGCGACGGTCTACTAGAACGGACATCACACACCATGGAACTCACAACCGTATGGTTTCTGATCGTCGGCGTCTTCTTGATCGGGTACTTCGTGCTCGACGGCTTCGACTTTGGCGTGGGCATGGCCCTGCCCTTTCTCGGTAAAGACAACACCGACCGCCGCATGATCATCAACACGATCGGCCCGGTCTGGGATCTCAACGAGACCTGGCTGATCGTCGCGGGCGCCGCGATCTTCGCCGCGTTCCCCGAGTGGTACGCCACGATGTTCTCGGGCTTCTACCTCGCTCTGCTGCTCATTCTCGTCGCGCTCATTTTGCGTGGCGTCTCGTTCGAATACCGCCACCAGGGCAAGGGCGAAGCGTGGACGAAGTGGTTTGACCGGTTCATCTTCTGGGGCTCCGTGCTGCCGCCGTTTCTCTGGGGCGTCGCGTTCGCAAACCTCGCCCAGGGCGTGCCCATCGCACCGATGGAGCGCGGCGGCTGGATCTACGAGGGCACGCTCTTCACGCTGCTGAACCCCTACGGTCTGCTCGGCGGCCTCGCGATGCTTTTGCTCTGCTTCACCCACGGGCTCGTGTTCATCGCGCTCAAAACGACCGGCAAGATGCGCGATGACGCACGCGCGCTCGCCGCCAAGGCGGGCATCGCCACGATCATCGTGGGCGCCGCCTTCCTCGCGTGGACGATCATGCAGCACGCTTCGAGCGACACCGCATGGCTCATCATCTTCACATCGGCGGTCGCCGCGGTCGCCCTCATCGCCGCCTGGCTCGCCAACCTCGGCGGCCGCGAGGGATGGGCGTTCACGGGCAACACCGTCGCGATCACATTCGTGCTGCTCGCGATCTTCATGGCGCTGTTTCCCAACGTCATGCACTCGAGCATTGACCCGACCTACTCGATGTCAATCGCGGGCGCCGCAAGCTCCCAGAAGACGCTCGAACTGATGACCTGGACGGCCGCGTTCACTATGCCGCTCGTCATCGCCTACCAGGCATGGACCTACTGGATCTTCCGCAAGCGCCTTTCGCGCGCGCAGATCCCAGCCGACACCGCGCCCACCCCCGTCGCGGCCGCCTGAGCATGAAGCCACTCGATCCGCGCCTCCTCCGCCACGCCTCCGCCGCGCGCCGCGTCCTCGCGCTCGGCGGGGGCTTCGGCCTCGTACGCACGCTCGCGACCGTCGCCTGGTGCTGGCTGCTCGCGCACGCGCTCACCGCGGCGCTGCTGCCCCTCCTGGGCGGGGCGGGGGGCGGCGCGGGTCGCATCGGTGAGAATGCTCCGGATCCGGGCCAGCTGCCCTGGCTCCTCGCAGGTGCCGCGGCCGCGTTCACCGTGCGCGCCGCCGCCGGCTGGGCGATGGACGTGTCGGCGGCCCGCGGCGCCGTACGCGCGAAGGCACAGCTGCGGGCAGCCGCACTCGACGCACTCGACGCGGCAGCCCAGGGCTCGGGCCCGAGCACCCCTGCGGCAGACACCACCACGGTGCTCGGCCGCGGCCTCGACGCCCTCGACGGTTACTTCTCGGGCTACCTACCGCAACTGATCCTCACCGCCATCGCCACCCCCGTGCTCGTCGCCGCGATCTTCGCCGCAGACCCGGTCAGCGGTGTCACTGTGCTCATCGTCTTTCCCATCATCCCCCTCTTCATGGTGCTCATCGGGCTCGCCACCAAGCAGGTGCAAGACCGGCAATGGGCCCAGCTGCGCAGGCTCTCGGGCTCCTTTCTCGACGCCGTCGAGGGGCTGTCGACGCTCAAGATTTTTCGCCGCGAGCACCGGCAGGCCGCACGTATCGCCCGCGAAGCAGACGACTACCGCGGCCGCACCATGAAGGTGCTGCGCGTCACATTTCTCTCGGGGTTCGTACTCGATCTCGCCGGCACCTTCTCGATCGCCCTCGTCGCCGTGACCGTGGGCACGAGGCTCGTCGACGGCGCGTTTCCGCTCGCGCTGGGCCTCTTCGTGCTGCTGCTCGTGCCCGAGGCGTTCATTCCCATTCGACAGGTCGGCGCAGCCTTTCACGCCTCCACCGAGGGGCTGGCCGCCGTGGCAGACGTCTTTGGCACGATGGATGCTGCGACTCGCAGGCTCGCGCAGCATGACGGAGGGAGTCAGCGCGAGGTTACTCCCTCCCCGGTCATCCTGCGCGAGGCCACCCCCTCCCCTGTCATCCTGCGCGAGGAACGAGTCGCAGGATCCACCCCCGCCCTCTTAGTGCGCGACCTCGTCGTCACCCGCGGCGGCCACGCCGTGTCTGGCCCCGTCTCGCTCAGCGTCGCCCCCGGCGAAATCGTGGCCCTTGCGGGCCCCTCGGGCGCCGGTAAGTCGAGCCTCATCGCTGCCGTACTCGGATTCGCGAGTTACACCTCGGGCTCCCTCGAACGCCCCGCCACCGTATCGTGGGTGGGCCAGCGGCCCGACCTCGCCCGGGGCACCGTCGCCCACAACGTGGCGCTGGGTGAGGCTAGGCCTGATCCGGAACTCGTGCAGCGCGCGCTCGCCGCCGCACAGCTTGCCGAGCTCGCCCCGAGTACCGAGCTCGGAGCGTTAGGCGCGGGCCTTTCGGGCGGGCAGGCGCAGCGCGTGGCGATCGCCCGCGGGCTCTACCGCGCGTGGGCCAGATCGGCCCCGCTCCTCATGCTCGACGAACCGACCTCGGCGCTCGACGCAGACACCGAGGCGCGCGTGATGCGTGCGCTGCGCGCCGAGGCCGCGGCGGGCCGGGCCGTGCTCGTTGTAAGCCACCGGCCCGCCGTGCTCGCCGCGGCCGATAGCGTCGTGACCATTGACGCTCAGATACAGGAGGTCGCCCAGTGAGCGCTCACGCCACCACCCCCGAGGCGCGCCGCGTGATTGCGCGTGCGCTACCGCCACGCCCCGCGGCACTCGCAGGCAACGCCTGGGGCGTGCTGGCAGATGCCTGCGTCGTAGGGCTTCTGGGCCTCAGCATGTGGCTCATTGTGAGCGCTGCCGAGCAGCCACCCATTCTGCACCTGACCTTTGCGATCGTGGGGGTGCGCGCGCTCGCGATCGGCCGGGCCGCGCTGCGCTACGTGCACCGGCTCGCGACGCACGACGCCGCGCTCGCCCAGCTGGCCCCGCTGCGCGCCGCCACCTTTGATTCCCTCGTACCGCGCGTGCCCGGGGCGCTGCCCACGAGCCGCCGCGGCGAACTCCTCGCAGCGTTCGTTGACGACGTCGACCAGCTGCAAGACGAACCGCTGCGCGTGCGCGGGCCGCTGATCACGAGCAGCATCGTTGTTGTGCTGTCACTCGTGGTTGTCGCCCTCATCGCCCCGATCGCGGCCCTTGTGCTCGCGCTCGCGCTCGCTATCTCGGGAGCACTCGCCGTGTGGCTCGCCGCCCGCACGTCGGGCGAATACGATCGCGCGCTCGCGGCCGCACGCGCCCGGCTCAGCGATGCGCTGCTCGAACGCTTCACCCGCTCAGAAACGCTCGCGGCCTTTGACGCGCTCGGGCAATCGCGCGAGACGATTCACGCGGCTGAGGCCGAGCTGGCACGCATTCAGCTGGGGCGGGCGGCAGGCGCGGGGCGCACGGGCGCGATCCTCGCGGTGGGCGCGGGCACTGCGACCCTCGCGACGCTCGTGGCGGTTTCTCCCGGCGGCGTCGGTGCGGGAGTTGCTGGAGCTGCGGGTCTGTCTGCGCCGCTCATCGCGGCCGTCACCGTGCTGCCCGCCGCTGTTTTCGAGATCTTCGCACAGGTACCCGCCGCGCTCGTGGCCGCGCGGGCCGTGCGCGCGAGCGCCGAGCGCGTGGCGCGGCTCACCGAGGGGGCCGTACCGCCCGAGGTGCCGGTCGAGCTCAGCTCGCCGGTCGAGCCGGGGGCGCCGGTCGAGCCGGGGGCGCCGGACGAGCCGGGGGCGCCGGACGAGCCGGGGGCGCCTGCGCCGGCGGATCCGGAGCTTGCTGCAGCGCCCAACACAGACACCACCGGCACAGACACGACCATCGAGCTACGCGACGTCGCGGTGCGGCATGCGGGCACCTCGGCCGACGCCGTAGCGGGTGTCTCATTGACGCTGCGGCCGGGCGAGACGCTCGTCGTGACGGGCGAGAGCGGGGCCGGCAAGAGCACACTGGCGCTCGCGCTCACCCGATTTCTCGCGTACGAGGGTTCGTATCTATTGGGCGGCGTCGAAGCAGCAGACCTGCCGATCGCGGCGGTGCGCCGGGTCGTGGGGCTGTGCGAACAGCAGCCGCACCTCTTCGACACCGACCTGCGACAAAATCTGAAGTTTGCGCGCGACACCGCGACCGACGAGGAGCTGTGGGCGGTGCTCGCGCGCGTGGGACTCGACAAGTGGGCGGCCTCACGCGGTGGCCTTGATGCGTGGATTGGCGAGCGCGGTGCGCTCGTGTCGGGCGGCCAGGCGCAGCGCATCGCGCTCGCGCGCGTGCTGCTCGCAGACTTCGCAGTGGTAGTGCTCGACGAACCCACGGCGGGCGTCGACGCCCCGCTCGCCGATCGCTTGCTGCGCGACCTGCTGGGCGCGCTGCCCCCAGACCGGTCGGTGTTGCTGATCACGCACACCGAGGTGCCCGCCGAGCTGCCAGGCTCACGGTTGGTTCTTGCGCGTAGACTAGCTGGGTGACATTGAACGCTTCGCCCGATTCTCGACCCCGCTTCGCGGCACGCCTCGAAGATTGGGTGCACGCGCGCCGAGCCAAGCGAGCGGTCGCCAAGGGCAAGACTCCGTCGGTGATTCCGTACATTGGGTACGGCACCACCGAGTGGGTGCGCGTGCTGGGTCGAGTGCTCTACCTGCGCCCCGAGAGCCGCGAGCACACCCGGTTTCGGCCAGACGTCGCCGCCGTGTCGCGCGTGCGCGGATGGCGCACGTTTACGAGCCTGTCGGTGCCGCACCAGCCCGTGCAGGTGCTCATTGACGGCGTACACGTGGCCGAAGTGGTCGCCGACCGCGGTGGCGTGATCGATTCGATCGTGCCCGTTTCGCTTGCGGCAGGCTGGCACACGGTAACCCTGCAGGCGGGCGACAGCGAGGCCGCCGACGCCCCCGTCAAGATCGTCGACCCGCGTGCGCAGCTCGGGGTGATCTCTGACGTGGACGACACGATTCTCATCACGGCACTCCCCAAGCCCTTCGTGGCGGCCTGGAACAGCTTTGTGCTCGACGAGCACGCGCGCAGCGCAACGCCCGGCATGGCCGTAATGCTCGACCACATCACCGCGCACCACCCCGGCAGCCCCGTCGTCTACCTCTCTACCGGCGCCTGGAACGCGGCGCCCGCCCTGAGCCGGTTTCTCGCCCGCAACCTGTACCCGATGGGCCCGCTGCTGCTCACCGACTGGGGCCCCACCCACGACCGCTGGTTTCGCAGCGGCCAAGAGCACAAACGCCGCGAACTGCAGCGCATTGCGCGCGAATTTCCTGACATGCGCTGGATCCTCATCGGTGACGACGGCCAAAACGACGAGCGGCTGTACCACGAGTTTGCCCGCGAGCATCCCGAGAATGTCGCCGCCGTCCTCATTAGGCAGCTGTCGATCGGCGAGGCGGTGCTCGCGGGCGGGCGCTCGAAGGCGCGCGTCAACCGCAGCACGAGCGGTGTGCCCTGGGTTTACGGCCCCGACGGCGCCACCCTGCGCGAGGAGCTGAGAAAGCTCAACCTGCTGTGACCGGCCCGGTCACGCGGCCCTGGCGCCGGTTCGAACGCGACCTCACCGGGCGGTTCACCGTTAAGGTGCGGCCCTCGTGGTTTCAGCTACTCAAGGGAGCGGCCGCGTCGATTCTGACCTGGTTTGTGTGCGGTGCAATCTTCACCGAACAGCTGCCCATCTTTGGGGCGATCGCCGCTCTCTTGGTGATGCAAGATAACGTCGATCAGTCGCTCACGAAGGGTATCGAGCGCGTCATCGGCGTGCTCATCGGGGTGTCTGTCGCGATCGGCGCCGGATCCCTGTTTGGGAACCAGCCCTGGCTCTTCATTGCCGCGATTCCCGCGGCCATGGCGGTGGGCTGGCTACTACGCATGACGCCCTCCTCCGCAAACCAGATCGCGATCAGCGCGCTGCTCATGATCGCGCTCGGCGGTTTGCAGCTGCACTACGGGGTGGAGCGGCTCGTCGAGACCGCCATTGGCGCGGCGATCGGCGTGCTCATCAATGCGCTCGTGATCGCCCCCGTGCGCAATTCGTCGGTGCACGAAGCGATTGTGTTGCTCACCGACGACGCCGCACTCGTACTCGAAGAGATCGCCGACGGGCTCACGACCCCGCGTGACTCAGCGTGGCTCGCCCAGATGCTCGCCGACGCTCGCGCGCTGCAGTCCGAGCGTACCCGCGTGCACCAGTTGCTACGACAGGCGCGCGAGAGTCTGAGGTTTAATCCGCGCAGCCGCCGCTACCGCGAGGCGCTCGCCGAAGACGACGACCAGTTTCAACGGTTGCAGCCGATCGTGACGCAGGTGATTGGCATGGCGCGGGCGCTCAGCGACCTATACTCCCCCGACCTGGCCACAGACCCCACGGTCACTGGCATGGCCGATGAGATGCGCCGGGCCGCTCACGATCTCACGCGGCTCGCGCACGCGACCGAGGGTGAGCCTGTCGAGCCGCCCGCACTCACGGCGCCGTACACGATCCCCCGGCCAAGCCTCACACACTGGGTGCTGGTGGGCTCACTGATGGAGGATCTGCGGCGCGTGCGGGGCCGGATCACGGGCGAACTCGACTAGCTCTGGCGATTACGCCTGCAGCGCCGCCTGTACGTCGAGCGTGATCGTGACGTCTGAACCGAGCAGCAGGCCGCCCTTTTCAAGCGGCGCGTTCCAGGTCAGACCGAAGTCCTCGCGCTTCACGACCGAGGTCGCGGTGAAGCCGACCTTGTAGTTTCCGTAGGGGTCCTCACCGAAGCCACCGAACTCGAAAGCGAAGCTGACGGGCTTCGTCACACCGCGCATCGTCAGCTCACCGTCCACGTAGAAGTCGCCGCCCTCGGCGCGTGCGCCGGTCGACACGAAGGAGAGCTCGGGGTGCTCGTCGGCCGCGAAGAAGTCGCCCGTACGCAGGTGCCCGTCACGGTTCTTCTCGTTCGTATTGATCGACGCCACCTCTGCCGAGGCCGTTACCTTCGAGTCGAGCGGGTTCTCGGCCGTCTCAAACGTGGCCGTGAAGTTCTCGAACTTGCCCTTTACCTTGCTGATCGCGAGGTGGCGCACCGAGAAACCAACTTCTGAGTGCGTGGGGTCAATGATCCAGGTACCTGCGCGGTAACCGGGAATCTGTGCTGCGGTGATCTGTGCTGCGGTGTTCGACATGCTGTGCCTTCCGAGTGTGACTAACAAAGTGTGACTAACAAAGTGAAGCGGCCAGGTTGTGCGGCCTCACATAGGGTCAACGGCACTTCAAGAATTTATATTCCCGTGCATCTAAATATTTTTTGTGCACGGCGAGATGCGGGCGCAACGTCGATTCACATGGATCACTGCAGCAGTGAATTATCTTCGTCCACAGGCCCTCTTTTCGGGGTCTCTACGTTCGAATCTGTGGATAACATTTCCCGAATATTTGTACGATTTGTGAGATAATAGATACATGACTCCCACCACCTCGCCCCAACTCCCGGCACACAGTGCGTGCCGGGAGCTGGGGCGAGTCACCGGCCGCTGGAGCGTGTTTGTATCATGACCGCTCACGCCCCGGGCCCTACTCCTCGCGCATCGCGCGGGGAAGGGGCCGGGGCGGGCCGTGGCCCGGGGCAGAAGAAGCCCCGCAAAGAACAGCGCGAACGGCGTCGTGACGGCCGCACCACGAACGAGGCCGTCACCTATGTTGAAGAACTCACGCGCATGCAACGGCGCATCGACCGCGACCGCATGGACGAATACGCCCGCCTCGTCGCGGTCGCGTCACATGACCGCTCCCCCGCCCAGCTCGGGCTGCGTTGCCTCCGGGCAGAGCTCGCGGCCGCGCTACACGTGAGTGAACACGCGGTCGAACGTGAACTCGACCTCGCCCACACCCTCGCCACCCGCTATGTCGCCACGAGTGAAGTGCTCGGGGCTGGGCTTGTCGGGTTGGCGCATGTGCGCGTGATCTGTGACGCGGGCACGATCATCGGATCAGGCGAGGGATCTGCCGTGCGGCACGCGAAGTACGAAGCGGCCGTGCTGAAGTACGCGATCGAAGAAACCCCGACCCGGTTGCAACCCATCGCGAAGCGGCTCGCCGAGGAATACGCTGAAGTGTCACTTGACGAGCGGCACGCGGCCGCCCGCAAGCGGCGCCGCATTGAAGTGGTTGACCGTGAAGACGGAATGGCCGAGCTGTACGCCTACCTGCCGGCCGAGATCGCGTACGCGATCAAAGACCGGGTGCAGCGCATCGCGAAACAAACCTGGACCGTCGAGGTCGTCACGGTCGAGGCTGAACGGCAGGCCGCCGCACGTGAAGACGCCGCCCGCGAAGCCGCCGCGCGCGAAGCAGCCGCGCGGGCTGCTGCCACCCAAGAGGCTGAGCAGGCAGGCGAGGCCAGCCAGGCAGGCCAGGCGGCAGAGCCGGCGCCGAGCCTGGCCGATCAGGTGACACCGGCGCGCACGCTCGACGAGGTGCGCGCCGACACCCTCGCCGAGCTGCTGCTCAACGGTAACCCGTACACCGAGCTTGATGTGAGCGACGGCAGCAAAGCAGCGCAGGTACCCAGTGGGTTCTTCGCGCACGTGCAGGTGATGGTGCCCATCGACTCGATCCCGGCCACCACAGACCTCGCCACCGACACCAGCGCCGCATCCCCGCGGCAGGTGTGTGAACTCGTGGGGTACGGGCCGATCGCTTCGCAGATCGCGCACGACATGCTTGCCCTCTCCCGCAACGTCTCCCGCGTGGACGAAGACGAGCACGGTAACGTGCTGCGCGTCGACCGCTATAAACCGACGAGGGCGATGCGTAACCTGTTGTGGGCGAGAGACCGCAGGTGCAGGTTTCCGGGCTGCACCCGGCTCCCCCAAACCAGCGACATGGACCACACGATCGCGTGGGAACACGGCGGCCCCACCACCACAACTAATTTACAACTGCTGTGCAAAGCACACCATTCCTTGAAACACGGCACGGATTGGCGGCCCGTGCAAGACCGCACGGGCACGGTGACGTGGAAGAGCCCGACCGGTCGGGTACACACGGACCGGCTCGCGGGCCGCCGCTACCCCCGCCCCGACACTGGCCCCGAGAACGGGCAGCCCGGCGATCTTGGGCCCGACCCTTGGGACGAGGCGCCAGCGGTGGCGCAGGAGTTCAGCGAGTTTTTGTGGTGGCGCCAAGCGAGTACGGAAGCAGACCGCCCAAAACCAGCAGAGACCACCCCGGCAGACACCACAGCACCCAAGCGCGAGGTGAGGTTCGTGACTGCCGACGGCACCGACGGCAGTGACGCAGGCACGGGCGATGAGGCTCGCAGCAGCGAAGCGACCAGCAACGACGCGACCGACTGCAGAGCCTGGCACAGCGGGTTCACGGTACGCGACCGGCTCACCGCCCTCGAGAAGCACGCCATCACCTGCGGCTGCAACTACCCCGAGTTCTGCGACCGCGACTGCGGCACCGAGCTCCGTGCAGAATACGAGCGCAGGGCCGCCCGCAGCGTCCCCAAAGAACAGCCGTTCTAGTGCTCTCTACCTGGGCCGGCGCTTCGCACTCTCACGAGCGCGCTCGGCTGTCTCGTCACGGCCCGCCGTCGGTGTGAACGCCCCATAACGCGCCTTCGCGGCCTCCCCAATCAAGAAGTCACTGACGGCGGGGTTCTTCGGCAGCAGCGAACCATGTAGGTACGTGCCAATCACGTTGCCGCTGCGCGCACCCTCCACGCCCGAAGTGGGGTTGTTGCCGGCTCCCTGCAGCACGCGCCCAAACGGGCGTGAACCGTCACCGAGCGTGGTGTTACCGCTGTGGTTCTCGTAGCCAATCACCTCGCCCAGCTCTCCCGCGTCGAGCACAATGTTGCCAATCATGCGGTCGCTGCCGCCCCGAGTCTCAACGTCGAGCACGCCAATACCCTCGAGCGTCTCCCCTGTGTGGGTGATGAACCGGTGCCCAAATAGCTGGTAAAGACCGCACACCAGCAGCATCGGAGTGCCACGTTCAGCGAGTGCGTGAAACTCCTCCCGTCGGCTCACCAGGTCAACTGCAACGCGGCCCTGACCTGAGTCTTGGCCGCCTCCGCCGATCACAATATCGACGTGTTCAGGCAACTGGTCGCCCGGATTCAGTTCGACAACCACGGGCTCAAAACCGTGGGCTCGAGCGCGCCTGGTAAGAGCGAGCACATTGCCGCGGTCGCCATAAATGTTCATGTCGCGCGGGTAGAGCGAGAGAATGACGAGTTCGCGCGTCGTTTCGTTTGCTGCGGTCACCAGATGTCCTCCACGTCGGTAATGAGCGCGAGTGCGCGACGCAGCTCGAGCATGGCGGTGTACGTGCAGTAGATGCGCCGTGGCTGCCCCGGGGTGCGCTCGCGAAAGGCCGAAAGCGCACGCCCCAGGTCTTCTTCCACAAGCCCGGTCGCCACGTCATCGTGCTCCAGACGCAGCACCATGTCCCAGGCACGGGTGCCCGAAACAGTGTCTACGCCGATACCACTACCGGCGGCCGCCAAGCTCGAGAAATCGACGTCCCACAGCCAAGACATGTCTCGGCCATCGGCATACTCGTCGTTGATGGCAATCATGGTCGCCACCCCAGCCGCTTCGAACGAAGCGAGCCCGAGACGAAAGCCAGAGGGGTTCTTCACCAGCACCAGTTCGAGAGGCTGGCCGTCGAGCGTGAGCTGCTCGCCCCGACCAAACGCGGGGCGTACCTGTGACAGCGCTTCGACAATCGCGCTGGTGTCGGCCGACGGCTGCTGGACGGCCGAATGCCCGGGCTGTGGCCCGGCCGCGAGGATCATGCGCACGGTCGACAGCGCGGCGGCAGCGTTAAAGGTGTTGTAGAGGCCTTCAAGCTTCAGAGTGGTGCTGTAGGCCTCGCCGTCCATTTCGAACGTGGCGGCGTGGTCGCCGAGCACGGTGAGCGTCACATCTGCGGGGCGCGCACTAGCGGCGGCGACAACCTGCGCGGCTTCCCCCGCATGAAAGTCGTCGTCACTCGGAAAAGTCGCAAGCAGGTCGGGTGCCAGCCCGAACGCACGTACCTCGGGGGCGGCGCCGCGGCCACGCGTGCGTTCCCCGATCATTGCGACGAGCGGATCCTCACGATTCACGACAAGGCCGCCCGTGGTGGCATCTGCGATGCGCTGCAGATACCGCGCCGTCGTGTCTATCTCCCCAAAGCGATCAAGCTGGTCACGCAGCACGTTCAGCAGCAGCGTAAAACGAGGCGGCACGCGGTCAATGAAGTACATTGCGTGCGCTTCGTCGAGCTCGAGCACAGCGATGTCGGCATTGATCCGGCCCCGGATCGTGCTTTCCTGGATCGCCGCAGCGACGACCCCGCGCGAAAAATTTGAGCCGGTCTTGTTGGTAAACACCCGCAGGCCACGAGCCTCAAGCATCTCGACAACCATCTTGGTGGTTGTCGTTTTGCCATTGGTGCCGCTCACGGCAACGACCCCGTACGGGAGTCGGCCGAGTACGCGCCCGAGGTACCCCGGGTCGATTTTTTCTACAACGAGGCCGGGTAGAGCCGAGCCGCCGCCGCGCAGCCGCGCCACTTGGCGTACGGCTTTACCGACGGCGGCCGAAATCACATCACGCATGCGTTCAAGCCTAGTGGCGCGCTAGTCTGCCGCGTGACGGCCGCGCGACTCACCGCGCAGTTCACGCGACAGCAGGTCGGGGCGCACACGGCGGGTACGCTCGACACGCGCCTCATGCCGCCACTTGTCAATCGCGGCGTGGTTGCCTCCGAGCAGCACGGCCGGGATCTCACGGTCGCGCCACGAAGCGGGCTTTGTGTAGCTCGGGTATTCGAGCAGCCCGTCCTCCTCGTGCGACTCCTCGACGAGGCTTTGCGGGTTCCCCACGACGCCTGGCACGAGTCGGCCGATCGCTTCGATCATGGCGATCGAGGCGACCTCGCCGCCGTTGAGCACGTAGTCACCGATGCTCACGAGGCGCACCCGGCCGCGGGCCGAGTACTCATCAAACACGCGCTGATCGATGCCCTCGTAACGGCCGCAGCCAAACACGAGGTGCGGTTCTTGCGCGAGCTCGTGCGCCATCTTTTGGTTAAACACGTCACCGGCGGGCGACGGGAAGATGATGACGGGGCCGTCTGAAGAGTCGCCGTCCTCGATAATTCCGTCGAGAGCTTCGCCCCAGGGTTCGGGCTTCATCACCATGCCTGCGCCGCCGCCCGCGGGCGTGTCGTCTACCTTACGGTGCTTATCGTGAGCGTGGTCGCGCAGGTTGTGCACGCGCAGGTCGAGCAGCCCCTTGTCTTTCGCCTTGCCGAGCAGTGACAGCTCGAGCGCGGCGAAAAACTCGGGAAAGATGGTTACAACGTCGACCCTCACGCGTCACCCCGCGCGATTTCGGCCTCGGTCTCATCGAACAGTCCTGTGGGCGGGGTCACGTGTACGACACCGCCTTCAATATCGACGCTCGGCACGATCGCCTCAACGAACGGCACGAGCACCGTGCCGTTGGGCGTGGTTACCGAGAGCAGATCCTGTGCTGGGAAGTGTTGCACTTCTGCAACCTTGCCGAGCACTTCAGGGCCGTTCTCACTGTCACGTACGACATCAAGACCGACGAGCTGGTGGTCATACCATGCATCATCTTCATGCCCCTCAGCCACGGCCTGCTCATCGATCCACAGGATCGCGCGCACAATGCTTTCTGCCGCGGTACGGTCGGGCACCTCGTTGAAGAATCCGACGGGAGACTCGTTGAACCAGCGCAGCTCACGCATCGTGATCGTGCGGCCAAACCAGTCAGAGTCGGTGGGTACCTGCAGGTGAAACACTGCGCCTGGCACAAACCGCAGCTCGGGGTTATCGGTGAAGAGCTCGAGCTTGAGCCCTCCCTTGAGTCCGTGGGGCTTTGTCAGTCGGCCAACGCGCAAGCTCCCCGCCCCGCTAGCGGGACGGGGAGCTTGCGCGCGCCCTGAGGCGTCGGCCATCAGACGCCAGCCTCGGCAGAGTTATGCGTGGCATCAACCACGGCTGCATCAACCACGTCGGTGTCGATGACGTCGACGCGCACGCGACCCGTCTCAGACAGCGCCGACACAACGGTGCGCAGCGATGACGCAGTGCGGCCGCCGCGACCGATCACGCGGCCCAGGTCGCTCGGGTGCACGCGCACCTCGAGCACCTCGCCGCGACCAGTGTCGCGCGAGTCTACCCGCACCTGATCTGGGTGCGTGGAAATACCGCGCACCAGGTGGTCGAGCGCCTCAGCGAGCGCCTGTTCAGCCAAGGGTCTTACGCCTCGGTGGTCTCAGCTGCTGCTTCCTCAGCGGGAGCCTCAGCCGGTGCCTCTGCGGGCTTCTCAGCCTTGGGGCGCAGAACGGTCTTCTTTGCAGCGTCTGCCTCGAAGGGAACCTTTGCCTCGGGTGCCTTCACCAGCGACTCGGTGTTGCCCTCGCCGGTGTGCTTGCCCCAGTCGCCGGTCAGCTTGAGCAGCGCAGCAACCTGCTCGGTGGGCTGTGCGCCCACGCTGAGCCAGTACTGAGCGCGATCCGAGTCGATCTCGATGAACGAGGGGTTCTCGGTGGGGTGGTACTTGCCGATCTCCTCGATGACGCGGCCGTCACGCTTGGTGCGCGAATCTGCAACGACAACACGGTAGAAGGGTGCGCGGATCTTACCGAAGCGCTTGAGGCGAATCTTGACAGCCATGAGTGACTCCTTGAATTGAATGGCACAGCACCTGGCGCACATCCAAGGAGTGGGCCGGCGTGAAAACCTTAGGCACGCGTATTTCGCGAACTCGTCAATTTTGCCACAATCAAACCAAAATCGCAATTTATGTTGCGATCAGGTGTTTTCTAACCCAGGCGCCGCTCAAGTGCAGTGAATAGCCGCTCGGCGACACCGTCGTGGTGCACACCATCGTGTTCAAACTCGTTGGTGACCCACGCATGTAGGCCACCCACGGAGCTAGCGGTCTCAAGCGAGAGCCCCGCGTCGACGTACATGTCGTCAAAGTAGACAGCAGCTTCGACCGGCACCTCGTTCGCAGCGAGTCGGGCAGCGTCATACAGCGAGATCGGCCACTGCCTCTCGGCAAGCTCGTGAACCGCAGCACGAAAACCGCGCAACGCCCGTACTTCATCAAACATCCACGGAAACGCCATCTCGCCCGTGAAAAGTAGCGGCCGACACTCCGCAGCAAACTCGGGTCGCTCTTCGAGCGCACGCTGCGCAGCCCAGGCGGTGGGGCCGGGCCCATAGATGCTCTCTTGCAGTGCCATGTAGAGCGGTGCCATCGCATGTGACGTCGCCACTCCCACAGCCTCGATAAACGTGTCGCTCAGACGCGTTTCAGCGGCGTCACTGAACGCCTCATCGAACAACCAGTGCACCCGGTCGAAACCCGGCCCCATGCCGAAGTCACCGCCGAGTGTTTGCAGCCTGCGTACGGTAAGCAAGTCCCCGTCGGGCAGGTACGTTTGCCCTTCAGCGAGCAGATCGGCCACGCGGCCAACACGATCGGCGAGGTGCGGCAGCTGCGCGGCAAAGGCCCTGTTCTTATCGGCGACGCGCGGAAACGTGCGGCGGTAGACCTCATCTGGGCACGGGTCGAGCGCTGGCAGCCCACCCGTGATCGCAGAAGCAACGAGCGCCTCGGGTGCGACCGTCAGGTAGTGTAGCGTCAAGAAGCCGCCATAGCTCTGCCCGAGGCTCCACCACTGCCGGCCCTCGTAGTGCGCGTGGCGAATCGCCTCAAAATCACGCACGATCGAGTCGACCCTGTGCAAGGAAAGCCGCCGCGCCCCTTCGGCCGCGGGTAGCCGCGCAAATTCGCGACCCGACAGCGGGGTCGAACGGCCTGTGCCGCGCTGATCCGGCACGATGACACGAAACCGCTTGAGCGCCGCGCCCAGCCACGCAGTGGGGGCGAGCGGCCGGGGGCCTTTGCCCCCGGGGCCGCCCTGCAGGTGCACGAGCAGCGGCAGATCTTCGCTGCGTTTCTCGGCGGCGACGAGCTCGCGTGCAAACACGCGAATCGTCTCGCCCTCGGGGTCGCGCCAGTCAAGCGGCACGGTCGTCCAGACGTCGCGGGCGACAATCTGCGTGCCGATGAAATACTCTGCGCCTCGCTGCGCGCGACCCCCGGGAGACATGGCCTAGCGCAGCCCCTTGCCCAGCATCTGCTGCAGCTTCGCGAGCTCCTCTTCGCTCGGTGCGGCAGCCGCGCCGCCCCCGCCGAGGCCAAAGCCAGCGCCTGCGGGCGCCGCGGCCGAAGCAGCCTCGAGACCTGCGGCCTGCTGTGCGCGCTTGGCCGGGTTACCCGACTGCTTCTTGCCCTTGCCCTTGGCCTGCTGCTTCTTCTTACCGCCGTGACCGCCCACGCCGGGCATCGGCCCCATGCCGGGAATCTGCGGCACGCCGCCCTTCGCGACGGTCTTCATCATCTTGGCCGCCTGCTCGAAGCGCTGCACGAGCTGGTTCACGTCGGTCACGGTCATGCCCGAGCCCTTCGCGATGCGCAGGCGGCGCGATCCGTTGAGCATCTTGGGGTTCGCGCGCTCGGCCTTCGTCATCGACTGAATGATCGCCTCAGTGTGTACGATCTCGCGCTCGTCGAAGTTGTCGAGCTGCTCCTTCATCTTGCCCATGCCTGGCAGCATGCCCATCATCTTCTTGATGGAGCCGGCCTTGCGCAGCTGCTGCATTTGGCCGAGGAAGTCATCGAGCGTGAACGCGTCTTTCGCGATCTTCTCGGCGACCTTCATCGCCTCTTCTTCATCGAAGGCGCTCTGCGCCTGTTCGATGAGGGTGAGAATATCGCCGAGGTCAAGAATGCGGCTCGCCATGCGGTCGGGGTGGAACGGCTCGAAATCGCCCAGGCCCTCGCCCGTCGAGGCGAACAGAATGGGTCGGCCCGTCACGCTCCGGATCGATAGTGCGGCGCCGCCGCGCGCATCGCCGTCGAGCTTCGTGAGTACCACGCCTGTGAAATCGACGCCGTCTTGGAACGCCTTCGCTGTCGCGACTGCGTCTTGACCGATCATCGCATCGATAACGAACAGCACCTCGTCGGGGTTCGTCGCCTTGCGAATGTTCGACGCCTGCTTCATGAGCTCTTCGTCGACACCGAGACGACCGGCCGTATCGATGATCACGAAGTCGTGCTGCTTGGCCTTCGCTTCAGCGACGCCCGCCTTCGCAACCTTGACCGGGTCGCCTACTCCGTTGCCCGGCTCGGGGGCGTAAATGCCCACGCCCGCCTGTTCGGCGACAACGCCCAACTGGGTAACAGCGTTAGGGCGCTGCAGGTCACAGGCGACGAGCAGCGGGGTGTGCCCCTGACCCTTCAGCCACTTCGCAAGCTTACCCGCGAGGGTCGTCTTACCTGCGCCCTGCAGGCCCGCGAGCATTATGACGGTGGGCGGGTTCTTCGCGAACTCGAGGCGACGCTGCTCGCCGCCGAGAATCTCAACGAGCTCCTCGTTGACGATCTGCACAACCTGCTGGGCGGGGTTAAGCGCCTGGTTGACCTCGTCACCGAGGGCGCGCTCGCGCACCTTGCCCGTGAACGCTTTAACGACGTCGAGCGCGACGTCGGCCTCGAGCAGAGCGCGACGAATCTCACGCACCGTGCTGTCAACGTCAGACGCCGACAGCTTGCCCTTCGAGCGAAGGTTCTTGAAAGTGTCGGTGAGCCGCGCAGAGAGGTTTCCGAAAGTAGCCATAGTGCTTCTGATTCTAGCGCTCTCGCGCACAAGACCGCTTACATGGCCGGAAGCACCTCCCGCTCCAGCCGAGCGTAGCTCTCTTCCATTCCCGCGAGCATGCCCTGTTTGAGCGCGGCCGCCCTGTGGGCAGCACTCGAATAGGTGATGACCAGAGTCAGCAGGGCTCCTCCCGAGTGGGAGCGAAGTGTCAGTTCGTTGTGTGCGCGCACCTGCTCATGGCCTATTTGGGCTTCGCTCGCGACTTCGCGATAGGGCGGTTCTGTTTCGAGTACGACTCCGGTGCTCCCGAAGACGCTACCCTCGGTCGGCCCGGTGCTCGGAGTCACCCGTTCCCACTCGTACCGGTAGGACTCTCCCACGCGCCTAGCGGTCTGGCAGGCCACCATCTTCCACTCGTCACCGCCGTGCATCCAGCCCCGCACAAGGTGCGCATCATGATGCGCTTGCCACACGTCCTCGGGAGACCCGTGAAGCACCCGGCAGATGCGCAGCTGCGCGGTGCCGAGCTCCTGGGCGGTAACGGGTTGACCGGCTGAAAAACTCGCTTCGTCTGTGACGATCTCGTCTATTTGTTCCATCGCAGACCGCATGTCCGCTTCGATTCCCATGTCGAGCAACTCTTCGAGCGCCTGGACGCTAGCGAACCGAGACCGCGTCACCAGTCGCGCGCCCGTGCTCGTCTCGGTGAATTCAAACCGCATGCGCACGGTTGGCAGGGCCGAGTTCGGTGTGCCGTCTTCGTGGGCAAACCCGTCTTCAACTTCAAACGCTACGGGCGCGTCGACCAAACGCCAGCGCCAATACCCCGCGCTTGCGTCGCCACGCTCGCTGGTCATCACGTAGCTCGAAAGCCCGCCCGCATACCCGTCGTGCCGGTAAAACACGGCTGGGAACTCGGGAGGTCCCCAAAACTTTTCAATCTGCCGTGGGTCGAGGTACGAATCCCAGAGCCTGCGTCTGTCGACCGGATAATCTGCTGTGACGGTCAGCGTCAACGCTTCCCGATCCAGGTCCACCTGTGAGATGGGCATGATGCGACCTCTCTGCCGTTGTGAGTGGACGCTACGCCATGCACCCCGGCCGCACCATGGGGGTGCGGCCGGCTACATGCAGGAGTACAATCACACGCCACTGCAGGCAGTCAGAATCGGGTTGGGCAGTACCGCTACCCGACGAGCTGCTGCGCAAACACGTGCGGTGTGAAGCCGGTCAGGTCACCGATGCCCTCGCCCTGGCCGACGAGCTTGATCGCGAGCCCCGTCTTCTGCTGCACCGACAACACAAAGCCACCCTTGGCAGACCCGTCGAGCTTAGTGAGCACGAGCCCGGTGACGCCAGCGTGCTCGATGAAAGCCTCGGCCTGCGCGAGACCATTCTGGCCGGTCGTCGCGTCGAGCACCAGTAGCACCTCGGCGACGGGCGCCAGCTTTTCGATCACGCGGCGCACCTTGCCGAGCTCGTCCATCAGGCCGCCCTTGGTCTGCAGCCGTCCCGCGGTGTCGATGATGGCGATGTCGTAGCTCTCATCGATCGCGCGCTGCACGGTCTGAAACGCGACCGACGCGGGGTCTTGCCCCTGTTGCTGCGGCTTCACAATGTCGACGCCCGCCCGATCGGCCCAGGTGGCGAGCTGCTCGACGGCCGCGGCACGGAACGTGTCGGCGGCGCCCACGATGATCTTCTTGTCGAAGGCCGTGAGATACTTCGCGAACTTGCCGATCGTGGTCGTCTTGCCGACGCCGTTGACTCCCACTACGAGAATCACGGCGGGCCGGTCAGACAGCTTAAGCGTCGGATCGTACGCCGCCAGCTTCTCTTCGATCGCGTCGCGCAGCATGCGCCGCATCTCTTTTACCTCGGTGACACGGTGACGCTGCACGTCTTCGCGCACCTGGCCCAGAATCTCGTCGGTGACGTCTGGCCCGAAGTCGGCGGTGATGAGCGCCGTTTCGAGGTCGTCCCACGTCTCATCGGTGATGAGTTCGGGGCCGCTGAAGATGCCACGAAACGCTTTTGAAAAAGACCAGGATCGCTCTGCCATACCCTCGATCCTACCGGTGTAGGCGGCGCCACTTCTCCCCCGCGAGCCGCCACGGGAAGCCACAGAACTACCCGGCGCGTCGCCGCATCAAATTGCACCATGCCGACGAGTGTGGCGCGCAGGGCCCCGCGACTCCGCTATATTCACTGACAACCGACTGTGTGCGCCAATGCAGGCCACACAGTCGCAATCGCATTCGCAGCTCGATGGAAAACGACCAACGGAGGTCACGTGATCCTCACCCCGCACAGAAGCGGGGCGCCCATACGGCGCTTCATGCTTCTGCTCTGCATCGGTTTACTCGCCGTGTTTGGCCTCTCGTCCCTCGCAATGCCCCCGGCCCACGCCGTCACTTGCACGCCTGACGCGGCGACGGCCTGCATTCAGGGCATCATCAAAACGAGCGACGGTGACCCGGCGCCCGGCGTCGGGCTCGAACTGAACGACGGTGAGCAGCAGGTTGCCACCGACGAGGCCGGGCGCTGGGCGTTCTCGGTTGACGCCGACGGCGAGTACACCGTCACTCTCGATACGGGCACGCTGCCCGACGGCCAGTTCGCCAAGGGCGCTGACAGCCGCACGCTCACCGCGAAGCTGTACACCTCGTCGAGCGCACTGTTTCCGTTGACCGACGACGAGAGCGCGGCCGCGCCCGCACCCGGCAGCGGCGGCACGAGCGGCACGAGCGGCACAGGCACGGACACCGGGAGCACCCAAAAGCCGGCCAACACCAACCAGTCAGGCGGCGACGGGGCAAGCGCCAACCAGACCGCCACCGAGGCGAGCGGTGCGGGCTTCTCGTGGCCGAGGTTCTGGCAGCAGTCGGCGTCTGGCCTGCGCATGGGACTCTTGCTGTCGCTTGCGGCCGTCGGCCTCTCCCTCGTCTACGGCACGACGGGCATGACGAACTTCGCGCACGCCGAGATGATGTCGATGGGCGGCATTCTCGCGTTCCTCTTCATGGGCCTCACAGGCAACATCTGGCTCGCCGGCGGCATCTCGTTCGTGCTACTCGCCGCCTTCGGTTGGGTGCAAGACGCGGGGCTGTGGAAGCCGCTGCGCAAGAAGCGGCTCAGCCTCATGCAGCTGATGATCGTTTCGATCGGTCTGTCGATTGTGCTGCAGAACGTGTTTCAGTTCTTCTTTGGCGCGAACATTCTGCGCATCGACCCGAGCACTCCGAAGACCGTCACGCTCCTCGGGGTCACCCTTACGGTGCAGTCGTACGTGGCGATGGCGATCGCACTCGTCGCGATCATCGGGGTGGGGCTCGCGCTCAAGTACACGCGGTTTGGCCGCGCCACCCGCGCCGTGTCAGACAATCCAGCCCTCGCCGAGGCGTCGGGTATCAACGTCGACCAGGTGATTCGCGTCGTGTGGGTGGCAAGCTCGGCCCTCGCGGGTCTCTCGGGTGTGCTGCTCGGGCTCGTACTCAACGGCATCTCGTGGAACACCGGCTGGCACTACCTGCTGCTGTTGTTTGCGGCCGTCGTGCTCGGCGGCATTGGCACCGCGTTTGGCGCGATCATCGGCTCGATGATCATCGGCTACATCATCGAGGTCGCAAACATTTGGCTGCCGGGCGATCTGAAGCAGGCTGCCGCTCTCTTCATTCTTATCGTTGTGCTGCTGGTGCGCCCGCAGGGCATCTTCGGCCGTAAAGAACGCATCGGTTAGGGGCCATCATGGAATTTCTCTCAAGCCTTCTCGAGTCGATGCTGCAGACCGCGATCAGCCCGGTCACGGCAGCGTTCGTGATCGCCGCGATCGGTCTCAACATTCACTTCGGTTTCACCGGGCTCATGAACATGGGGCAGGCCGGCTTCATGCTGCTGGGCGGTTACGGCTTCGTCATCTCGGTGATGAGCGGGCTCGGCTTCTTTCCGGCCCTCATCATCTCGATGCTCGCCTCGGCACTCTTCGCGCTGCTGCTCGGGATCCCCACGCTCAAGCTGCGCGGCGACTACCTCGCCATCGTCACGATCGGGGCGGCAGAAATTGTGCGCATGGTCGCTCGTCTCGCGAACCTTTCACCGATCACGGGCGGGCCGAGCGGCATTCAGAGCCCCAACTTTCGGGTGGAGCTGAACGCCCTCTCGCCGCTGCCCGAGGGCCGCACCACGATTCTCGGCCTCGAATACGTCAACACGGGTGTTGACGACTGGTGGTCACGCATCGTCGCTTGGGGGCTCGTCGCCCTTTTCATCCTCATCACCTGGCTGCTCATGCGCAGTCCCTGGGGCCGGGTACTCAAGGGTATTCGCGAAGACGAAGACGCGGTGCGCTCGCTCGGTAAGAGCACGTTCTCGTACAAGATGCAGGCGCTCATGATCGGCGGTGTCATGGGCGGCTTCGGCGGCATCATCATGGTGCTCCCCTCGGCCATCAACCCCGACGGCATGGGGCGCGCGACCACGTTCAACCTGTGGATGATCATGCTGCTCGGCGGCGCGGCCACCATTCTTGGCCCGCTGCTCGGCTCGATCCTGTTCTTCGTGGTGCGTCTCGTGATCTCAGCCACCATGACCGAGTTTGTGCCGGCGAGCGTGTTCAACGCGCAGCAGACCGAGATCGTGTCGTGGATCCTCATCGGCGCGATGCTCATGCTGCTCGTCATATTCAGACCCCAGGGCATACTCGGTAACAAAAAGGAGCTGTCGTTCAATGTCTAGAAGCTCTCGCACGGTAAGCCCGACGGGGCTCGCATACCCGAGCGACCGCGAGGCCCTGCGGGCCCAGCTGCGCACGCTCGATCAGACCCCCGGTGTCGCGAAGCCGGATCCGATTCTCACTGTCGACAACATCGAACGGCGCTTCGGGGGCATGACCGCGGTCGATGTCGACCACCTGCAGGTGCAGCGCGGCGCGATCACCGCGCTGATCGGCCCAAACGGTGCCGGCAAGACGACGTTCTTCAACCTGCTGACCGGTTTCGATCACCCGACGAATGCTGCGCCGCTCGTGGGCAGCAGCGACGGCAAGGCGAAGTGGTCGTTTGAGGGGCGGCCGCTCGGCCGCACGAATGCGACCCGGGTGGCGCGCGCGGGCATGATCCGGACCTTCCAATTAACGAAGGCCCTGGACCGGATGACGGTCCTTGAAAACATGCTCATTGGCGCGAATGACCAGCCGGGCGAGAACCTGTTCGTAGGGCTCGTGAAGCCGCTGTGGGCGAAGCGCGAGCGCGAGAACGTCGAGCGCGCCGAGGAGCTTTTGCGCCGGTTTAAGCTCGATGCGAAGCGTGACGACATGGCGGGCGGGCTCTCGGGCGGGCAGAAGAAGCTGCTCGAGATGGCGCGCGCGCTCATGACGAACCCATCGATGATTATGCTCGATGAGCCGATGGCGGGCGTGAACCCGGCGCTCACGCAGAGTCTGCTCGATCACATTCAGATGCTACGCGACGAGGGTACGACCGTGCTGTTTGTGGAGCACGACATGCACATGGTGCGCCACATTTCTGACTGGGTGATCGTGATGGCGCAGGGCCGCATTATCGCCGAGGGTCTGCCCGAGGAGGTCATGACGAGCCCGGCCGTGGTCGACGCCTACCTGGGCGCGCACCACGATCGTGACTTGGGCGATGATGACGTGCTCACGACGGGCGTGATTCGCGCGATCGCGAGCGAGGCGGCCGAAGAGCTGGCACAAGAGATTTCAGAGGAGACGCGATGAGCGAGCAAGCTGGCGTGCACGTGCCAGGACCCGGGCCAGATTCCGGGCCAGATTCCGTGGACATTGTGATGCGGGCAGAGAACCTCGATGCGGGGTATCTGCCGGGCATCAACATTTTGAACGACTGCTCGCTCGAGGCACGCCGGGGCGAACTAGTGGGCATTATCGGGCCGAACGGTGCGGGCAAGTCGACGCTCTTGAAGTCGCTGTTTGGGCTCGTGAATATTCGAAGTGGCCGGGTCGTGTTGAACGGCGAGGACGTGACGGGCCTCAAGACGAACGAGCTGGTGCGAGCGGGCGTCGGGTTTGTGCCGCAGACGAACAACGTGTTTCCGTCACTGTCGATCGAAGAGAACCTGCAGATGGGGCTGTTTTTGAAGCCGAAGCAGTTTGCGCGCCGCGTCGAAGAGATGTGGGAGCTGTTTCCCATGCTCGCCGAACGCCAGAAGCAGCTCGCGGGGTCGCTATCGGGCGGCGAACGGCAGTCGGTCGCGATGGCGCGGGCGCTCATGATGAACCCGAGTGTGCTGCTGCTTGACGAGCCGAGCGCCGGGCTCTCCCCCGTACGCCAGGACGAGACGTTTATTCGCACGCGGCAGATCAACAAGACCGGCGTGACGATCATTATGGTGGAGCAGAATGCACGCCGCTGCCTGCAGATCTGTGACCGCGCCTACGTGCTCGACCACGGCACGAACGCCTACGAGGGGCCGGGGCGCGAACTCGCGAACGACCCGCGCGTGATCGAACTGTATCTCGGCACACTCGCACAAGACGTGGAGCAGAAGGCGGCCGCCGCGAAGCCGGCTGAGCCGGCCTAGGCGGCCTAGGCGGCCGAGCCGGAGGCAGATACAGCGACTTCGCCTTGGAGCTGTTAGCTAAAGCGGGTCTGCCCTGGGTGAAGGGCGCGTTACGGGCTGAAACGCGATGGCCCGAGGCAGGTCTCGTGTGACAGTTTCGTGCAGAAATGAGCTTCGGACAATGGCCAGAGTCGCGGCGGGTATACGCATTTCGTCGGCCGCGTCGCTAAAATTATTCGCTATTGCAACTCTGAGCTCGTCTACAATGTTTGAAGCTGCCGGTCGACTTAGCCCGTAGAAGGCCGACTGCCTTATCAAAGCAGCCAGACTCGCCAGCTTCTCTCCGTCTTTTCCATATGCCAGCGTCTGAGTCACCTCGGCCCCCTCGCGGCGCGCAGCGGGGGCAAGATCATACGCCGGGGTCAACTCCAGTGTTGAGCCGTCCCAAAATGCTGCATGATTACGAAGGTGATCGTCGTTGTTGGAGATTGCCATATTGAAAGCTACGCGTTTAAAGAGCTCTGGGCCGACCAACTCGGGTTGGGACGCGAGCCTGGCAACCTTTTCCACCAGTTCAGGATAAGTGCCAAAGCGTGCTGAGAGTTCGTCTTTGCCACTGATCGTGAGCGCGGACACGACAAGACGTCGAGCACCTTGGACACGATCAAATCTTTCTGAAATCAGCGCGTAGCGACCCTGAATGTTTCGCGCCTGCACTGGAGCCGTGGACACCCCGGCATAGTGGGCAAGTTTCGACGCCAATGCTTCAGCTTCGACGGCGGGGAACACGTCTGTCGTGACACTAAATTTCACCAGAGATGGTGTGCCGGCAACGGCAACGAGTGATTTAGGACGAGCACCGCCGATACCTGTACCCGACAAAATTGCATCGTGCAAGGCTGGTGGGAGCGACTCACCCTGAGACACCAGCTCAGCTACACGCTGCAAGTCGGTCAACGGAGCACCGCCACCGCGCGGAACATATGTAGCCGGTGATCGCTGAAAATCCAGAGCGCCAATCCGATCTGAATCTGACTCAATCAGATACGTGAATTCAGATAGGTCCGCCGTCTCTGCAGCGTCGCCCCGGCTTCCCGTCAGGCGGTTCAATATGACTCGTCGCCCCCAAGCGTCTGGGGCGGCATCCCGGATGGCACTTGGCAGCGACATGGTGCCGGTCGGCTCGTAAGTACGATCTCCCAGTGGCAAAGTGGGGGCTAAGCTAATCGCATTTGGACGCTCCAGATACCTGGTGCCGTACGCGAACCGCAGGTCCCCGCTCGCCCCAGGAGACAGCACCCCCGCTGGGACTGGAGATACTTCACCTGGGAGCCATGTCCAAACAAATAGATTAGAAGTCTCGAAGGTCACGGGACACCTCTGATTGTGCGGCTACTCGTTTGGGAATGAGCGCGATCTTTTCTTCGCCCCGAAACCGCATTCGGGCCAGCGCTACGGGGTCCTCCTCTTGAAATAGCGGCACGCCAGCAGCCAGCGCTGCGTTGATCACGTTGCCAACTGCGACGGACGGATGTCCCCGCTCAATCATAGAAATCGTGCGTTCCGATGCACCGCAGACTGCTCCCAAGTGCTTCTGCGTCCATCCTCGCTCGACTCGCGCAATCCTGACCTGCTGGCCGAGCACTTCAAGGACATCTTGGGCACTTCCACGCACTTCAACCTTTTCTCGCGCCATCCTCAATACCTTCCTGTTAACTTATGATAACAGGATAGTAATGAGGGTCATCCTGTAAAAGTGCAAACGCGAAGAGCCTCCACGGCATGAATTACTTTTACCGTGGAGGCTCTTCGCCATGTTGGTGTTACCCGAGGGGCTGTGAGATTAGCCCTCGATCTCGCCCACCGCTTCGGGCTCGTTCTTATCGTTGTACTTGTAGATGCCGATCAGCGCGGTCGACGGTTCATTGTCGTCGTTCAGCGGGCCACCGCCAGCCTTACCGAGGTAGTGGATGTCCTTACCGTCGGCCAGCAGGTCAGAGCACGCCTTGAACGTGTCGCACTCTTCGCCACCGTCGGTGCCCGAGACAGCGTGCAGGTTCGCCACGATCGTGTCGGTGTCGGCCGAGCCGCCCTTCTGCGCGGCGAGCGCGACGAGCATCACTGCGTCGTACGACTCGGGCGCGAAGTTGAGGCTCTTCGACGCGTCTGACGAGGCCGCGACGAGTGCCTTCTCGAACGCCTCGTCGACGGTACGGCCGGGGGTGGTGCCCTGTGCACCCTCGAGCAGACCGTCGTCGAACTCGGGGTACGGCACCGTGTTGCCGTCGACTAGGTACAGCTTCGACAGGTCGAAGCCCTGCGCCGCGAGCTCTGGGATCGCCTGCTTGGCTTCAACGTAGCTGACCATGGCAACAGCGTCGGGCTTGGTGGCAAGCGCCGCGGTCACCTCAGACGAGAACGTGGTCTGCGCTTCGGGGAACTCTTCGCCCGCACCGGTCGCACCGTAGGTGACCTCGCCGCCCGCTTCTTCGAGCGTCGTCTGCAGGTTGTCGCGCAGGCCCTTGCCGTAGTCGTTGTTCTGCGTGAGCACCGCCACCTTCGCGTTGCCGTCCTGCAGAATCAGGTTGCCGAGTGCACGGCCCTGAATAATGTCGGAGGCGATGGTGCGAAAGTACAGGTCGTTAATGCCTGCGAGCGCGATGCCCGTGTTCGACGGGGAACCCATCAAAATGCCCGCCTCGGTGACCTTCGGCATCGCGGCGTTCGTGTTACCGGTACCCATGGCTCCGAGCACAAACGCCGGGTCGGCCTTGATGATCTCGTTGATGCTCTTGTCCATGATCGTGGGATCAGTGGGGTCGTGCTCGTTGGCCTCGACAACCACTTCGACGGGGTTACCAAGCACGCCGCCGGCGTCGTTGATCTCTGACACGGCGAGCTTCACTGCGGCCTGCGGGCCGTAGATCAGGTGCTCGAGCGAGCCGGTCTGCGGCAGCAGCGTTCCGATGCGCAGCGCGTCGACCGACTCTGCGGCGGTCGTGTCTGTCCCAGCGTCACCCTTGTCTGCAGGAGCACCACCGCTCGAGCACGCAGAGAGCATGAGCGCGGCACCCGCCATCAGGGCAAGGGCACCGGCTGCTTTGTTGGAGTAAACCTTCATTGGCAACTGCCTTTCATCATTGAAACGCTCCCAAAGCTGCGGAGCTTGTCGATGAGCCTACTGGGCGGCGCATCAATTACGTGAACACGCCTCGCCGTCAGAGATGAATTCGTTAGATTCCACCCGTCGCACAACATCAATTGCAGAAAGAATGCAAGGCTAATAGCATTAGCCTTATGAATTCTTCTCGCCTCCTTTGGGTCGCTCTTGCCGTCGCGCTGCTCATCGCCAGCGTGTCACTGTGCGTCCACCTCGGCTGGGGCACCGCCGGCATCATTGCGGTGGCCGCGGTTGCGCCCGACCTGGCGCTCATCGGCGCGTTCGCGGGTGGTGGCCGCCTGCGCCCAGAACGCGTTCGCTTCTACAACCTGATGCACTCCGCCAGCCTGGCCAGCGCCACCCTCACTGCCGGCGCAGTGTTAGCCCTGTTGACACCGCAGCGATGGCTGCTACTTGTGGGCCTGGCATGGCTCACCCACATTGCGGTTGACCGCGCATGCGGGTACGGGCCACGGGAGGCTGACGGGACGATACGCCGAACCGTACATAGAAGCGAGGTCCCGGCGTGAGCCCGCGGCGTGAGGCCCTGCTCGCACAGGCCGAAAAAGTGCTCGAATCGCAGGGGCTCGAAGAGTTCAGTCTCGGGGCGGTCGCGCGCGCTGCGGGCATTCGTACACCGAGCCTGTACAAGCACTTTGCGGGCCTCGCCGATCTCGAGCACGCCCTCATCTCGCGCGCGTTCTTTCACCTGGCGGCCGCGCTTGATGACGCCACAACCCGCGAAACAGCCGGCGAACCAGGCGGCGAACCAGAGCCAGACCTGCTCGCCAAGTTCGCGCAGGCCTATCGTGCATACGCAGCTGCACACCCGCAGCTCTACCGGCTCATGACCGAGCGCTCCCTCGACCGCGACCTCCTCGAGGCCGGAGCCGAAGCGGCGGCGATGAGCGCACTGCTCAAGTTTTTCGGCGAGTCCCATGCGTCACACGATCGCGCACGCGCGGCTTGGGCAGCCGCCCACGGGCTCGTGTCGCTCGAACTCGCCGGCCGATTTCCACCCGGCACCGACCTCGACGCTGCCTGGGCCGTCTACACCTCGGCGTTTACGCGCTGACCCACCACCTGCGAAATGCCGTCTTGCCGCATCGACACCCCGTAGAGCGCGTCGGCAATCTCCATCGTGCGCTTCTGGTGCGTGATGATGATCAGCTGCGAGTTCTCACGCAGCCGCTCAAACACCTGCAGCAGCCGCCCCAGGTTCGCATCGTCAAGCGCCGCCTCGACCTCGTCGACGATGTAGAACGGGCTCGGCCTGGCCTGAAAAATCGCCATCAGCCACGCAACCGCCGCGAGCGACCTTTCACCGCCCGACAACAGCGACATACGTTCCACCTTCTTGCCCGCGGGCCGCACCGCAATATCGATGCCGGTCGTGAGCAGATCCTCGGGGTCGGTGAGCGCAATCTCACCCGCGCCTCCCGGAAACAGGATCGGAAACACCTCACCAAACGCCGCCCGCGTGTCCTCGAACGCCGCGGCAAAAATGCCCTGCATCTTTTCGTCCAGGTCGCTGATGATCGCGAGCAGGTCGGCACGCGTCTTGGTGAGATCATGCAGCTGATCTGACAAGAACCGGTGCCGCTGCTCGAGCGCCGCGAACTCCTCGAGCGCGAGCGGGTTAATTCGTCCGAGGCGCGCGAGTTTCTTCTCGGCGGCCGCGAGCCGCTGCTCTTGCTCCGCGCGCACGTACGGCGCCCCAGCGATCTGGGTTTCAGCTCCGGATCTCGGCTGCGCCTCCCCCGCACCGCCCGGGCTGCCCGCGCCGGGCGCGCTGACCCCCAGCTCGCGGGCGAGATCTGCCTCAAGCTGACTCGCGAACGCTGCGGGCTCCGCGGGCTCCTGCTCCTCAGTGTTGCCTTCGAGTTCAGCGTCGCTTTCGAGCGCCGTAGGAATCAACTGATCGGGCCCGTACTCTGCGAGCAGCACCCCCTCCGCGAGGCCCAGCTCATTCGACGCGCGCTCGAGCAGCGACGCGAGGTGCAGCTTACGCTCGTAACTCTTCAGCTCGGCGCTGTGAGCGTGCTCGGTCAGGCTCGCGAGCTTGGTGCGCAGCGCCGTCTCTTCGGTGCGCAGCTGCACAAGCTCGCTGCTGCGGCTCGCGCGTGCAGCCTCGGCTTGCTGCTGCTCGGTGCGGGCTTCGGCGAGCGACAGGTCGCACGCTTCGATCACGGCGGGCAGGGCGCGGGCGACGCGCTCAGCGCGCTCCACCTGACGGCGGCGCAGCACCTCGCGCCTCGCCGACTCATCGGCCGCGCGGCGCTCTGCCTCCAGCTGAATCGTCAGGTCGCGTTCGCGGGCCTGGGCCGCGCGCACGCGCTCACGCGCGGTTTCGAGCGCGAGCCGGTGTTCGAGCTCGCTGGCACGGGCACTCTCGAGCTCGGCCGATTGGGCGTCGCGAGCGGTGACGTCGAGGAGCGGGCGCGGGGTGCTCGCGGCGTCCTCGAGGGTGCGCTCGGCTTCTTCGAGAGCTTCGGCCGCCTGCGCAGCATCGGCCTGCACCTGCTCGGTCTGCTGCGCCGTACGCTCGGCCTCGGCGTGGGTCACCTCGGCGCGCACGGCAAGCTGGTTGCGCTCTTTCGCGTGCTCCGCCGCACGGGCATCGGCCTCGCGCATGCGGCTGTAGGCGGAGTGGAGATCTTTCTTGGCCTGCTGCGCAGCTGCGCGCAGCGCGGCAAGTGTCTCAGTCTGAGCCTGCGCCTCCGCCTGCACAGCTTCGAGCTCAGTACGAGCTTTATCAAGTTCTGCAGCTGTCTCGATGCTCGTGGTAGTGGCCCCCGCACCGCCCGAGAGGGTGTGGCGGGTCAGCACTTCACCCGCGGGGGTGACGACAGTGAAGCTGGAGCCCGGGCCCTGGCTCGTTGCGAGCGCTCGCACCACAACCTCGGCATGGGCAAGGTCGGTCGCGGCGTAGCTGCCGACCAGCAGGGCGCGCACCCCCACTGGGGCGGCTTCGAGTACGCCGGTGAGCGGGGTCGCGCCGGCAGCCGTCGCGGCGGTATCGAGTAGAGCGGTGTCGAGTAGAGCGGTATCGAGTACAGCAGTCTCGATTTCAGCACCGCCCACGACCGTGCGCACCGTGCCCAGGTCGGCTGTGCGGGCACGCTCGATCGTGGCCACCGCGTCCTCGCGCGATCCTGCCAGGAGTGCGTCGACGTGAGCCCCGAGCGCAGCGCCCACCGCGGCTTCAAACCCGGCGCGCACGCGCACGTGATCTGAGACGCGGCCGTCGATGCCGGCGAGCTCGACCGAGAGAAGCTCGCTCGATGCGTCGCGGGCTGACAAGAGCCCTGCGAGTGCGCCCACGCGCGCTTCGAGGCCTGAGCGGCGCTGCTCGAGCGCGTGCAACGCATCACGTGCTTCATCGCGCAGCCGCTCGGCCGAAGCCTGCGCCTCTTGCGCCGCCCGATGTGCCTGTTCGAGTTCGTCGGCGCTGGGGAGCCGAGGCGTTTCGCCCTCGTCAGCGTCAGCGTCAGCGTCAGCGCCCTGCGCACATGCGTCGAGCTCCCGCTGCGCCGCGAGCGCCCGCTCGTTTGCCTGTGCGAGCGCGTGGGTGCGCCGGGTGAGCTCCTGCGCGAGCGCCTGCTGGCGCTGCTGCGCTGCGTCGACGCGCCCCCGCAGCTTTGACAGCGCCAGGTCGTGCTGCGACACGAGCGCGCTCTGTTCGTGCAGTTGCTCGTCGAGCGCGTCAAGCCCCGCCTTTGCTTTCAGCGACACCGACTGCGCGGCGCGCCACGCCTGCTCTGCCACGGGCACGAGCTGCGCCAGGCGCACACTCTCTGCCGCCGCCTCATCTACGGCGCTGCGCGAGATGCGGCCCTGTTGATCCGGAGCTTCAGCCTGCGACGCCAAGAACGTGAGCCGCTGCTGAGCCTGGGTGAAGAGCCCGCGCAGTTGCTGCTGCACGCCCTCGAGCGCGATCGTGACGCGGCGCGCGTCGTCGAGCGCGTCACCGAGCTGCGCCTGCTCAAGCTGCGCCATGCGCTGCTGCTTCTGATCGTGCTGCGCCTCGAGCACGAGGCGCTCGGCGTGCCGCTCGCTCTCTGAGTGCGCGATCTCGCCCAGCTCGCCGCGCAGCCGGGCGACATCGTCGGCGAGCAGCCTCGCCTTCGCATCGCGCACCTCGGCCGCGATGCTCTGGGCGGCGCGCGCGACCTCGGCTTGCCGGCCCAGCGGCTTCAGCTGGCGCCGGATCTCGCCCGCGAGATCCTGGAGCCGCGTGAGGTTCGCCTCCATCGCGTCGAGCTTGCGCAGCGTGCGCTCCTTGCGGCGCCGGTGCTTGAGAATTCCGGCGGCCTCTTCGATGAAACCGCGCCGGTCTTCGGGGGTCGCGCGCAGCACCGCGTCGAGCTGCCCCTGGCCGACGATCACGTGCATCTCTCGGCCGAGCCCCGAGTCGCTCAAGAGCTCTTGCACGTCGAGCAGCCGGCACCCCTCACCGTTAATCGCATACTCGCTGGCGCCGCTGCGAAACAGGGTGCGGCTGATCGTCACCTCGCTGTACTCGATCGGCAGCGCACCGTCTGAGTTGTCGATCGTAAGCTTCACCTCTGCGCGGCCGAGCGGGCCGCGCGAGGCGGTGCCCGCGAAGATCACGTCTTCCATCTTGCCGCCGCGCAGCGTCTTTGCGCCCTGCTCGCCCATCACCCAGGCGAGCGCGTCGACCACGTTCGATTTACCCGACCCGTTGGGGCCGACGATCGCGGTGACGCCAGGCTCAAACTGAAACGTGGTGGGGCGCGCAAACGACTTGAAGCCCTTGATCGTAAGACTCTTGAGGTGCACTCGCTCCCCTACGCGGTTTCGTCGCTCTGTGCGCCGTCGTCGTCGACTTCGCCGGCGGCACGCACCGCGCCCCGGTCGGCGATCAGGGTGTCACGCACTTTGCGGCGCAGCACCTTGCCAATGAGCGACTTGGGCAGCTCCTCCCACACCAGGTAGCTCGAGGGGCGCTTGTACTCTGCGAGTGACTCGCGGGCGATCTCGCGCGCCGCCGCCTCGTCAAAGCTTGCGCCTTCTTCGAGAATCACGGCGGCGGTGACCACCTCTGCGCCGCTGCCGCGGGGCACACCCACGACGGCGCACTCGGCGACGCCCGGCACGCGGCAGATCGCGGCCTCCACTTCACTCGGCGAAACGTTGAAGCCACCGGTGATGATGAGCTCCTTCTTACGGTCCACGACCGTCACGAACCCGTCTTCGTCTTGCACCACGAGGTCGCCCGTGCGCAGCCAGCCGCCCTCGAGCAGGGTCTGGGCCGTCTCTTCGGGGCGGTTCCAGTACCCCTGAAACACCTGCGGGCCGTGAATCAGCAGCTCGCCGGGCTCACCCTGCGCCACCTCGCGGGTGGGTTCGTTCGGGTCGACGACGCGAATGTCGGTCGACGGGAACGGGAGACCGATCGCACCGATCCGGCGCGCGTCATTGAAGGGATTGGCGAGCGCGACCGGGCTCGTCTCAGTGAGGCCGTAGCCCTCGTTGAGCATGCTGCCCGCGAGCTCTTCCCAGCGCTTCACGATCGCGGGGGTGAGCGTCATAGCGCCCGAGATCGCGTAGACGACGCCTGACAGATCGAGCGCGCCGTCGCGGGCGACCCGTGCGAGCCGGTCAAACATGGGAGGAACCGCGGGCACGAACGTGGGCGGAAACTTTTGGGCCGCCTTTTTGACGAGCTCGGGGTCGAAGGTGGGAAACAGCACCGCGCGCGATCCGGTCTCGACCGAGTAAATCACCGAGAGCAGCAGGCCGAACGAGTGAAACATGGGCAGCAGGCCGTAAATGCTGCCCTCGCCGCGCGTGAAATCGGGCATCCATGCCGCGCCCTGGCGGGCGTTTGCCCACAGGTTCGCGTGCGTAATCATGGCGCCCTTAGGGGTGCCGGTCGTGCCCGAGGTGTACTGCAGGCACGCGACGTCGTCTTTGCCGGGCCGCGGGTGCGACGTGGCGAGCGGCGCGCTCTTTTCGAGCGCCGCAAACGACACCGTGCCGGGGGCGGGCGCCGTGAGCTTTGCGCGCGACTCACGCGCCTTCTGGATCGGCAGTTTCAGTGCGAGCCTGGTCGCGAACGGCATAGCGCGGGTAATGTCGACCGCCACGACGGTCGTGATGCCGAGCTCGCGCGGTAGCGACTGTACTAGGTCTGCGAGCTTGTCCCAGGTGATGACGACGGTGGCGCCGTGATCACGAAACTGGGTTTCGAGCTCGGCGCGCGTGTAGAGCGGGTTGTGCTCGACGACCACGGCGCCCAGGCGCAGCACGGCGTAGAACGCGACCAGGTGCTGCGGGGCGTTGGGCATAATGAGCGCGACCCGATCGCCTGATGCCACTCCGAGTTTTTTGAGCCCCTCGGCAACGCGGGCGACGCGGTCGCCCAGCGCACGGTAGGTCGTGGTGGCGCCAAAGAAGCTCACCGCGTCGCGGTCGGCCCACTGCGCGACGCGCTCGTCGAGCAGGTCGCTAAGTGAACCCACCACGGGTTCGATGTCGACCGGCGTACCCGGGGCGTAGAACCGGTTCCAGGCACGCGTTTCATTCATCTGCATGGTTACAAGAATAGAAGCGTGAGCGAAAGTTTGCGCCCGCCTGGCCGCTAGAAGCCAGATTTGAAGGTGGGGGCAGCCTTGGGCAGCATGCCGTCTTCGTCGCGCGGGCCAAACCCAAACGCACGGTAGGCCGCGTTATTTACGAACCAGGCGAGACCCGCGATGCCCACGCTCCAGGTGCCCGTCTCGAAGCCGCCGGTGACGAGCAGCGTTACGATGCCGATCGCGAGCAGCGCCATGGGCGCCCCAATACCAAAGGCAGCATTGTGCAGTCGCACTCGCTCGGGCTTCATGCGGCCGTGCTCGGTGAGGGATCCCACGAGCGTGGCGTACGGCAAGGCGATGACCACGGCGGCGATAAGGATCGCCTGCCCGCCCCACCAGAAGCAGCACAGCACGAGCACAACAAACCAGACGGCGGCACTCATGCCCCAGGTCACGCGAGGAAATCCCATGGTCTCAATGTTACTGGGACGCGCTTTGGTGGCGCGTGTGAGCGTCAGTACCCTGGAAGCATGGAACACGAGGAGTCCGAGATGCCCGACGGTGAGAGAGCTGCGCAAGCTGAGGAGGCCCGGCGCGCGCAGATTCGTCGCGAGCTGCTCGCTCCGCCCAGGCGCGAAACGATGATGAGCGCAGGGTCTTCGGGTGGCGCCTACGGCGAGCGCCCCGCCCGCACGTATGTCACGGGCCGCTGGACGGCGCGGCTGCGTGTCGCGGCGCTCGCGCTTACCGGGGTTGTCGTGTTTGTTGCGCTCGTGCGATATCCGTTCATGCCCGACACGATTGCGGTGCATTTCAATCTGGTGGGCGAGGCCGACGGCTGGGGGCCGCGCTGGTCAATCTTTATCTTGATCGCGCTCGCAGTAGTGATGACGCTGGGGCTCGCCTGGCTTTCGCACCACCCCCGCGTCTACAACTATCCGGCTGACATCTCAGAGGGTAACGCGCAGCAGCTATACCGCGTGGGCGAGCAGATGATGGTGGGCGTAACCCTCGGCATCGCGTTGAGCTTTGCCGGGGTCATTCTCGGCGCCGTGCTGCCTGTCAATCTCGTGGTGCTCACGGTGCCCGGCGTCATCGTACTGCTCGCCTCGATCGTGTGGGGTATTGTGCGGCCGCGGAAGGGATAGATCACGAGCCCGCCTCGGGCGTGAGCGTGCGATGATGTAACACATGGCCACGAAGAAGCCCGCAATGTCGCCCTCTAACGTTCCACCCCTACAGCTGATTGACGGCATCTCCGGCCCGCGCCAAACAGAGGCACGCGAGCTTCTCGCGCTGTTCACTGCGTTGAGCGGTGAGGATCCAGTCGTGTGGGCTGGCCGTATCATTGGCTTTGGTGAGTACGAGTATCGCTACGAGAGTGGTCATCGCGGCACCGCGCCGCGCTTCGCTTTTGCGTCAAATAATCGGCAGCACACGATCTACCTGGTGAGCGACTTTGCCACGCGCTGGCCAGAGCTTGTCGCGCGGCTCGGTGCGTCCAAGACGAGCAAGGCGTGCCTGTATTTGACGCGCCTCACGAGCGTGGACCGTACCGCGCTACGAGAGCTGCTGGAGCGCTCTGCTGAAAGCCCGGGAGGTTAGCGCGATGGAGCGGTTCGCCCACGTGCCCGGTGGTGCTGTGACGCTCACAGACGCACGACGAAAATCGGAGCGTTCCGTGCAGCTCGCTGCATTTGCGATCAGCCGCACGGTTATTACCGAGGCTGAGTACGTCGCGGGCGAGGTTGCGGCGAGCGCCGGCGTGCTCGCGGCGAGCGCGGGTCTGCCGGCACGGGGTATGAGTTGGTTTGATGTGGTGTCGTGGTGCAACGTGGCGTCTGCGCGGGCGGGGCTTGAAGCGGCCTACCGCATACAGGGGCGCGCTGTTCACTGGACCCCTCGTGCTACTGGGTTTCGACTGCCGACAGAGGCGGAGTGGGTGTGGGCTGCGCGAGGCGGCACCGCTGGCCCCCGCTATGGGGCGCTCGCCGAGGTCGGCTGGTGCGCGCTCGACGGGGTGGCTGGCCCGCAACCCGTGGGGTTAAAACTTCCCAACGCGTTCGGTGTCTATGACGCCCTTGGCAATGTGTGGGAGTGGTGCTGGGATCGGCTGGACCCTGCCCGCTACGGCGACTACCGCGTGTTCAAGGGTGGCGGTTGGGCTGACCCCGCGTGGAGCTGCCGGGTGGGGGTGCGGCGCGGCAATGCCCCAGATGCCCGGGTTGAAGATGTCGGGCTTCGGGTCGTGCGGGGCCCGGTACGTGGCGACGTAGGTTCTGGCGACGTAGGTTCTGGATTCGCCCAGGGCTGGTCGGAGCGGGCCGACCGTGAACGGGCGGCGATTGCCGGGCCGCTGCCGGTGGGCTGGACGCCGCTCGCGGTAGACTGCCCGTGATGATTACCCGGGCGCACGCTTGCTGAACCACGCTTCTTCTCCGCCGCCGCCGCTGCTTTCTCCGCTCGATGCGCGGCTCGCGGCGACACACGATGCGTTCGTGGCCGAGCGGCCGCCCGGGGCTGATGAAGACGTGCACATGCTGGCGTCGCTCGTCGACCATGTGATCGAGCGGTGCACCGGCCCGGGGGACACGGTGTTTGACCCGTTTGCGGGGTTTGGCACCACGCTTGAGCGTGCCACGGCACTGGGCCGGGAGGCGCTCGGTATCGAGCTGTTGCCCGAACGTGTCGCGCTGTTGCATGAGCGCTTGCCTGGGGCGCGGGTGATTGAGGGTGATGCGCGCGAGCTCTTGCGGCTCGTGCTTCGCGCCGGATCACAGACCGCCGCCGCGCGGCCCACCCTTGTGCTCACCTCACCGCCGTACATGACGGCGTCGCATCACGAGGCAGACCCGCTGACGGCGTACGAGCGAGATGGCGGCGACTATGCGCGCTACCTGGGTGAACTTGGCCTTGTCGCGGCGCAGTGTGCGCGGCTCGTTTCGCCGGGCGGCTTCGTGGTGTGGAACGTCGCCGATATTCTGCACGAGGGGGAGGTCACTCCCCTGATCCGGGACTGCGCGCGCGTGCTCAGTGAGCATCTGACACCGTTGGGTGAGACACAGGTCGTGTGGGATCGGTACCCGCACGACCTCGTCGCTGACGCGCTGCTCGTGTTTCAGCGGCCCGCTGGGTGACGCCCCTTCGCAGGATGGCTGATGAGGCGTACACTCTGAGGTAATTCGTCGGGCACAACTGCTGGAGGCGTAGCCCATGTCACGAAAAATTCGGTTCGACCACGTTGGTATCACTGTGCGCGACCTCGATGCTGCGACTGCCTTCTTTGAAAGTTTGGGCTTAGAGGTAGAGGGCCGCACCTTCGTCGAAGGCGACTTCATCGACACCGTGACCGGTATCGATGGTGCCCGCTCTGAGATCGTCATGTTGCGTCTACCCGAGGGCGGCGCCACGGTGGAGCTATCACGTTTCGTACGCCCCGCTCCAGAGCCGGGACTTGAACCGGAGGCAGAGTCGGCCGCCCCAATGGCGACGGACCCGGGTATTCGCAGCGTAGCGTTCGAAGTGAGTGACGTACGCGCGCAGATCGCCAGACTCGCGGCTGATGGGTTCCATCTTGTCGGCGGCGTCGGAGACTACGAGGGTGTTTGGCGTATGGCCTACGTGCGAGGACCAGAGGGGATCATCGTCGCGCTCGCCGAACGGTTGTGACAATCCCCTATTCGAAGGCCGCGGCCCGCATGCCCGCAGTGTAAGCGGCCTGTGCCACGTGCTCTGCCGCGTCAACCGAGACGCTCACCATGCGAGCGGCGAGCGTCACCGGCGCCTCCCACCGGTCATCGACGACCCGCGACAAATCGTTATCCTGCAAACCGTTCAAGTAATCGACCTGCGAGCTAACTGCGGCAGTGAGGTACTCGAGCAGCAGACTTGAATCATGCACGACGATCGCCCGGGCCTCGGCCGAGGAGTGGCCGTAGCCGTGCTCGTGCTCACCCACCGCGAGCCCAAACCGCGCATCGAACCCGCGCGACACCCACACCTGCGCGCCTCCCGTGAGCTCAGCGAGCTGCGCATCGATCTCGCGGCCCGCATGCCACAGCAGCCATGCGATCGAGTTGTCGTGATGCGGGTGGGCGTTCAGCCGCTCGGATGTGAGTAGCGGCGCGAGTGCCTGCGCCGCCGTGAGCGGCCGCCAGGCCAGCTCGATGAGCACGTCGGTCGCGTGCATTGATTCAGCGTGCTCTGTGTTGACCTGCATGATTATTGCCTCCGTCGCTCCATCCGTCGCTGCATCCGTCGCTGCATTGCGCCTACTCGACTATGCGCCTACTCGACCCGAAAATCTGCCGGTTTCACGCTTTCGTCGAGCGGGTAGCTGAAGTGCCACCACTCGAGGTCGAACGGCTCAAACCCCTGGTTCTGCATGACCGTGTTCAGTATCAGCCGGTTCGCGCGCTGCTCGTCGGTCAAACCGTTGGCGGCATAGTGTGACTGCTCGCTGAAGAGGTCGAAGCTGCCGCCCATGTCGAGAAGCTCACCCGTGGCCGTGTCGATGACAGTGAGGTCGACGGTACCGCCGAGGGAGTGCCGTGACTGCGTAGCAATGTACCCGAGTTCAAACAGGCCGGCCTTCTCAAGCTGCGGGTAATACTCGGCCTTCGTGGACTCGTCGTCGGTCTTTGACCAGGCCACAAAGTCTGCGACCGCCCGTGTCGGCCTAAACGCATCCCACACAAGCAGCCCGAGGCCTGCCTCTGCCAGCTCCTGCTGCGCACCGGCGAGCGCGGCCGCCGCTTCATCACGCAGAACAGCGACGGTGCCGTCACGGTAGCCGTCAACGATCGCCCCGGTGAAGTTATTGGGGGTGCCGTACCGCGCATCGATCTGCACCCCCGGCACGGCCTCGCCCACATACACGAACCCCTCGGGCAGAGCCGCGCGGGTGTCGGCCTGGACGCTGTGATCCGGCTTCGCTTGCTGGGTCTCTGAGACCACAGACGCAGCTTGCGGGGAGCAGCCCGTGAGCAGGCTGCTCCCCGCAAGCAGAGCAATCAGTATCTTCGTGCGCATGTCACACAGCTTACGACCAGACCTCGTCGCGAGCGATGCCTTCGTGCTTAACCAAACTGGTTCATCGTGTTGTCCTTGCCGCCCGCCTTGAGCGCCGCCTCACCCGCGAAGTACTCCTTGTGGTTGTCGCCGATGTCACTGCCTGCCATGTTCTGGTGCTTCACCGTCGCGATGCCCTCGCGAATCTCGCGCCGCTGCACATCACGCACATACGTGAGCATGCCCTCGTCGCCGAAGTACCCGCGCGCGAGCTCGTCGGTCGACAGCGCGGCCGTGTGGTACGTGGGCAGCGTGATGAGATGGTGAAAAATGCCGGCGCGTGCCGCACTGTCACGCTGAAAGCTCCGGATCTTGTCATCAGCGATCTCGGCGATCTCAGTGCCGTCGTATTCGACGGCCATCAGCTGGTCGCGATCGTACGCGGTCACATCGCGCCCCGCCTCGGCGAGCTGATCGAAAGCCTGCTGCCGGAAGTTGAGGGTCCAGTTGAACGAGGGGCTGTTGTTGTAGACCAGCTTCGCGTTCGGCACAACCTCGCGGATCCTGTCAACGAGGCTCGCGATCTGCTCGATGTGCGGCTTCTCGGTCTCGATCCACAGCATGTCGGCACCGTTTTGCAGGGAGGTGATGCAGTCAAGCACCGCCCGATCGGGGCCCGTGCCGGGGCGAAATTGGAACAGGTTGCTGGCGAGGCGCTTGGGCCGCACGAGCTTGCCGTCGCGCTTGATCACCACGTCACCGTTCTCGAGGCCTTCGGCGGGGATCTCTTCGACATCGAGGTACGAGTTGTACAGGTCACCCAGGTCGCCCGGTGTCTGGCTCACGGCGATCTTTTGGGTGAGGCCAGCGCCGAGCGAGTCGGTACGGGCCACGATGATCCCATTATCGATACCGAGTTCGAGAAACGCGTAGCGCACCGCGTTCAGCTTCGCGATGAAGTCCTCGTGCGGCACCGTCACCTTGCCGTCTTGGTGGCCGCACTGCTTCTCGTCTGACACCTGATTCTCGATCTGAATCGCGCAGGCGCCCGCCTCGATCATCTTCTTCGCGAGCAGGTAGGTCGCCTCGGGGTTACCAAAACCAGCATCGATGTCGGCGATGATCGGCACGATGTGTGTCTCAAAGTTATCGATCTGCGACTGAATGAACTCGGCCGAGGTGTCATCACCCGCCGCGCGCGCATCATCAAGCTGCGTGAATAGCAGGTCGAGCTCGCGAGCGTCGGCCTGCCGCAAGAAGGTGTACAGCTCCTCAATGACCTCGGGTACCGTGGTCTTCTCGTGCATCGACTGGTCGGGCAGCGGGCCAAACTTCGACCGCAACGCCGCGACCATCCACCCCGAAAGGTACAGGTAGCGCTTACCCGTCGTCTTCATGTGCTTCTTGATCGAGATCATCTTCTGCTGGGCGTAGAACCCGTGCCACACCCCGAGCGACTGCGTGTAAGCAGCCGGGTCAACGTCGTACTCTGCCATGTCACGGCGCATGATGTCGGCGGTGTACTGCGCAATCTCAAGACCCGTTCGAAACCGGTTCTGTGCACGCATGCGGGCAACCGCCTCGGCGCTGATGCGGTTCCAGCCACGCCCGTTCTGCTGCTTGAGCGTCTCAGCCTGGTCCATGTCGTTTTGAAATGCACTGTCGTTCTGAAAAGCGCTGTCGTTCTGAAAAGCAGTCATGATTACTCCCTTGTACGTTGGTCACGGCTTTCTCGGCTTCGGCTTCCTTGGATCTGGCCGCGTACTGCCTGCCTGTTCTGCCTACTTCTCACTTTGCCCGCTGTACTGACGCGATTCGCTGGTTCCTTCAGGTGAAATTTGCGCGTATTTTCGCGCGACAGAACTTGTCGCCCTGAGCACGCATTACCGAGTTTCGGCCCAGTAGACTCACAGCAGCAGTCGATGTGAACGATTGAGGGAGACCCGTGCATGAACTCTGAGCCCACTGAACACTCTGCAGCCCACCACCACACGACATTTACGCACACGGAACGCCCGCGCCGCGCCGCGCTCACCGGCCCGCTCGTCGGGCTCGGCATCGCGCTCGCCGCAGTGATGCTGATCTCGTATGCCACAGGGTCGCTGTTTGCGTGGATTTTCACGGTCTCTTGGGTGCTCATCGTGGCCGCGCTCGTTGTGTTCGCCCGCACCAGTGTGACGGTGAACGACGAAGGCGTGTGTTTTCGTGGCCCGTTCTTCACGCGCTGCCTGTCGCGCGACGAGGTCGCAGGCGTCGCGGTCGCAGCAGACGACGGCCTTGCTGAAGGGAGCGTCAGCTGGTTTGTGACGAGGGAAGATCACGGCGCGCGTACGCGGCTCAATTTGGGTGGCGCTGCGTCAGTCACCGTCACCGACATCGGCGGACGCCGCACGCAAATGGTGGTGCGCGACCAAGCGGCCGCAGAGGAGATCCAACGGGCGATTTCGGCGCATCGGTAGGCGCGCGAGTCGCAGTGGAACCGAAGTGGTTGCGATCCCGACGCTCACGCTTGCGCTACCCCCGCGCATACGTACTCCCACTTCACCTCGCGGGGCCACAAACGAGGGTAATGGAGCCTCATAATCCCCACTTTTGGCCCCAATGCAAGCTATCGCCGACGTCGCGCACTATCACGACGCCAACTACATCGACCTACCGACGGGCCACTGGCCAATGTGGAGCCTCCCTGCCGAGCTTGCCGCGATCATCGCGGCAGCTGCTTAGTGCCGGGGCGTAGATCCGGATCGGTGTCCCGAGGCCGCGGCGCGCTTTACGCGCGACCGCGATCTTCGATCGGGGCGTTGCGGTATGCGCGCCAAGCTGCCAGCAGCTCGTCGCGCGTGCCCGCGGGGTGCTCCCGGTGCCAGGCACGGGTGAACCGGTTGTACTCGAACTGTCGATCGATCGGTTTCGCGGCGTGCCCGTCGCGCGTCGCGTGGAAGTGGTCGACCGCGTCTTGCATGGTTTGTGTGCCGTCTGCCTGCGCGAAGAACTCGCGCATTGCGGCATCGAAATGGAAGCCGGAGCCTACTTGCGCTCGCATCCACGCGCGCACAACCTGGCTCGACCGCTGGCCCGCAGGAATGACGGTCGTGGGAAGAAGCGGGCCGACGAGCTGCGCGCCATGAGAGGTGCGCGCAGGTGCGGGTTCTACGAATGCTCGCTGAGACAGTGAGGCGCAGACTCGGGCGGTGAGCAGGTCTTTGCTGCCCGAGGCGCGAACGCCGAGCTCGCGTGCAAAAGCCTCAAGCTCGGCCTTGAGCCAATACCATCGCAAGAACTCCTGCTCAGAGAGATCAACGCTGAGTGGCGGGCGTTCGCTGGGCGCAGAAGTCACAGGCCAACTTTAGCGCGGGCGGCGTTCGTGGGCGCACTCTCGGGGCCGCTAGGTAGCACTCGCCCGCTCAGCCTTTGCCTGCCACAGTATTCACAGCGTCCAGTCGGGTTTCGATCGATTCAGCCATCGTCGTGATCTCACGTTCACGGATCCCATTTGAACGAGCACATTCCTTCCAGGATGTGAGCGTCTCGGCGACAGCGCGAAGCCGCTCGCGAGCCTGTTCGACCGTCAGGCTGCACTCTTCTGCTAGTGAGAGCAGAGCCTCGGCTTCATCAGGAAGCGCATCGGCGCCCATTACCGAGGTGGAGCGCATGCGCCAGGGATCGGGATGCGGGTTGACATCGAACACCGGGCTGAGCGTCCAGAACCCTCGGTCGGCGAGGAACCCGTGGTTGCGCAGATGGTCGTCGGCGTTTCCCAAGGCAACGCTGGCGACTACTCGGGGGAGCCGCCGATCAGGTGTCTCGATCCCCGCGGCTTCCAACAAATCCAACGCCGTCGCCTCCCACGCCATGACATCCCACTGGTCACTACCGTGCGGAAACTTTGCGATCGCCAAGGCACCGCCCTCGAGACGCACCGAGGCCTTAGGGCGCGCCCCACCCAACCCGGTCGTGCCTGTGTCGAGCAGCTGCTTCACAGCGGCGGTAGGGTCCTCGTCCGATGCAAGCTCATCGGAGGCACGCAGCAGCTCGGTCTGGTGCTGTGCGCCCGTGACAAGCGGCAGTGCCGGGTCGATACTGCCCCGCCTGATGCCAGGTAGTCCAGGTCATACAGAAAGGTGGTGGAGATCTGGCCGCGCTGTCAAGTGAAGTGCGCATGGCCAACCACGACTGGCCCTCCAGCACAGTCAACGAAGACCTCAGCACTGGTCATCGCGCGCGCTTCTTCGCGAGAATATCACGCTTAACGTGATGATGTGACGAGAGTTATAGGCATATACGTGTGCGTGTACGTGAACATATTTGACGTCGCCGCGGGCAACGGCAGCGCTTCGGGCTTTCTGCTGTTCGGCAATCCTTACTTCATAGCCAGGACGACAAGCACCGTTGCCAGTGCAGCGAGCAGGGCACCCCACAGCGGCAAGAAGACCTTACGACCGCGAGGCGTGGGCGACCAGATCGATATACCGAATCCAACGCATGCGCTCAGAAACACGGGAAGGCCATAAAGAATGCCTACCCAGAACATCCCGTCAAGGGGCGACGCACACATAGTGTCTGCCGGGCATGGGCCCTGGTTAATCGACTGCCAGACGGAGGCGACCGCGGACACAACGAAGACCGCTAGTACCGCAAATCCGCCCATGAGGAGCGACTGCGAGAACGGGTAATAACGCCTGAGCCAGGGGCCCAGCACGACCGCCAGCACCGCACAGATCAACGGCACGACGGCAGCGAAGACGTACGGGAAAAGCGTCTCAATAATATTGAGCGACCCGCTACCCGCGGTAATCAACGAGAAAAACAGTACGCCTGCCATGCCCACGAGTGACACGCCGCCGAACGTGCGCCAGGCCATTTGCCAGCGTGAACTGGTTTTCCAGGGGTGCCCGTCAGGAAGGCCCGGCTCCACTTGATGAAGGTCGACCATGCCCTCATCGTAGCGATGGATACACGCGGCTTTGGCGGCTTCCGCGTGTGTGCTGAGATTGACGCCGAGTTCGCAGCGCAACTCGGTGGGTTCATGATTCGATCTCCTGATTCCCCTAGTACCGGTCGGGGCGGCACACTTCTACGGGGAAGTAGATCAGGCAGTTGTGCACCTGGCCCGCATTGAGCCCCAGGGCAAGGCCTCCGAGCAGGGCCACAGCCAGCCAAAGCCAGTCCCAGCGCGTCAGGTGCAGGCGCACCAGCCGTGCCGCGAAGAGCAGACACAACGCTGCGACCAGCAGCAGAAGCACCGCGAAGACCAGCCCCACCTGGGCTTCAAACTCGTCGCCCACCCGCACCTGATCGTTGACCTTGAGCCGCAGCCCGTAGAGCACGAAGAAGCCACCCTTTGTGGCCGCCGGCACGCAGAGCACCAAGGAGACGAATGCGACAAAAGATAAAACGATCGCACTGATTCGTGTACGGGCATTCATAGACATAACCTATCCGGGTAGGATCCATCCGCTGCTGGAGAAGACAAAACGCATCGATTACGCGACCTCGTTCGGCATAGGAGATCGGATAGCCGCCGACAGCTTAACGCTTGTAGTCACTGTGTCTGTGGCCAGTCCCGCACCCCGCGCGAGGTGAGCGGCTACCCGCTGAATCGCTCTCTTCGAGGCAATGAACGCATCAAATCTGGGTCAACGGTAAATCTCGCGTCGATGTCCGAGGCGGAGCACAAGTACAACAAGCTCATCTTCAATCACTTCGTACACCACCCGGTAATCTCCGACACGGATCCTCATCTCGCCTGCCCCGCCGACGAGTTGCACACTTCCTGGCGGACGGGGATTCTCTGCAAGTGCCGATATCGCAACTTTGAGCCGTGCCGCGTCTTGAGGGTGCAAGCGTCTAAAGGCCTTCGCCGCTTCTTTTGAGACGGAGATCGAGTAGGTCATGACGATGACCGCACTCTAAATGGTGAGTTCTTCCATGAGCTCATCAAAGGGAACATGAGCTTCGGGATCACGGCGAGCGTCAGCAGCTGCACGAATATCTGCTTGGTCTTCGAGAGCAGCTATTGCACGATCATAAAAGTCTGGCGAAACAACCACAGCCCTTCGCCGCGCCCCGCGCGACAAAATCTCGACAGGCTCGCGCTGAGCAGCAGCGATGTAGTCGCTCTGCTGATTACGGAACTGGGAAAGCGTCACGGAGATCATGCCCAAAGATTACCACTTGTACAAGTTGCGCACTATGGGTGCTAGAACAGATTCCTGAGATCCCGACAGGTTTCATCGCTTGCGCCGACACCGCGGGCAGAAATGAGAAGAACGCCCACTAAACGGCACACACGTGGTCGCAGTGCCGCTGCGCGGGCACGGCTCTCACCCGCGGCCATACGCGTTTATCGAGTGCGCGAAATAACCGACCCATGCACGTCTTTAGCATTGATGTACCGGAACCGACGCCATTTTGCATTTCGAGTGCGGCGTGAATGCACACAAGACCTTAATCGCACTAAGAGAGTTCGGGGCTCTGCCGCAAGATACTTCTCCGCTTACTCGGCGTTCCACAGGTTGCGATAGCTTTCTATGGCCACATCGTGGAGCCTGCGAAGACCTTGGCCGAGCGCCCGCAGCGCTGTCTCTGGTTCACCACGCCAGTGCGCTGAAACTGCGGACTCACCTGGCAGTGCTTTGGTAACCAACACCTCCTGCGCATCGTCCACGATCAACTCTACGACATGCGGCACAGGGTGCCTTCCCTGCAGCCACCGCAGCCGCACAGCCTCGTCGAAGAGCGATTCACCTGAGCCAGTCGGATTCCATTGCACGTAAAAATCGGCCTTGTCGGCTTCTCGAGCGTTCGAGACCGCAAACGTGATCCCTCCCGCCTCGTTCAACCACACTGGGCGCAGCGGTGCAACGCCTAGCCCCATCGCATGCAGCGCGCTGAGCAATCCTTCAGGCACGGCCGTGTTGGCGGGTGGTACACCAGCATGCATACCTGGCTCGATCATGATCTGTTGTCGCCCCAATCAATTAGAAGCTCAATGTATCGACACGACGCTTTGATGTTCGTGAGAGCATCGCCAATGCCCTCAACAGGAATCATCGTCGCGCGCGCATTCTCTGACGAGAACTTCACGCACAACGTCCCGATATGGCGAGAGTTATAGGCATATGCTTTGCGTGCACATTGACACACTTGACGTCGCCCCGGAGGTCGGCAGCGCTTCGGGCCTTCTGTCGCTCAGTGTTCTCACACGGCTATGACGACAAGCACCGCACGGATCAACGGCACGACGGCGGCGAAGACACACGGGAGAAGCGTCCCAATAATATTGAGCGATCCATTACCGACTGTAATCAACGCGAAGAAATAGGGTGCCTGCCACGCCCACGAGCGGGACGCCCGTTAGGTCAGCCCACTACAGGTGCCGAGTGGGGTCCATTCGCTGATGGAGTGTCCGGATCACATCGATTGCGGCTTCTCGTTCGATATAGAAGATCAGGTGGCTGCCGGCAGCGTAACGTTGGTAATCACTGCGTATGTGATCAACCCTGCGCCCGCGCGCAGGGTTGGCGGCCACGCGCTCAATCGCCTCTCGGATTTCGAAGATGCAGATCTCGGCCTGGCTCGCATCCCAGCGTTCCTGAGTGAAATCCCAAATTGAAGATAGGTCGCGCTGGGCGGCAGGGGTGAGGCAATACTGGTTCACGATGCCTTCGAAGCGATGAACGCATCAAAGTCAAAGGGCTCGGCCTGACCGCTCTCTTCGCCAACAATCAACGCGGCTCGAAGAGTCGACATCTGTGTCTCTTGATCTTCAAGCAAGCGCAAGCCCGCACGAACAACTTCACTTGCAGATCGAAAACGCCCAGTTGCGACCTCGCGCGCAATGAAAGACGTGAAGTGTTCATCCAGACTTATCGACGTATTCGTAGCCACCATGCACCCACGGTACCAATATTTGGTACTCACCAAAATACTCGACTCCATTTTGCCTTCAGGTGAGGCGAGTGGCGTTAGATGAAGATCTCACCAGGCTCGCGCTGAGCAGCAGTCTCCTGGCGGCACTGTGCACGTACGCCGAATCAACGATGGACCTCACGGCGATGCCCCAGGTCCACGACGACAACAACTAAGATATCGTCACGCACGGTGTAGATGATTCGATAATCGCCGACTCTCACGCGCATGCCGTCGCGCCCACGCAAACTCTTCGCACCGGGTGGCCGAGGATCACGACTAAGCAATGCAATGGCACCCTGAATTCGCTTACGGTCACCCGGATGGATCGCTCTCAGCGCACGAGCCGCAGCCGGACGGACCTCGATGCGGTAGCTCACTCCCAGCCCAGCTCAGCTTTCAACTCGCCCCAGGGAATGTTTTCGCCCTCTTCGGACATCGCCGCGTCGAAGGCTGCGATGTCGTCAAGTTCCTCTGCCGCTTCCACGAGGCGATCGAATTCCTCGGGTGCAAGCATGATTGCCTCCCGCCGCCCGCGCCGTTCGATAACAACGGGTTCGGTTTGGGAACGACGCACCGTCTCAGCAAAATTCTTGCGCGCATCTGACGAGGTAAGAGTAACCATGCGCTAATTGTACGTTTAACAGCCCGAAATGCACATATCGTATCGCAGGCACTCGCTCAACAATCATTGACAACCGTCACCGACGCCGCTGGCACCGCGGGCAAAAGTGCGACGAACGCCCACCAAACGGCACGCGCCGAATCAAGGTGTCGCAGCGCGGGCACGGCTCTCCCCCGCGGCCGTACGCGTTCAGCGAGTGAGCGAAATAACCAGCCTGCCCGTTCACGTTGACGTATTGCGCATCGAAGCTGGTGCCGCCCTCTGCGAGCGCCTTGCGAAACACGTCGCGCAACGCTTCGAGTAGCTCACGGGCCTTGCGAACGCTCACCGCTGATCCCGCCGTCTCGGGGTGCAATCGCGCCCGCCAGAGTGCCTCGTCGGCGTAGATGTTGCCGACGCCACTGACGATCGACTGGTCGAGGATCAGCTGTTTGACACCGCGGGTGCGCGCACGCAAGCGCGCCACAAACGCCGCATCATCGAACACCGGCTCGAGCGGATCGGGGGCGATGTGCACCGCCTGGCCGGGCACGAGCGGCGCGCCCTGAGATGGCGCCGGGCCACAGGGATCCGGCACGAGAGTGTCGAGCGCGAGCGAACCAAAGAGCCGTTGGTCAGAGAAGTCGAGGCGCAGCTCGCCGTGCGCGGGGTGTTCGAGCCACAGCCGCACCCGCACGTGCCGGTCGTCTGCGGCGTCGACCTCGCGCAGCAGCATTTGGCCGCTCATGCCTAGGTGCACGAGCAGTGCACGGCCCGGCTCGGCGGCACCGGCATCAGCAGCATCAGCACCAGCAACACCGGCAGCACCGGCCACAAGCCCGCCGCCCACCGGAATCCACATGAACTTACCGCGCCGCATAGGCGCCGCGAGCGAAAGCCCCACGACGCGCCGCTCGAAGTCGGCGGCGCGCACCGCGCCCTCGCCGGCGGTGAGTGTCACGCCGTGGCCGGTGCGACCATCAGCGAACCCACCCGCCAGCGGCACGTGCCGTTTGAGCGCCCGGGGGTCGAGCACCTCGCAGCCCGCGATGCGGGCGCCGGTGACGGCCGGGGCGAGCCCCGCCCGCACCACTTCAACCTCGGGCAACTCAGGCATGCGCGCTTCTTACCCCCGGTGGCCCAGTTGGCGCACCGCGTCACGCGCGGCCGCCAGCTCGGCGACCTTCTTGCTCGTGCCACGGCCAAAGCCGGTCACCCCGTCAAGCGTCACCGTCGAGGTGTAGCGTTTGGCGTGGTCGGGGCCTGTGCCCGCAGTAAGATACGGCGGATGCGGCAGGCCGAGCGAAGCGGCGATCGCCTGCAGCGAGGTTTTGGGGTCGAGTGCCTCGGTAAACCGGGCGGGGTCTGCCAAGAGCGGCGCGATCAGGTCGAGCACAAACTGTGCGGCGACCTGGGGCGTGGTCGACAGATAAACCGCCCCGATCACGGCCTCAACCGCGTCAGCCAAAATCGAGGCTTTCTCGCGGCCTCCCGTGCCTTCTTCGCCTTTACCGAGCCGCAAGAATGCGCCGAGGCCGAGGCCGCGGGCCACCTCAGCGAGCGCGACACTCGACACGAGCGCTGCGCGGCGTTTTGCGAGATCACCCTCGGTGAGAGCGGGGTAGGTGCGATACAGCATGTCTGTAACGGCCAGCCCCAGCACCGAGTCGCCCAAGAATTCGAGGCGCTCGTTGTGGGGTGCACCGTCGTGTTCGTACGCCCACGAGCGGTGTGTAAATGCGAGCTGCAGTAGCTCGTCGTCGACCGCGACCCCGAATGAACGAAGAACGCCGCCGGGCCCGCCCTGAGGCGATTCCGACGGCGTTCCAGTTTCGGTGTGCGGGATCGAGTGTTCGTTCCCTGTCACGCGAAAAGACTTACGCGTCAGCGACCTTGCGGCCCTTATACTCGAGGAACAGGGGGGTGCCCTGTGAGTCCTCAACTACGCGAGCGCGGTGCGGGAGGCTGTAAACGGTCTTGCCGTTTTCTACAGTCTTGACCAGGGTCGGGACCGAGGCCTTCCACGCCGAACGGCGGTGACGGGTGTTCGAGCGCGACATCTTCCGCTTGGGAACAGCCATGATGTTCTCTTTCCTACTTGCTTTCAGACTCGGGGTGTTCCCCTGAGTCACGTTTTTCATCAGCCGCGACCGCGCCCGCCGTGAAGCGGGCCAGTGCTGCCCAGCGCGGATCAATCTCTGCGTCAAGCATCACCGCAGCCTCGGCCTCGCGCAGCTCACCGGACTCGGGATCGAGCCCCGGGCAGTCCGGGCGACACACTGGCTGGAACGGGAGTGCAAGCACTACCGCGTCTCGGAGCGGGGGTTCAAGATCCACGTGATCACCGTGAACCCCATACTCGTCGGCCTCCGTAGGAGTATACGCGAAAAGTTCTTGGAACTCGACTTGAAACGGCGTGGCGAATTCTTTCAGGCAGCGACCGCACTCGGCCTGCAGTGTCGCGTCGACTTCTGCCGACACGAGAATACCCTCGTGCACCGACTCGAGGCGCACGTCGAGCTCCATTTCGGTGCCGGCGGGCACCACGGCGAGAGCTTCGCCAAACTGTTCGGGCACGGTGATGGTGCGCGAGCGTTCGCGCATCTCCCCCGGCCGGTTCGCGATGTCGCGAATGTTTTCTTCATATAGGCGCGTGGCGTGCATTATGCGGGCCTTGTCTTATCGAGGAAGCGGGCAACCGCTTTCGGTACATACGGTGAGACGTCGCCGCCGAGGGCCGCCACCTGGCGCACGAGCGTGCTTGACACGTGGGCGTGTGCGGGGTCGGGCAGCATGAACACGGTCTCGACGTCTGCGAGGCTGCGGTTCATGAGCACCATCGGCGTCTCGTAGGCGACGTCGATCTGTGACCTGATGCCTTTGACGAGCACGTTCGCGCCCACTTCGGTGCAGTAGTCAACGAGCAGGCCCATCGACCACGAGGCCACAAGAATGTTGCTGGGGATCTCGGGATCCTCAGCAATCGACTTTTGAATGAGATTGACGCGCTCCGAGATCGGCAGCATCGCGTTCTTGCCCGGGTTATGCACCACAAGCACATGCACCTCATCGAAGATCTTGGCGGAGCGCCGGATCACATCGAGGTGCCCCAGCGTCACCGGATCGAAGGAACCGGGTACGACGGCAATCTTGCTCATACCTCTACCCTAGCGCGGCCCCGGCCGAGAATCCCGAAAACGCGCCAGGTGCGAGCTGCCGCGTCACAATCCGTGCTCTTTCGCGAAGATCACGGCGTGTACGCGGTCGCGCAGCGCGAGCTTCGACAGCACTCGCCCCACGTGGGTCTTCACGGTCGACTCCGACAAAAACAGTTGCCCGCTAATCTCGGCGTTATTAAGCCCCGCCGCGATCAGTGCAAGCACTTCGCGCTCGCGCTCGGTGAGGCATTCGAGCGCTGTGTCCGGCTCCTGCGGACGAGGCTCCCCCGTGCCCGACACTGCGTCGCCCCCCAGCCCGATACGCTCGATGAGCCTGCGCGTGACGCTCGGCGCCATCGCCGAGTCGCCAGCCGCGATGGCGTAAATTGCGGCCACGAGCTCTTCGGGCTTCGCATCTTTGAGTAGAAACCCAGCGGCCCCCGCCCGAATCGCATCAAGCGCGTACTCGTCAAGATCGAACGTGGTGAGCACGAGCACGCGCGTGGACGCGAAGCGGCGCGCGATCTCGCCCGTCGCCTCGATGCCGTTCATGCCCGGCATGCGCACGTCCATCAGGGCGACGTCGCACCCCGATCCTGCCGCCTGCAGCCGCTCGAGCACGGCGAGCGCTTCGCCGCCGTCGCCGGCCTCGGCGACGACTTCGAGGCCGGGCTCGGCCCCCAGCACGAGCGAGAACCCTGTGCGAATCAGCTCTTGGTCGTCAATGATCATGACGCGAATCTTGGGGGCGGTCATGGCTGCTCCGTCTGTGTCTGTTTGGCGTCTGTCTGCTGGGTTGCTGGGTGCTGTTCCGGATCGGCGGCCGCGGCCGCCCGATCCGGCGCTGTGCCCGACGCCCCGCCCGCACCGAGGGCAGCGGGGAGTGTGATGCGCAGTTGCCAACCGGGGCCGCCTGGGGCGGGGCCCGCGGTGGCGGTGCCGCCGAGCATGCGGGCGCGCTCGCGCATGCCCGCGATGCCTTTGCCCGCACCGAGACTCGTACTGGGCACAGAAGAACCGGGCGCCGGGCCAAAATCCCGCACCGTCACCGTCGTCGCGGTCGGGCCGCTGTGCACCGTGGCTTCGACGCGGGCGCCCGCGCCTGCGTATCGCAGCGCGTTCGTGAGTGCTTCTTGTACCGCGCGGTACACGGCGAGCTCTTGCCCGCGGTCACCCGAGGGTTGGCCGTCAATGCGCAGCCCCACCTGTAGTCCGGCGGCGCGAAAACCCTGTGCCAGCTCGGGCAGGTCGGTGAGACCCGGCTGCGGCGCGAGCTCTGCCTGTTCATCTGACCCGAGCGCGCCGAGGAGACGGCGGGTTTCTGCGAGCGCGTTGCGGCCGGTCTCGGCGCTCTTACGCATCGCCTTCGCCGCCGCTTCGGGTGAAGTTGCGGCGGCGCGGGCGGCTCCCTCAGACAATGCGATCATGACCGAGAGCGAGTGAGCCACGATGTCGTGCATTTCGCGCGAGATACGCTCGCGCTCTTCGGCGACCGCGAGTTTGGCGCGCTGGTCGCGCTCACGCGCCAGCTGGTGGGCGCGGTCGATGATCGCGGCGAGGTAGCGGCGCCGGTTACCGAGGTTAATGCCGAGCATCACGATCGCCGCGTACCACAGCCCCGAAATAATGGCGAGCACCAAGAATTCTTGCTTCGACGGCGGCACCAGCTCCATCGCGGCGTTACCCGCCATGTCGGCTTCTAAGAGACCCGAGGGGGCGAGGCCGAGCGGCATGAACAGCTGCAGCATGCTGCCCGCGTAGGCGACGGCGAACCCGATCCAGCCAGCGGCTACGCTGCGGTAGACGGGCACCGCGTAGAGCATGAAGCACAGCGCGACTACGGTCGCAAAGCTTTGAATCCCGTGTTCGCCAAACGACACGACGGTGACCGCGACGAGCCCGGTGAGCGGCAGCTTGCGACGGTACAGCAGCGCCGCGGCAACGATCAAGATCCGCAGCACGGCGAAGGGCCACCATGGCCAGATGACGTACTCAGGCATGAGCACATCTGTCATGCCCACTTCGACGTCGGTTGACACGTCCTGTTGCATGACGGCCGCGTTGCCAAACGCCAGCATCGCATCGAGCAGCACGCCAAAGGTCGCGCCGAGCACGTACCAGACGACGATGAACACGTCGACGGCGCGCGGGTGCTCGGCAAGGTAGCGCCTGAGCACCCCCGGCGGTTTGGGTAGCCGCAACTCGGTGCCGGTCACGCTCGTCATGTCTTCAACCCTACTCACTGCGCGGCGGCCAGCAGGCGCTGCCTGCCGACCACCGCAATACATCAATCGTTGCCGCGGGTGCTAATGAGCGTCGCGTCGCTTGAACACGATCGCCGCCGGGATCACGGTGACCGCGGCCCACGCCACCATCACCGCAAGCGCCCCGCCGTAGCCGAGACCCGTTGCGCCCATGGCACTTGCCTCGGTTGCGTTCATTACACCCATCGACAGCACGTTGGCGAGGTTGGTCGGCAGGTATTCAAACACGGTGGGCACCCACTCCCAGCCGGTCATCATGAGCACCTGCAGCGCGATAGGGGCCACGAACGTTACGCCCGCCACGATGCCGATGCCGGCGGCGGCGTTGCGGGTGAGCGTGGCCAACCCGTACGCAAAGAGTGCGAGCAGCGTGAGGTAAGCGATGAGGCCGAGCGCGCTCGTGACCACCTGGGCTGTCAAGAGCTGCGTGGCAGTCGCGGGGTCAAAGGCTACGGCGAGCAGCAGGCTGCCCACGACCACGACGGCCGCGGTGACGAGCGCGAGCACGGCGAGCATGATCCCCTTCGCCGCAAATACCGCGCCGCGGCGGGGAGCAGCCACGAGCGTCGACAGGATCAGGCCGCTCGCGTACTCGCTCGACATGACGAGCACACCGAGCACACCAAACACGAGCGCAATGAACGGCACCGAGATGCTCGAAGCCATCAGCAGGTACTGTGTCTGCTCGGCGACCCCCGCCCCCTCACCCGCCATGCCCTCAGACACCCACAGCAGCGAAAACAGGCCGCTGAGCCCAAGCCCCGCGATGAGGGTCGCAGCGAGGGTGAAGCGCACGCTGCGCAGCGAACTGAGCTTGATGCGCTCCGAGCGCAGCAGGCCCGCGAAGCTCAGCTTCGCACCCGCCGCGGCGCGGCGGGCGGCGGGCGCCTGGCCCGCGGGCCGCTGGGCGGCGGCGGGGTGAGCGGTGCGCGGATCCGGAGCTTGGCTGCCGTCGAGAAGATAGGTCGTAGTCATGAGGTGCTCCTTAGGCGGCGACGGGCGCGGTCGCGTACTCGAGCGCGTCTTGGGTGAGTGACAGATAGGCGTCTTCAAGGTTGGAGGACGTCGATGAGAGTTCGTGCAGCTCGATGCCGGTGGCGCAGGCAATGCGCCCGATGCGAGCGCTTTCGACGCCCTGCACAGTGAAGCCGGTGCCGCTCGTTTGGTCGATGCGGCAGCCCGGCGTCTCGTTCATCACGAGCGACGCGAGACGTGCGGCCTCGGGGCTTGTCACGGTGACGGTGCGCTGGCCCTGTGCGTCGAGAAAGTCTGCGAGCGGGGCGTCGGCCATGACGCGGCCCCGCGCGAGCACGATGATGTGGTCGGCGGTCTGCGCCATCTCACTCATCAGGTGGCTCGACAGGAGCACGGTGCGGCCCTCGCTTGCGAGGTGGCGCAAGAGTTCGCGCACCCAGCGCACCCCGTCGGGGTCGAGTCCGTTCACCGGCTCGTCAAGAATGAGCACCTCGGGGTCGCCGAGCAGGGCGGCGGCGATGCCGAGCCGCTGGCCCATGCCGAGCGAAAAGCCGCCCACGCGTTTACCCGCGACCTGCTCGAGACCGGTCTGGGCGAGCACCTCGCTTACGCGCGCATCGCTGATGCCGTGCGTCGCGGCGATCGCGCGCAGGTGGCTGCGGGCGCTGCGCCCCGGATGCACGCCCTTTGCGTCAAGCAGCGCTCCCACCTGGGTAAGGGGCGACATCTGCCCCGTGTAGGGCTGGCCGCCGACCGTTACCGTGCCCGAGGTGGGCCGGTCGAGGCCCAAGATGAGCCGCATAGTGGTCGATTTGCCCGCGCCATTGGGGCCCAAGAAGCCCGTCACCTGGCCGGGCTTCACGCTAAACGTGACGTCGTCGACGGCGCGCTTCGCGCCGTACTGTTTGGTGAGACCGCGTGCCTCGATCATGGGCGTTCCCCGTGTTCTGGCCAGACCTTCTAGCCTCACCATTTACGCTACGGGGGCGCTGGGCGCGGCACATCGTTCGCGGGTGCCGGCCGCGTAGTACCTGGGTACCGCATCATCAAGGCAAGCCGGGCCGCAAGTACTACGACTTGGCGAGGTTTTCGATGTGCTCGGCCTCCGCGATGACGCGTGCGTGCAGCAGCGGATACTGTTCGAGCAGCGGGTCACCGTCGAGCAGGTGCGCGGCGACGTCGCGCGCGTGCGAGATCAGTTCACCGTGCTGGGTGACGCGCAATAGGCGCAGCGTCGATTTGCCGCCCGACTGGCGGGTACCCAAAATGTCGCCCTCGCGGCGCTGTTCGAGATCTGCCTCGGCGAGCTCGAAACCGTCGTTCGTGCGCGCCACCGCCACAAGTCGTTCGGCCGCGATTGAGTCTTCTTCGACGTGGGTGAGCAGCATGCACTGGCCCGCGTGCTCGCCGCGCCCCACGCGGCCGCGCAGCTGGTGCAGCTGCGAGATGCCAAATCTGTCGGCATCGCGCACAACCATGATCGACGCGTTGGGCACATTGACGCCCACCTCGATGACGGTCGTCGACACCAGAATGTCTACATCGCCCGCCGCGAAGGCAAACATGATGCGATCTTTCTCCTCTGACGGCATGCTGCCGTAGAGCCCTTCGATACGCCGGCCCTCGTAACGGGTCGAGCGCCTGAGCCGCTCGACCGTGTCGACGACGTTTGCGAGCTGACGCGGCGTCGCATCGTGAGGCCCGTTAATCTCGGCGTCAAGCTCGGGGTCGAGCTCGCCCTGGTCGATGGCCGGGCAGACGAAGTAGACCTGGCGGCCCGCCTCAAGCTCGCGATCCACCTCCTCCCACATGCGGGTTTTGCGGTCTGGTGTTTGTTCCTCGTGCACAATCACCGTGCGTATGCCCTGCCGCCCGGCCGGCAGCTCTTTGATCGTCGACACTTCGAGGTCACCAAACGCCGTGAGCGCCACCGTGCGCGGAATCGGGGTCGCCGTCATGGCGAGCGTGTGCGGGTTATTGCCCTTGAGCCGCAGCGCCTCGCGCTGGTCGACGCCAAACCGGTGCTGCTCGTCAACGACGACGAGCCCCAGGTCGTACATCGTCACGTTGTCGCTGAGCAGCGCGTGCGTGCCCACCGCGATGCGGGCCTGCCCCGACGCGAGCGCAAGCAGCGAGCGTTTACGATCGGCCGCGGGCATGCGCCCGGTGAGCAGCACCACGCCCACCTCTGCTGCGAGGTCGGGGCCGAGCGACTCAATGATCGACCGGTAGTGCTGCGACGCCAACACCTCGGTGGGCGACAGGAGGGCGCTCTGGCCTCCGTCTTCAGCCACCTGCAGCATTGCGCGCAGCGCGACCAGGGTTTTGCCCGAGCCAACCTCGCCCTGCAGCAGCCGGTGCATGGGGTGCACGCCCGCAAGCTCTCCCGCAATCGTGGCGCCCGCGCGCTGCTGGTCGCCCGTCAGCGTGAACGGCAGCTGCGCATCAAACCGGGCGAGTAGCAGCCCGCCCTCCTCGCGCGGCATGGCAGGCGCAAGCCCCACCCGGCGTCTGCGGTCAAGTAGCGCAAGCTGCAGCTCGAACGCCTCACGAAACAGCAGGCTGTCGCGGGCTTTCTGCCAGTGCTCGTCAACCTCAGGTTGATGCACGAGGCGCAGCGCGCGGTCGAACTCCATGAGCCCCTCGGTCGCGACAATATACATCGGCAGCGGCTCTTCAAGGGGCGCGAGCTGCTCAAGCACGATCGCAATCGCCTGCTGAATCGACCAGCTCGGCATTTGCGCGGTCGCGGGGTACAGCGGAACGGGCACCTGCGACCACGCCTTCGCCGCCGCCTCGCTCAGCTCTGCCGCGCCGGGCGCGTCCTCGCGTCGTTCAAACATCTCGTAGTCGGGCTGTTGCAGCTGCAGCTGGCCGCGATACTCGCTCACTTTGCCCGTGAAGATGCCGCGCCTGCGAGCTTGCAGGTCTTTGAGCCGCCACTTCTGGTTAAAGAACGTGATCGTCAAAAAGCCTTTACCGTCGGTGATGCGCGCCTCAATGAGACTGCCGTTGCGGCGCTGCATGCGGCGCTCGCGCACCTCAATCACCTCGGCCACGACGGTGATGTGCTCCCCCAGCGGCAGCTCGGTGAGCGGCGTGAGCTCACCGCGCTTCGAATACCGGCGCGGAAAATGCAGCAGCAGGTCTTCGACCGTGTTCATCTCGTACGCGCGCTCAAGCACTTTTGCCGAGCGGTCACCGATCACGCGATCCAAGCGCGTCTCGAGGGTCACCTGCTGCATAACTCAAGCGTACCCGCGGTACGCTTGACGAGTGACGAGGATCATTTCAGGGGTAGCAGGTTCGCTGAGGCTCGAGGTACCCAAGGCCGGCACCAGGCCCACGAGCGACCGCGTGCGCGAGGCCATCTTTTCGACGCTCGATTCTTGGGGCCTCCTAGACGGCGCGCGCGTGCTCGACCTCTATGCCGGATCAGGGGCCTTGGGGCTCGAATCTGCGAGCCGCGGTGCCGCACTGGTGACGCTCGTTGAGAAACACCCCCAGGCCGCGGGCGTCGCCCTGCGCAACTGGGGCACGATCAAGGGCGCGTTCACGCGCTCGGGGGCTGCGGTGCCCGAGGTCGAAGTAGCCCGGCAGTCAGTGCAAGCATTTCTTGAGGCGCGCGGGCTCAAGGATCCGGCGCCTACATGGGATGTCGCGATCATTGACCCGCCGTACGATCTTGGGGAGGCCGAGCTCGCGGCGAATCTTGCGGCGCTCGTGCCGCTGCTCGCGATCGATGCCGCGGTGCTCGTGGAGCGGTCGTCGCGCTCGCCCGAGCCTGCCTGGCCGGCCGGGCTCGAGCGTGTGCGCGAGAAGCACTACGGCGAAACGCAGCTGTGGTGGGCCGAGCCCGCGCAGTAGTACAGCGCGGGCTCGCACCGGCCCGTTAGATGTACCAGGCGTCGAACGTGCGCACCCCAAACTTCGGTGCCACCACCCGGTTCCAACGCGACGCAAACCGCTCCTTCGGCGGATCAGACTCAGCCGCCGCACGCTCACCCGCACTCGACAGCGACGCACACCCATTCGCGTTCGCCTGCTCAGCCCACGCTACATACTCCAGGTTTGCGCGGTGTGACGCATCGATCGCGACATACAGGTCATCGAGCAGTGCACTGCCCTCGGGAATCTTGTCGACCGGCATCGCGTCAAGCGCTTCGAGCAGCTCGCCACGATTATCGCGCACCGCTTCCATAGCAGCGACCGTGTCGCCGTAGCCACCAGCTGACGCTGTGCAGTACTGCAGCTTCGGCAGCGCGTCCTTCACGAGCGCCCGCCCTGAGTACGCCTTCTCAAGCACCTCAATCATGTACCGCACCTGATCTTCAGCCGTGTCTTCAGGCGCCTGCACATCGAACGCACCGCCCTCTTGCGAGGCGTCACGAATCGTGCGCACCTTTTCGCCGAGTGGTACGAAGATGTATCTCACGAAGCGGTGCTGATCGACCGTCTTACGGTCGCCTGCATCTCGCCGCACCGCCGTGCCGATGTCGTAATCGAGCGTCACTTTGTCACCGCCCTCGAGCTCGGCGGAGTAGCGCGACAGCCCCGCATCCCAGTGCACCGCCGCCTTCGCATCGGCCCCGGTCGGTTGCTTCGCGCCCACCGAGTACGCGATCTTCGAGGACCCGGCGCTCTGATATGCCATGAACGTGGGCTCTGCCATGGAGACGCCGCACACGAGCACCCAGCCGTCAGCAAACTCAGCCCACGCAAGCAGAATCGTGTCGGCCGGGCAATCCACCGGAATCGACTTGGGAATCGCGGTCGCGCTCGCGGGCTGCGCGTTGCCAGCTTGCTCAGTAGTCGCGGCGGGAGCGTAACGCGTCAGCGTCGTGCTGACTCCATTCGCATCAAAGTCAACAATTAACAGCCCAGTATCGTTTCCCTGCAGTGACCACGATCCTGTTTGTTTGATGCACCAAAGCTGATCACCAGAACTATCGTCATACCCTTCGAACCAACTGCCGCCACTGGTCGAGGTTCGCAGGGCGACCGCACCGCTCATATAGATTGTGTTCGCGATCGACCCAGTCTCGCCACCTTTTAGCTTGACCATCTCGCCAGCCTCAGCAACAGGACGTACGCTCATGCCGCCTTCGAGGACCTCTGAGCCCACGCTCGAAGAAGTGTAAGAGTTGCCGTAAGTCGCCCCGTAACTACCATCTTCAGACCAGAGCTCAGACCCCGAACTGCTGTCATATGCGGTGGATCCACCGCTGCCAGTAACAACCAACACATCAGATTGAGCTTGATACACCGCTCTTGACTGTGGCACTTGTGCCAAGCGTGTCACGCTCATGCCTTCGGCTGCGATCGAAGTGTCACAGTCTCCAAAGAGGAACAAGCGATCAGCGGCGATCATTGCGTCACACTTCAGATTCCCCGGACCATTGGAGTCATTAACAGCACCGCTCGTGTCCTTCGCAATCGATTTGCCCGCGCTGTCAAACAACTCCCATCCGGCAGGAAAGGATCGCAGCAGCGTACGGCCATTCGCCACGTCCAACGTTGTGTTGTACTTTGAGCTAGACAGGCTCGCTTCTGCCGCCCACAGTTGCTTGCCGTCTAGGTCCACGCGTGCCATGGCGCCATCGCCCCAGATCGACACTCCTTGTGTGTCAACTGCGATCTCTTGAAGGGCGCCCGTGAACGCGGTGCGCTCGAGCTCACCAGTTTTGTCGAGCACGATCAGATCAGTGTCACTACCTCGTGCAACGCCACAGTACAAACGGTCTAACCTCAGCCCGACTATGCAGCCAGCGCCCGGGCCTTCTGTACCAGCGCTAACGGCGGTCGACCAAACTTCACTGCCTCGTTCATTATCGAGTAGCACGAGCTTTCGATCTTGAGATTGCTCTGGAGCCCGAAGCGGCACAAGCGTCGCTCCGTCGATCGATTTGGGATGCCACCTGAGGGGTCCCGTCATTGGAAAGCCCACCGGAGGCACACCGCCAAAACCGCCCATCAAGAGGTCGCCACCCAGGCTGGGTACTTCGATCGTCCAAGCTTCTTCAATACCGTCGGCGAAAGTGGGGCCATCTTCAATGGCCGAGGCCTTTGACGCCGTCGACGCCGTAGAGGAGCTGGCGCCTGCCCCAAACGGGCCATGCGCCCCAAACGGCCAAGTATCGGTGAGAGCGAGTGCTACGCCGCCGCCCGCGAGCACGAGCGCGGCGGCGAGGCCTCCGGCGAGCCACGCTGCACCGCGGCGTGTGCGACGCGCGGGACCCTCTGGAACAGCCCCAGGGAGCGGGGTCGCAGGCGCCTGCGGTGGCGGCAGCTGCACTGTTTGCGCCGCGATCCACTCCTGCAGCCCGGCATAACAGTGGGGGTGAGCAACGATCTGCGGCCACAGGTCTGGCCTGCTCGCAGCCAGTGCCGCGAGCTGCTCAGCTGAAGCGTCGTGAGGCACATTCCCTGAAGCGTGTGCCCAGGGCGATGTTGGAGGCTGCGTCATCGTAACTCCATTCGTCGAACGAGTTACCCTCCATCATGCCCACGAACGTCGCATTCTGCCAGTGGACGCAGAGCAAGGTCGAAACGCCCACGGTCGACATTAGATGTACCAGGCGTCGAACGTGCGCACCCCAAACTTCGGTGCCACCACCCGGTTCCAACGCGACGCAAACCGCTCTTTCGGCGGATCAGACTCAGCCGCCGCACGCTCACCCGCACTCGACAGCGACGCACACCCATTCGCGTTCGCCTGCTCAGCCCACGCCACATACTCAATGTTGGCACGGTGCGACGCATCGATCGCGTCATACAGGTCATCGAGCAGCGCACTGCCCTCGGGAATCTTATCGACCGGCATCGCATCAAGCGCGCTGAGCAGCTCGGCCCGATTATCACGCACCGTCTGCATCGCCGACACCGTGTCACTGTAGCCACCAGCCGACGCCGTGCAGTACTGCAGCTTCGGCAGCGCATCCTTCACGAGCGCCCGCCCCGAGTACGCCTTCTCAAGCACCTCAATCATGTACCGCACCTGATCCTCAGCCGTGTCTTCAGGCGCCTGCACATCGAACGCACCATCGCCCCGCGACGCGTCACCAACTGTGCGCACCTTCTCCCCCAACGGCACGAAAATGTAGCGCACAAAACGCTGTTGATCGATCGTCTTACGGTCACCTGAGTCGCGGCGTACCGCCGTACCAATGTCGTAATCGAGGGTCACCCGATCACCACCCTCAAGCTCGGCAGAATAGCGCGACAGCCCCGCATCCCAGTGCACCGCGGCCTTCGCGTCGGCCCCGGTCGGCTGCTTCGCGCCCAACGAGTACAGCACCTGTTTCGACCCCGGCGCCTGATAGGCCATGAACGTCGGCTCGTTCATCGACACTCCGCACACGAGCACCCAGCCATCAGCGAACTCGCCCCACGCGAGCAGAATCGTGTCGGCCGGGCAATCCACCGAAATTGAATCGGGAATCGACACTGACCCGGCCGGTTGCGCGCTTGTGCTCTTGCCCTTCGACGTCGGCGCATGGAGCGTCAGGTAACGGTCGCTCGTGTAGCCGCCCGCCATCGAGCAGTCTTCGCAACCGCGCTGTGACACAAGCAGCCCCGCGCGGGTAATCCAAGCCTGGTGTAAATCGTCGCCATCGAGCTGCCACAGTTCTTCGCCCGTGTAAGGGTCGTAAACACCGTCGCCCACCCAGGTTGTACCGTCTGCATCGAGCACGCCAGTGAGTGCCGAGTAGCCACTCGTGCCGAGCCCGTCATGCATGTCGCCCGAAAACGTCCAGCTCGATACTTCGGTTCCGTCTGTGGCATCGTACGTGTACACCTTGTCGCCCGAGCGCACCATCATCGCCGCGTCGTCGCCGAGCGACTGCCCGAGATACTCGCCACCGTGATCCTGCTCCCACAGCGACTCAAACTTGCCCTTGGGTGCGAGTCGGAAGAGCTCTGTGTAGCCTTCGTCGGTCGCGAGCAACAGTTCTGAGTTCTCACCCGTGAGGTGCTTGCCTGCGAGGCTATCGCCGATCTCCCAAAACTCGCTCTCGTCGAGGTCGGTGCAGTCGCTCCCCGCGATCAACAGCTGGTCTTGCGGTGTGAGCATGGCGTCGCACGAACCATCGCCGCCCTCATAGAGGCTCTTGAAGCTCGCGTCGGCCAGCAGCTTGCCCTGGGCATCTAACAGTTCCCAGCCGCTACCACTACGCAGCAGCGTGCGTTTGGCGCTCAGGTCGATGCCGTATCCAGCCCCGTGACCCTTCGTGTCACTCGCCCACAGTTCTTTGAGGTTCTTGCGATCGTACGCAGCGACGCCTGCGCCGTCGTTCCAGCTCGTGCTCGCGACCACGATGCGGTCTTTGCCCACGGCGACACGATCATAAGCTTCATCGAGCGGCTTCTGCGTGTATTTGCTGTTGACCGGCACGCGCCACAGCGTCGACTCAGACGCGCCCTCACCGTCAGATGTGACGCAGTAAAAAACCTCTTCGTCGGCGAAGTCGTCTGCAATGCAGCTGCCACGTTGGTCGCCGAGATCTTCTTCGACGATCGCCTCCCCAGACTTCGCGTCGAGCACGACGAGCGTCGAGTTCTCGCCGCGGGCAACGAAGGCGACTGCCGACTCTGTCGCCACGGGAATGTCGGGGGCGTACTGGGCAATCGATGCTTTCGCAGGCGCGTAGCTGAACCACGAGCTCGCAATATCTTCACCCGAGTTTGGGAAGACGTAATCGTCTGAATCGACGGTCCACTTCTTTTGTGCACCGTCAGCGAACGTGAGGCCAGCGTCGAGCGCTGCTGCTCGTGACGCGGCGCCGCTGCCTGGGCCACCGCCAAACACCCCATTGTCACCGAACGGCCACGTGTCGGTGAGAGCCAGCGCGACGCCGCCGCCCGAGACCGCGAGCGCGGCAGCAAGTCCCGCTGCAAGCCACACTTTGCCGCGGCGCTTGCCAGGCGCGCCCTGGCTCGGCGCAGCGCCTGGCATATGAGGCCCGGCGCCGAATGCTGCCGGGCCCGCCACGGCTGGCGGCTGACCAAATGCGGCTTGATCGAACGACGGCTGCTCAAACGCTGGCTGGCCGTACCCCGCCTGGCCGAACGCGGGCGGCGGCATGCTCCCCGCCATGGGCTGCGAGAACTCCCCAGGCACCCCGGGCATCACAGGCGGCGCGGGTATCACAGGCGGCGGCAGCTGCGACGCCTGAAAATCAGGTGCCGGATCAAAGGCGCTGCCCACCACGGTAGCGTCGAGATCGCCCGCGACCGTCGTGCGCTCAAAGTCACTCGCGGCAACGGTGCGCGTCGCCTCTTCGTAGTCACCCGCAGCTACGGTGCGCGTCGCTTCGGTGTCCCCCGAGCCCGCCGCGCCGCCGCGTTCTGTGACCCATGCCCGCAACCCGTCGTAGCAGTTGGGGTGGGCGAGAATTTGAGCCCACAGATCGGGGCGGTTAGCGGCGAGTGTAGCGAGCTGCTCTGCCGTCGCGTCGACGGGCACACCGCCCGCTCCGGGGCCCCAGGGTGAAGCGGGAGGCTCGGGCTGCGTCATCGTAACTCCTGTCACCGGTTGGGCTCAGCCCAATCATTTACACACGTTAATCCTATGCGAACCCTAGGGGCACTGGGCGCCCCGCGCCGAGAACGAAAAAGCCGCGAGTGTGGATGCCCACAGGGGCACTCACACTCGCGGCTTCAACCGCTTTGCGCGCTGCTATCGCGGCGCGCCGCCTGCCACTAGGAGCGAGGCAGCAGCGTGTACTTCGACGAAAGGAACTCGTGGATTCCGTCGAACCCGCCCTCGCGGCCAAGGCCCGACTGCTTGAGGCCGCCGAACGGCGCCGCAGCGTTCGAGACGAGGCCCGTGTTGAGGCCCATCATGCCGCTCTCGAGCTTCTCGATCATACGGTGACCGCGGTGGATGTTCTCGGTGAACACGTAGCTCACGAGACCATACTCGGTGTTGTTCGCGATCTCGACGGCTTCGTCCTCGGTCGAGAAGCGAATGACGCCGAGCAGCGGCCCGAAGATCTCTTCGCGCATGATCGCCGACTGCGGGGTCAGGTGATCCACCACGGTGGGCTGGAAGAAGTTGCCCGGGCCATCAATGGTCTCGCCACCGGTGACGATCGTCGCACCGGTCTCAACCGCGTCAGCAACGAGGCGGGCGGTGTTCGCCACGGCCTTCTCGTCGACGAGCGCACCGATGTCGTTGCCCTCTTCAGCGCCACGACCGATCGTGAACGCCTTCACCTTTTCGGCGACACGGCTGACAAACTCGTCGGCCACCGACTCGTGCACGATGATGCGGTTCGCCGCGGTGCAAGCCTGGCCGATGTTGCGGAACTTCGCGAGCATCGCGCCCTCGACCGCGCGGTCGAGGTCTGCGTCCTCGAACACGATGAACGGTGCGTTGCCACCGAGCTCCATCGAGGTACGCAGCACGTTCTGTGCGGCAGCCTCGAGCAGCTTCACGCCGACGGGGGTCGAGCCGGTGAACGAGAGCTTACGCAGGCGCGAGTCCGACAAGAGAGCGCTCGACTGTGCGCTCGACTTCGACGTAGCAACAACGTTGACCACGCCTGCGGGCAGGCCCGCCTCTTCGAGCAGCTGCACGAAGAAGATGGTGGTCAGCGGGGTGAGCGCAGCCGGCTTCACAACGACCGTGCAACCAGCCGCCAGCGCCGGAGCGATCTTGCGCGTCGCCATTGCGAGCGGGAAGTTCCAGGGGGTGATGAAGTAGCAGGGGCCGACGGGCAGGTGTGAGACCACCATGTTGCCAGTGCCCTCGGGGTTCTGGCGGTAGTCGCCCTGCACGCGCACGGCCTCCTCCGAGAACCAGCGCAAGAACTCGCCACCGTAGTTGACCTCGCCGCGAGCTTCAGCAATGGGCTTGCCCATTTCGATGCTCATGAGCAGCGCGAAGTCTTCCTTGCGCTCCATCAGCAGGTCGAATGCGCGGCGCAGAATGTTCGAGCGTTCGCGGGTCGACGTTGCTGCCCACGACTCCTGTGCAGCGACCGCCGCGTCGAGTGCGCGTACGGCGTCTTCAACCGTTGCGTCGGCGATTGACTTGATGACCTCGCCGGTAGCCGGATCCTGCACATCGAGCGTCGCGCCCGAGGTCGAGGGCTCCCAGGTGCCGCCGATGCCGAGGCCCGCCTGAACGCTGTCGAGCAGTGCCTGCTCGTTGGGCTTCAATGCCATGGTGTTGTCCTTTCGGGAAGATCTGCGTCTGGGGTGGGTGCGTGGCAGCGCCACACACCCACCCCAGTCTAGAGAAAGTTAGGCGTTCGCCTGCATCGCATCAGCGACGATCGAGAGCGCCTCGCGCAGCAGCTCGTCAGAGATCGACAGCGGCGGGAGGAAGCGCACGACGTTGCCGTAGGTACCGCAGGTCAGCAGGATGACGGCCTCAGCGGCAGCGTGCTTCGCAATTGCGCTGGTCAGGGCAGCGTTGGGTGCCTTCGAGCCCGACTCGACAAACTCGACAGCCATCATGGCGCCGCGGCCACGAATGTCACCGATGCGGTCGTCGGTCTTCTGCAGCTCGGTGAAGAACTCGGTGATAATCGCACCGATCTCGCGCGCACGCTGCGCGAGGTTTTCCTTCTCGTAGGTCTCGATTGTGGCGAGAGCCGCGGCGCAAGAGATGGGGCTGCCCGTGTAGGTGCCACCGAGGCCACCTGCGTGAGCCGAATCCATGATCTCGGCGCGGCCGGTCACGGCCGACAGCGGGAGGCCACCCGCGATGCCCTTAGCGGTCGTCACCATGTCGGGCACAACGCCCTCGTGGTTGGCAGCGAAGAGGTCACCCGTGCGGGCGAAGCCGGTCTGCACCTCGTCGAGGATGAAGACGACACCGTTTGCGGTCGACCACTCCTGAATGGCGGGGAGGAAGCCCTCGGCGGGAGCGATGAAGCCACCCTCGCCCTGGATGGGCTCGATGATGATGGCCGCAACGTTGTTGCCACCCAGCTGCTTTTCGATCTGCGAGATCGTGTTCGCTGCAGCCTCTGCGCCGGTCAGGCCGTCGCGGTACGGGTACGACGTGGGAACGCGGTACACCTCGGGAGCGAAGGGACCAAAGCCATCCTTGTAGGGCATGTTCTTGGCGGTCATGCCCATGGTGAGGTTGGTGCGGCCGTGGTAGGCGTGGTCGAACACGACAACAGCGTCACGCTTGGTGTAGTGGCGAGCGATCTTGATCGCGTTCTCCACTGCTTCTGCGCCCGAGTTGAACAGCGCCGAGCGCTTCTCGTGGTCACCGGGGGTCAGCTCGTTCAGCTTCTCAGCGACGGCGATGTAGCCCTCGTAGGGGGTTACGGTGAAGCAGGTGTGCGTGAACTGCTGTACCTGGTTCGTGACAGCCTCAACAACGGCGGGAGCCGAGTTGCCCACACCGGTCACCGCGATGCCCGAGCCCAGGTCGATCAGCGAGTTGCCATCTGCGTCGAGCATGACGCCGCCACCGGCTGCCACGATCGACACGGGCAGAGCTACGCCCACGCCTGCCGCCACGGCAGCGTTCTTGCGCGCGAGGAGCTCCTGCGACTTCGGGCCGGGGATGCTGGTGACGAGCTTGCGCTCCTGGGGAAGCGAGGGTCCGCCGATGATGTCGACCATGTCGTGTATCTCCTTTAAGTGTCACAGGTTACGTGACTCGCACCCCATTTGCGCGAGCCGTACCGATTGCATTCAGACTAGCTTCTGCGAGATCCTTCGAAAGGTGCCAGAATGGTGAACGAATCGCTAATCTTTCGACAGGTTGGCACAAGGCGAAAGGGTGGGCATTCAGGGTGCAAGAACCGACAACGACCACCACCGTAGGCACGCCCGGGCACCCCGCAATTGAGCTCGGCGAACTGCTGCATCAGTACCACCTGGGGCTCGTGCTCATCGCAGGGGTCACCGAGCACACGCAGGCCCTGCCGGTGCAGTGGGTGCACGTGAGTGAGCTCGAAGATCCCACACCGTTTCTGCCGGCCCACACCGTACTGCTCACCACCGGCGCGAGGTTCGACTCGGTGATCGAACCCGCCGAGGCTACCGCGTACGTGCAGCGCCTCGCCGACTCGGGCACCACAGCGCTCGGCGTCGCGGTTGGGCTCCACTGGGACCGCGTGCCGTCTTCTATCGTCGACGCCTGCGACACCCTCGGATTTCCGTTATTTCGCGTGCCCTACGACACCGCGTTCATCGCGATCGTGCAGACCGCAGCACGGCTACTCGATGCGCTCAGCCGTGAGCGCGACCTGTGGGCGCTCGAATCACAACGCGCGGTCGTAGCGGCCTCCCTGCACCGGCACGGACTCGCCTCTGCAGTGCGCGAGGCCGCCGCGCGGCTCGGGCGCTGGGTGTCGATCACCGACCGCTTCGGCAAGATCATCGAGTTCGCGCCGGGCACAGAGCATAGCGACGAGCTGAGCGCCCGCATTCGCACCGAAGCCACCCGGCTACTCGACCGCGGGGTGAGCGCGGGCCGCATTGGCGACCGCGGCGGTGATGGCATGCGGCTCGAGGCGCTCGGTCGGCGCGGGCGTGTGCTCGGCGTGCTCATAGTCCAAGATCGCGGCACCCCCGATAGCGCCGAGCGCACCCTGTTCTCGCTCATCGGCGCGCTCGCGACCGTGCAGCTCGAGCTGCGCAGCGGTGCAGATGAGGCCCAGGCCGCCATTCGCGAGGCGGTCGCGCAGGTCATCTTTGCGGGCGATCTCGAACTTGCCAGGCAGCTCACGAGCCACACCCCCATGCGCCTGCCCGAGAACCCCATTGCGGTCGTGAGGTACGGCGCGCCGCCCGCCACCGATCCGGCGTTTGATCAAGACCTGCGATCGCTCGACGCAGGCAGCCGCGGCTTCGTGCGCGCGGGCACCTCACCCGAGCCCGTGATCATCACCGAGGCGAGGCACCTCGCCCCCCTGCGCCGCGTGTTTAGTTCCCACGGTGTGCCTGCGGGGATCTCGCAGCGCGCCTTACTCACCGATGCCGCGAAGCTCCGCGAGCAGGCCGAACGGGCGTTTGAGCACGCGCTATCGCACGACACGACTGGGCCGGTCGACTATCGGCCCGCCGTGCACGACGGTGTGCTGCACCTGCTGGGCCGCGATCCCGAAGCCCGCGAACGCGCCCTGAGCCTGCTCGCGCCGGTGCGCGATCACGATGCGAGGCACCACGACCAGATTGAGCGCGGCCTCACCGTGTGGCTCGCGCACCACGGCCAGTTCAGCGCGGCCGCGACCGAGCTGGGCGTGCACCGTCACACGCTCAAAGCGCGCATCGCGACCGCCGCGAACCTGCTGCAGCGCGACCTCGACTCCCCCGACGCGCGCGCCGAGCTGTGGGCGGCGCTGCGGCTCAGCCCCGGCGATTGATCGCGATCGGCGCGAACGGATCCCAGCCGCTCGCCGCGTACGGCGCCCCGTCAACAAGCAGCTCCGGATCGTGCCGTGCCGCCTCGACGAGCCCGATCGCGTGAAACCCGCCCGGCAGTGCTCGCCCCGGCGGGAACGTAGCAAGCAAACCGTGGTCTTCGCCGCCGTTGAGCATCGCGGTGAGCGGCACGTCGACGCCATACTGATCACCGAAACTTGCTTGCAGCGCTGTGGAGTCGAGATGCAGCGTGACGCGGCTCGCCCGCGCGAGCCGAGCCGCGTCGAGCGACAGCCCGTCTGAGACGTCCATCATCGCGCTCGCCCCAGCCAGCCTGGCCGCGCGTCCCAACGGAATCGGCGGTGTAGGCGCGAGCTGAGCTGCCAACACCTCGGCGTGCTCCTCCCACAGCCGCGGCAGCGCGCGGTCGCAGGCAGCACCATCGGCGTCTGTGGCTTCGGCGAACAGCAGCGACAGCCCCAGACCAGCAAGCCCCAGCTCGCCGGCGTAGGCCACCGTGTCCCCTACTCGAGCACCGGATCGCGTTACCGCAGCGCCCTCGGGCACCCGGCCGAGAGCCGTCACCGCCGCCATGATGACGGGAGCCGTACCCAGGTCACCGCCCACCACGCCACACCCCGGGGCAAGGGCGCGACAAGCAGCGTTTGCCCCCTCGGCAATCTCTTCGAGCAGGGTGACGGGGGTGGTCTGCGGCACCGCGAGCGCGAGAGTCAAGGCGGTAGGCTCAGCTCCCATGGCAGCAACGTCTGAGAGGTTCGTAGCGGCAAGCTTCCACCCGAGTTCGTAGCCCGAGTGCCAGGCCAGCCGAAAGTCGGGGCCCTCGATCATCGTGTCGGTGGTAACGACCGACTCACTGTCGTGGCCGTTCGCCAGCACTGCGCAGTCATCACCGGGGCCGAGTGTGGCCTGCCGAGCTGACTCGAGCTTTGCCAACACTCGTGCGAGTACGCGCTGCTCCCCCATTTGCCCTACGGTGTCGTGGGCTCCCGTATCGTTCACTCTCACAACCTATCGCACCCTCCCAGCGGGGCCAGCCGCAGCATCGGTAGGCTTGAGTCGTGAAACGATCAGCCTCAAGGATCATCTGCGCCGCCGTAGCGGCTGCCGCAGCGACCACGCTGTTGTCCTCGTGCGCGAGCGTTGTTCCGATGGAACCCGCCGCCGACGCCAACACTCCCGCGTGCGCCAACGTCATCGTCCGACTCCCAGATAAGGTCGCCGGCCTCGATAAGCGCGAAACAAACGCACAGTCGACGGGCGCTTGGGGCGACGGTGGTCCCGTGCAACTCGTGTGCGGCGAGGAGCCCACCGGCCCCACCACCGACCAGTGCGTGAGCGTCAACGGAGTCGACTGGGTGATCAACGACTCGGCCGCCCCTGTCTACCGTTTTGAAGCCTACGGGCGCACCCCCGGTCTCGCCGTGTACGTTGACTCTGAAACCGTCAGCGGCACCGACGCCGTGCTCGACCTGAGCGCGGTCGCACGCCAGCTTCCGCAGACCCGCAAGTGCACTGCGGTGTCTGACACACTCGAGCTCGAGTAGCAGCGCGTCTGACCGCGCTACGGCCGGGGCACCACCCGCGGGGGGCGCCCCGGCCGTTTTTGTGCGGCGGGCCCTTTTGGGCATAAAAAAAGGGGGCTGGTTCACACAATTGTGAACCAACCCCCACTAAAAGATGTCCGGCGGTGACCTACTCTCCCACACCCTCCCGAGTGCAGTACCATC
>NZ_JBTJER020000008.1:0-187854 GCF_054456695.2 Leucobacter faecis
GTGTTTACCGCAAGCTAATTCAGCCGGCCCGCTCTGCGGCCCGGCTTCGTTGCGGCGACAAGAGATAACATTACGCAGTCTCGCCCCGCAGGGCAACCCGAGCCCCAGCGCCGGGCGTGTCGCTCGGGCCCCGAATGCATCGCTTCCGCGAAACAGCGCACGGGGCGGCCGCCAGAAGCGGCCACCCCGCACTTCGATCGAACCTAGTCGCGCGCCGCCATGGCGGTGACCAGCTCGTAGACCACGTGGCTGGCCGCTACCGCGGTGATCTGCGCGTGGTCATAAGCCGGCGCCACCTCGACGACGTCGGCGCCGACGATGTTGAGGTCAGCGAGTCCGCGAATGATGCGCAGCATTTCACGACTGGTGAGGCCACCTGCCTCGGGCGTACCCGTGCCCGGCGCGTGCGCGGGGTCGAGCACATCGATGTCGATGGAGATGTAGAGCGGCTTGTCGCCCACCCGAGCGCGAATCTTCTCGAGCGCGGCGGGCACACCGTTCTCTTCAATGAACTCTGTCGTGACGATCTGAAACCCAAGCTCCGCGTCTTGCACAAGGTCTTCTTTGCCATAGAGCGGGCCGCGGGTGCCGCCGTGCATCGAGGCGGTCATGTCGATGAGCCCCTCCTCTGACGCGCGCCTAAACGGGGTGCCGTGCGTCATCGGCGCACCGAAGTAGGTGTCCCAAGTATCGAGGTGCGCGTCGAAGTGCAGCACCGCTACGGGGCCGTGCTTCTTGTTGATGGCACGCAAGAGCGGCAGTGCGATCGTGTGATCGCCACCGATCGTCACGATCTTGTCGACCTTCTCGCCCAGCTCGGTTGCAGCGGCATCAATCTGAGCGACGGCCTCGTCGAGGCTGAACGGGTTCGCCACAATATCACCGGCATCGACGACCTGCTTCAAGGCAAATGGCGAGACGTCTTGCGCGGGGTTGTAGGGGCGCAACAGCCGCGACGCCTCACGCACGTGGTTCGGGCCAAAGCGGGCACCCGGGCGAAAACTCACACCGGTATCGAACGGCACACCAACGACGGCAATGTCGGCGCTCGGCACATCTTCAATGCGGGGCAGCTTTGCGAACGTCGCAATTCCTGCGTAACGAGGGGTCAGGCTCGCGTCGACGGGGCCCTGGGGAGTGTGTTCAGTCACTGCATCCCATCCTTTCAAGTTTTCTGTGAGTAAACTCATGAGTTCTACTAGTGAACTTTAATCACACTATAGGCTGGATCCTGGCCCGGGTCAACGCGACCGCGCGAGCCCAGTAGCGAGGAGTTTCAGATGCGCCCCATTCACCCCACCGCGGGTACCGATCCGGTGCGCATTGGCGCCAAGCTACGAGCATCTCGCCTCGCCCAGGGACTCACGATTGAGCAGCTTGCGCAGGCCGCCGGGCTCACCAAAGGGTTCGTGAGCCGCATCGAGCGCGACGACACAATGCCGAGCGTTCCCACGCTCGTGCAACTGTGCCAAGCGTTGTCACTGCCCGTCGGGTCACTGTTTGAAGAACCCGACGTGCAACTGATCGCGCTCGAACATGCGCCAGCCATCAACATGGGTGGCTCGGGCGCCGACGAGCGGCTCGTGACCCCGCGATCTGAACAGCGGGTGCAGGTGCTGCGCTCGTCGCTTGCCCCGCGCGCAAGTGGTGGAGCAAAGCTCTACACCGTCAACTGCGAGGTCGAAAGCATTCACGTGATCTCGGGTGAAGTGGAACTCGTGTTTGCGGGTGGCCGCACGGCCCTCACCGCGGGCGACACCCTCACGTTCCCCGGTCGCACACCGCACACCTGGGAAACGCAAGCGGCCGGCGCCGAGGTCATTTGGATCCTCGCACCGGCCGCCTGGAGTGGTTCGAACTAGCCCGCGATCGCGGCGGCCAGCGTCTTCTTGCCGCGGCGCAGCACCGCGAACTTGCCATGCAGCAGGTCGGCTGAGGTGAGCACCTGATCTTCTGCCGTGACGGCCACGTTGTTCACGTACACGCCGCCCTGCTTGATCGCGCGTCGCGCCTCGCTCAAGCTACCGACCAATTTAGTGTCGACGAGCAGCTGCGCAATCTCGTCGCCCGCCGAGGCGGCAGCCTGGGGCAGCGCGTCTGTCGCGCCCGCGAGCGTGAGTGCGTCGAGCGTTGCGAGGTCACCGCGCCCAAACAGTGCGGCCGAAGCATCGATCGCACCCTGCGTGGCCGCCTGGCCGTGTACCAGGGTCGTCACTTCGAGCGCAAGCCGCTTCTGAGCGGCACGCTTGAACGGCTCGTCGGCCACCTGCTGCGCATACTCTTCAATCTCGGTGCGCGACAGGAACGTAAATACCTTCAGACGCTCGACCACGTCTGCGTCGGCCTGGTTGAGCCAGAACTGGTAGAACGCGTACGGCGAGCACATCTCGGGGTTCAGCCAAATCGCGTTGCCCTCGCTCTTGCCGAACTTGGTGCCATCAGAGTTAGTGATGAGCGGCGTACCGATCGCGTGCGCGTGCGCGCCCTCGACCTTGCGAATCAACTCGGTGCCGCTCGTCAGGTTGCCCCACTGGTCGCTGCCGCCCGACTGCAGCTTGCAGTCGTACTGGCGGTACAGCTCGAGGTAGTCGAGCCCCTGCAGAATCTGGTAGCTAAACTCGGTGTAGCTGATGCCCTCGTCAGAGTTAAGACGCTTGGCAACGATGTCCTTTTTGATCATCGTGCCGACACGGAAGTGCTTGCCGATCTCGCGCAAGAAATCGATCGCCGAAAGCGGTGCGGTCCAGTCGAGGTTATTGACAAGGCGTGCGGCGTTCTCGCCCTCGAAGCTCAGGTACTTCGAGACCTGCTCACCGAGTGCGGTTACCCACTCGGCAATCGTCTCGCGCGAGTTGAGTGTGCGCTCTGCCGTGGGGCGCGGGTCACCGATCTGGCCGGTCGAACCGCCCACGAGCCCCAGCGGCATGTGGCCCTTCAGCTGCAGCCGGCGCATCAGCAACAGCTGTACGAGGTGGCCCAGGTGCAGGCTCGCCGCGGTCGGGTCGAAGCCGCAATAATACGCGAACGGCTGGCCCTCGAGCAGCTCACTGAGCGCCTCGGGGTCGGTCGAAACGTGCACCAGCCCGCGCCATTCCAGCTCGTCCCACAGTGTGGCGAAGCTGTCATCGTTGCGCTGGGCGGCCATGATCTCGTTGCGTTCGTTCGTTACAGACACGCCTCATATCCTAGCGTTTCGCGCGGGTGACGGCGCGCGGCACGATCCGGATCATGCTTCTTGCGACACACGCACGCCGCGGAAACGAGCTCGCGCAGGATGATTCGTGAGAAATCATCCTGCGCGAGTGCAGTTGCGCTGCGTGCAGCGCGCGGGGCGAGCTACGCGCGGAACGCGGCGATCTTGCCAGCGAGGGTCTCGAGCTGCTCGGTGACCCGCACGCGCGCCGTGCCGCCCGCGCCGACGCGGGAGTTCACGGACCCCTCGATCGTGAGCACCTCGCGCACCGCGGGTGTCAGGTGCTCAGAGATCTCGGTGAGCTGCGCGTCGGTGGGCTCGTGCAGCTCCATGCCGCGCTCCTCGCAGAAGCGCACCATCTCGCCCGAGATCTCGTGCGCGTCCCTAAAGATGACACCCTGTTTGACGAGCCACTCGGCGACATCGGTCGCGAGCGAGAAGCCCTGCGGTGCGAGCTCGGCCATGCGCTCGGTGTGAAAACGCATCGTCGCGACCATGCCGGTGAACGCGGGCAGCAGCACCTCGAGCTGCGCGATCGAATCGAAGACGGGCTCCTTGTCCTCTTGCAGGTCACGGTTGTAGGCGAGCGGCAGACCCTTGAGGGTGGCGAGCAGGCCCGTGAGGTTACCGATCAGGCGGCCCGACTTGCCGCGCGCGAGCTCAGCGATGTCGGGGTTCTTCTTCTGCGGCATGATGCTCGAGCCCGTGGAGTAGCCGTCGTGCAGCGTGACGAAGCCGAACTCCTTGGTGTTCCAGATGATGATCTCTTCGCTCAGGCGCGACAGGTCGATGCCGATCTGGGCGCAGATGAACGTGAACTCTGCGACCACGTCGCGGGCGGCGGTGCCGTCGATCGAGTTCTCGAGCGGGTCACCCAGCCCCAGCTCGCGGGCGACGATGCGCGGGTCGAGGCCCAGTGACGAACCGGCGAGCGCTCCGCCGCCATAGGGCGACGCGCTCGCGCGCTTCGACCAGTCGGCGAGGCGCTCGAGATCGCGCACGATGGGCCACGCGTGCGCGCCCAGCTGGTGTGCGAGCAGCACCGGCTGCGCGTGCTGCAAGTGCGTGCGGCCCGGCAGGATCGCATCAATGTGGTTCGTGGCCTGCTCGTGCAGTGCGTCAAGCAGGTCGAGCAGCATGTTCCGGATCACCGCTGCGTGGTCAAGCAGGTACATTCTTACGAGTGTCGCGATCTGGTCGTTGCGGCTGCGGCCCGCGCGCAGCTTGCCGCCCACCTGCACCCCCACGATGTCGATGAGCAGGCGCTCAAGCGCCGAGTGCACGTCTTCGTCGTCTTCTGCCGGAACAGCCCGGCCGTCGGCGACGCGGGCGGCGAGCTCATCGAGGCCCGCGTGCATCGTCTGCAGGTCTTCTTCGGTGAGGTATCCGGCAGCCGCGAGTGCGGTGGCGTGCGCCTTCGAGCCGCGAATATCGTAGGGGGCGAGCACCCAATCGAACTGGGTCGACTTCGAGATTGCCGCCAGCGCGGGCGACGGGCCGCTCGCGAAACGGCCACCCCAGAGGGCGCCGGCCTCGGCCGCGCGGTTGCCGGCCTCGTTGGTGAGACTTGAGTCAGTCATGTGGTGTTCCTTACGTATGGGTTACGCGTAAATCTTGGTGTGGGTTAGGCGCGGTCGAGCAGCCAGGCCATCAGCGCTTTCTGCGCGTGCACTCGGTTCTCGGCTTCGTCCCACACCACGCTCTGCGGGCCATCGATGACCTCGGGGGCGACCTCGTACTCGCGGTACGCGGGTAGGCAGTGCAAGAAGATCGCGTCGGGCTTCGCGTGAGCCATGAGCTCACCCGTCACGCGGTACGCGCCGAAGGTCGCGATACGGTCGGCTTTCTCATCTTCTTGCCCCATCGATACCCACGTGTCGGTAATGACAGCGTCGGCGCCGGTAACTGCGGCGACCGGGTCGGTGAAGAGCTCGACGCTGCCGCCCGACTGGGCCGCTACTCGGCGAGCGTCATGAACGATGTCTTCGCGAGGTTCGTAGCCCGCCGGGCCCGCCACGCGAATATGCATGCCCGCGGTCGCGAAACCGAGCAGGTACGAGTGCCCCATGTTGTTGGCGGCGTCGCCAACATAGGTGGCGGTGAGGCCCTTCAGATCGCCCTTCTGCTCGCGAATGGTTTGCAGGTCGGCGAGGATCTGGCAGGGGTGAAAATCGTCAGACAGCGAGTTGATGACGGGAACAGTCGCGTTCTCCGCCATTTCTTCGAGACCCTCGTGCGCGAACGTGCGCCAGACAATCAGCTCCACCATGCGCGAGAGCACCTTGGCGGTGTCGGCGATCGACTCCTTCGCGCCGAGCTGCGCCTCACCGGGGTTCACGATGATCGGGTTGCCACCCAGATCTGAGATGCCCGTGGCGAAACTAAAGCGGGTGCGCGTCGACGTCTTGTCGAAAAACACCGCCGCAGATTTAGGCCCTTCAAGCGGGCGGCGCGAGAATCGGTCGCGCTTGAGCGCGGCCGCGAGCTCGAGCACCTCCAACTGCTCTGCCGGAGAAAGGTCGTCGTCGCGTAGAAAGTGCCTAGTCACCCCGCCAGCTTAGCGCCCCGATAGAGTTGTGGGCACAACGAATGGGAGGCGCCGATGCGCGTTGCAGCAGCATTCTTGGCCGATGCGGCCAACCTGCGCGAGGGCACACTGAGCGTGCTCTCGGGGTTCATCAACACGATTAACCGTGAAGAATTTCCGGCCGCACTCGGCGCGACGCTCGTCGTCGTCGTTGAATACGACGAGATCGAAGCGCGCCGCGGTGAACAGCACCGCAGCTTTAAGGCCTGGTGTGAGCCCGCGGCGGGCGGCGGCGAAATCTTTAGCATCGACGGCACGTTTAGCCTGAGCCACGCGAGTGACTCGTTCGGGTACATTCCTATGGTGCTGCCGCTGCAAGAAGTTGTCGTACCCATGACGGGCAGCTACCGCATCATCTTTGAGGGCCAGGGGCTCGAACGCGTCGATGTGCGATTTTACGCGAACGCAACCACGCTGCCCGATCTTGACGAAGAACTACCGACCGAAGGCGACGAGTAACAGGTGACCACTAGCATGCAAGCACTCTCCGCGCTGCCCGCGCTCGTCGCGTTTGACCTCGACGACACGCTCGCCCCGTCGAAGTCGCCCGCTCCCGAGCGCATTCTGTCTGCTCTTGCTGGCTTGCTTGAGCGCACCCGCGTTGCCGTGATCTCGGGCGGCAATTTCGAGCAGTTCGAGCAGCAGCTTGTGTCTCGGCTCGACGCTCACGCCGAGCTCACCGAGGAGCAGCTCGAACGTCTGCACCTACTGCCCACATGCGGCACTCGCTATGAGCGCCGGGAAAACGGCGCCTGGGTGACGGTCTATAAGGAAGATCTCACCGCCGACGAGCGCGACCGCGCCCTCGCTGCACTGCGTTCGGAGGCCGAGCGGCTGGGGCTGTGGGAGGCCAAGACCTGGGGCGAAGTGCTCGAAGACCGCGGCTCGCAGGTCACGTTCTCGGCGCTGGGCCAGCGCGCGCCCGTCGCCGCGAAGGCGCTGTGGGACCCGACCGGCGAGAAGAAGAACACGCTGCGCGCCGCGGTGGCGGCGCGGCTGCCCGACCTTGAAGTGCGCAGCGGCGGTTCAACTTCGGTCGACATCACCCGCAGCGGCATCGACAAAGCGTACGGCATGCGCAAACTCGAAGCGCTCACCGGCGTTGCCCTGGGCGACATGTTGTTCATTGGCGACCGCCTCGACCCCGATGGCAACGACTACCCCGTTCTAGCGATGGGAGTGACCTGCCACGCGGTTGCGGGGTGGGAAGACACCGCCGCCTACCTCGAGCAGCTGCTCGAGGCGGCAGCCGCGGCGTAGCGCGGCGCTGCGGCCCGCACGCCCCCACCAAACGGTATCGAAATGACGAGCCTGCCCGATAAGTACGTATTTATCGGGCAGGCTCGTCGTTTTGATACCGACTCGTGAAATGGGGGCCTCCCCGTCGAGCGATTGACAGCGCGGGCGGCTTGTGGTGAAATCTTTTCTAATTTGAAATTATAGTTTCACATTACGAAAAAGACTCACCGATCGCGACAGAGACGTCACCGAGAGCGAAGCCACCATGCCACTGGCGCACAGCCCCACCTGCCCCTCCATTCCAACGCGCCACGTATCCCGCACCCCATTCACGTGCGCCGTTTCGACTCAGCCGCGACCGTCATACGGCATACCCGCCGCGGTGATGACCAGCTCGGGCACCGCCGTCGTCGCAGGTAAGCTCGCGACGTCGGCGATCATGCGGGCTGCATGCTCGGGCGCAAACGTCGGTTCCACAAGCAAGCGCCCGTCTGGCTGCAGCGCGCCACCGCCCGTGGCAAAGCCAGCGAGCAACTCGGTCTGGGCGTTGCCAATGTCCACCTGCCCCGCGGTAATACCCACGGCACGACCATCGAGCGCAATGGACCTGGTCAGCCCCGTGATTGCGTGTTTTGACACCGCGTATGCGGCAGCGTGCGGGCGCGGGCACCTTGCAGCGATCGACCCGTTATTCAAGATGCGCCCGCCACGCGGCACCTGCGCGGCCATGATGCGAAACGCGGCCGCCGCGCACAAAAAGCTGCCGGTCAAGTTCACGTCGATCACGCGCCGCCACTCATCGGGGTCGATCTCGTCAATGCGGGCTCCGCGGCCGGGCACCCCCGCATTGTTGAACAGCAGGTCGATGCGCCCAAACAGTTCATACACGCGCGCAAACGCGGCCCGCACGTCGGCGTCACTTGTGACATCAGCCCGCACCGCAAAAATCTGCCCGGCCGCAGCAAGACTCACGGTGGCGGCGAGCGCCTCCTCGCGCCGGCCCAGCACGGCCACACGCCAGCCACGCTGCGCCAGCTCGAGCGCTACTGCCCGGCCGATGCCTGAGCCGCCACCCGTCACAACCGCGCAGGGACCCTGCGCCGCCTGCTCCGTCTGCAATGCGTGCGCCGTCTGGCCGGCCTGCACTGCGGGCACCGCCTGCGATTGCGTTGAGCCGGGCACGTTGTTCGTCGCGTTCATTCTTCAAGACTTCCTATCCGGGCAACACCGCCCACCCACACCATCGTGAAACAAGTATTTCTATATACGAGAAAGTAGCCATATGTTAGACCATTCGCCTGCCCCTGAGTCGATCCAAGATGCCGCGCCGCATCTCGCTGAGTCAGCGCTGTACGTGGCCCAGCACACACCCACCGCTCAGACCGGTTCTACTCTGTTTGACGCGATCGGCAGTATGCTCACCCCTGAAGCGCGCGAGCTCGCCATCAGTGCACTCGAGCGCACGCGGGCGGGCGACCCCAAGAACCGTGCTCTCACCGCGGCCGCTCTCACTGCGCCCCGCACTCCCGCACCGGCAGCAGCACCGTCCACCGCGGCCCTGAGCACCGACTACGTGAACACGATTCCAGCCTCGGCCGATGCCTCCTACCCGGGCGACGAAGCCGCCGAGCGCCGCTACCGCGCCTGGATCAGGTGGAACGCAGCGGTCATGGTGCACCGCGCGCAGTCGCCACAAACCGGCGGGGTCGGGGGCCACATCGCAACCTACGCGGGCGCCGCCACCCTGTACGAGACCGGGTTTAACCATTTCTTTCGCGGCAAGAACCACGCGGGCGGTGGCGACCAGGTGTTCTTCCAGGGGCACGCCTCGCCCGGTATGTACGCACGCTCGTTTGTCGAGGGGCGTCTGAGCGAGGCGCACCTCGATGGGTTTAGGCAAGAGAAATCGCGGGCCGGGCACGGGTTGCCGAGCTATCCGCACCCCCGTCTGTTGCCCGAGTACTGGGAGTTTCCTACCGTCTCGATGGGGCTCGGGCCGATGAACGCGATCTACCAGGCCCAGTCCAACCGCTACCTCGAGGCCCGCGGCATCAAGGACACGTCAGACCAGCACGTGTGGGCGTTTCTCGGTGACGGCGAGATGGATGAGCCCGAGTCGCGCGGCATGCTGCAGCTCGCCGCCAACGACGGCCTCGACAACCTCACCTTCGTAATCAACTGCAACCTGCAGCGCCTCGACGGCCCGGTGCGCGGCAACACGAAGATTATGCAAGAGCTCGAGAGCTTCTTTCGCGGCGCCGGCTGGAACGTGATCAAGGTCGTGTGGGGGCGCGAGTGGGACGACCTGCTCGCACGCGACCACGACCGCGCGCTCGTCGACCTCATGAACACCACTCCAGACGGCGATTTTCAGACCTATAAGGCCGAGAGCGGCGCGTTTGTGCGCGATCACTTCTTTGGCCGTGACCCGCGCACCGCGAAGCTCGTCGAACACTACAGCGACGACGAGATCTGGAACCTGCGACGCGGCGGCCACGACTACCGCAAGCTGTTCTCGGCGTACCAGGCGGCAACAACGCACAAGGGGCAACCGACCGTGATTCTCGTGAAGACGGTCAAGGGTTACAAGCTCGGCCCGAGCTTTGAGGGGCGCATGTCGTCACACCAGATGAAAAAGCTGTCGCTCAAAGACCTCACCGACTTTCGCGATCTGCTGCGCATTCCTATCTCTGACGCGGCGCTCGAAGCAGACCTCTACCGCCCGCCCTACTATCGCCCCGCGGCGGGAGCGCCCGAGCTCGAGTACATGCTCGAGCGCAGGCGCGCCCTCGGCGGCGCGGTGCCCGAGCGCCGCACCGCGCACACACCCATGCCCCTCCCCGACCCCAAAGCATATGACCTCGCACGCAAGGGATCCGGAGCTCAGCAGGCCGCCACGACCATGGCCTTCGCGCGCGTGCTGCGCGAGATTTTGCGCGATAAAGAGATGGGGCACCGCGTGGTGCCGATCATTCCCGACGAGGCGCGCACGTTTGGCATGGACGCCTACTTTCCGACCGCCAAGATCTACAACCCCAAGGGCCACAGCTACATGTCGGTCGACCGCGAACAACTGCTCGCGTACAAGGAATCGGTCTCGGGGCAGATCTTGCACGTCGGCATCAACGAGGCGGGTGCGGTCGCCGCGTTCACCGCAGCCGGCACAAGCTATGCCACCCACGGTGAACCGTTGATTCCGGTCTATGTGTTCTACTCAATGTTTGGGTTTCAGCGCACCGGCGACTCGTTCTGGGCCGCGGCCGATCAGATGACCCGCGGTTTTGTGATCGGGGCGACGGCGGGCCGCACCACGCTCATGGGCGAGGGGCTGCAGCACGGCGACGGTCATTCACCGCTGCTCGCGTCGACGAATCCCGCGGTCGTGTCGTACGACCCCGCCTACGGTTACGAGGTCGCGCATATTGTGCGCTCGGGCTTCGAGCGCATGTACGGCGGAGCGCATGAAGACCCCAATGTGATGTATTACCTCACGGTCTATAACGAGCCGATTTCGCAGCCCGCCGAGCCCGAGGGCGTCGATGTCGACGGCATTGTGCGCGGCATGCACCGCGTCGCGGCCGCGTCGGGCGGCACGCACCCGGCGCGCATTCTCGCCTCTGGCGTCGCGGTGCCGTGGGCTGAGCGCGCGCAGCAGCTGCTGCGCGACGACTGGGACGTCGCGGCCGAGGTGTGGTCGGTGACCTCGTGGTCTGAGCTGCGGCGCGACGCCGTCGCCGCCGATGAGGCGCTGCTGTACGGCACGGAGCCCCGGGTGCCGTTCGTGACCGAGCGGCTGCGCACGGGCGCTGGCCCGGTCATTGCGGTGAGCGACTTTATGCGTGCAGTGCCGGATCAAATCGCGCCGTACGTGCCCGCCCGGTTCCTCTCGCTCGGCGCAGACGGCTTCGGTTTCTCTGACACGCGCGCGGCCGCTCGCAGGTTCTTCCGCATCGATGTGGAGTCGATCGTGGTGCGCACGCTCGAGGCGCTCGCGCTCGACGGCGTCATCGCCGCTGACCTACCGCGCATCGCAGCCGAGCGCTACCGACTCGACGACGTCAATGCCGGATCGACCGGCAACGCCGGGGGCGACGCGTAATCGTACATCGCGCACGGCCCTCTGGGGCCACGGGTGGTGGTTATCATGCCTCATAACCACCACCTGTGGCCCCACAGGAGCGCGACTAGCGCAGGTCGCCGCCGATCACCTGGGCCGCACGCTGCAGGAGCGGCACCGCGCGCTCACCGAACGCCGCGTCGACGCGCGACACCGGCCCCGACACTGACACCGCGGCTGGCGTCGGTGAGCCCGGGATTGCGACGGCGAAGCAGCGCACGCCAATCTCCTGCTCGTTATCGTCGATCGCGTAACCACGCTCACGAATCACTGCGAGGTCGGCGAGCAGGTCGTTGACGGTGGCGAGGCTGTGCTCGGTCGCGACGGGCATACCCACGCGGTCTACAATCTTGCGCACGTCGGTGTCGTCGAGCTGCGCGAGGATCGCCTTGCCTACGCCGGTGTTGTGCATGGGCACGCGTCTGCCCACCTCGGTGAACATGCGCATCGAGTGCGGTGAGGGCACCTGCGCAACATAGAGCACGTGGTCACCATCGAGCACGGCCATGTTTGCTGACTCTTGTAAGTGTTCGACGAGCTTGCCGAGTTCAGGCTGCACATACGCGCCCAGCCGCTCACTCGCACTCTCGCCGAGCGGAATAAGACGCGGCCCCAGCACGTACTGTTTATTGCCGAGCTGGCGCACGTATGACCGCCCTGACAGCGTGCGCATCAGTCGATGGATGGTGGGCATAGGCAGCCCCGAACGTTCGGCGAGGTCGCTGAGCGCCATGGCGCCCTTTGCTTCGACCATCACCTCGAGCAGATCCAACACCCGCTCGACCGATTGCACACCACCGCTGGTTTGCTCACTCATGTTGTCTCCATCTGCCCCCGCATCGCGTGGGCTGTATTTGGGTGGCGACCCGCGCCGCCGTTTGTCTCATCACCTTTCGTGTGCCACCGCCCGTCCACTGATCTCGGGCATACACACATCAGAGTCACTTCAGTTTCACCTGTTGAAATGATAATTTCATTATTCGAAACCAAATTGCGCTACCCACAATAATTTTGCTCAGGCACACTCACGGGTAGCGCACACTCAACAAAGGAGTTGCATCATGAACGCTACCGAACGCACCCTGCGCCCGGGCGATGCCGCACCGGCACTGTCACTGATCGACCAGGCCGGCAACCCCGTATCAGTCAACACTCTGCGCGGGTCGAAGGTGATCATTTACTTCTACCCCGCGGCCTTCACGCCGGGGTGCACAACCCAGGCCTGCGACTTTCGAGACAACCTCGGGAGCCTCGCAGCCGCGGGGTATCGCGTAGTGGGCGTCTCAACCGATGACCGCGAGACGCTCGAGCGCTTCGCGGCGCAGGACCAGCTCGACTTCACCCTCGCGAGCGACCCCTCAGGCAACACCGCAAGAGAGTGGGGCGCCTGGGGCGAGAAAGACATTCAAGGCAAGACGGTGACCGGGGTGCTGCGTTCAACGTTTGCGCTCGACGAGGCGGGCAACGTCACGCTCGCGCAGTACCGCGTCGAAGCCGCCGGGCACGTGAGCGCCCTGCGCACGGCACTGGGGATCGCGTAAGCGACACTGAACCCCGCTGGACCCTGCGACTCGCTGGCGCTCGCGCAGGGTGACCAAGATGGATACCCGACGCCTGAAGTGAAAAATTAATTTCATTAACACTTGTGCTGGGAATCAAAACGTGGTTGATTGTCTGTAATCAAACTGAAACTTAAATTTCACATCATGAAATTAAGAAAGGTGAGCAATGCCGCTCAATGATTTTAACGCTTTACCGCGCAGCGCGGCGGTGACACTCGTGTTGCCCTGCGTTGACAGCGAGTCGTGGGTCTCGGCGGTCGTCGACGGTCGCCCCTACGCGTCGCTTTCAGACGTCGTCGACACCGCCAACGCCGCCGCCGCGCACTGGACGCTGAGCGACCTGGACGCCGCCCTCGTGCACCACCCCCGCATCGGGGAGCGCGCGGGCGGATCCGGGGCTGAAGCCAAGCTCTCGCGCACCGAACAAGCAGGGCTCGCCACGAGCACCGCGATCGAGAGCGCGTTGCGCGAGGGCAACGCGGCCTACGAGGCCAAGTTCGACCGCGTGTTTCTCATTCGCGCCGCGGGCCGCTCGTCAGAGGAGATCCTCGCCGAGCTGCAGCGCAGGCTCGCAAACGACACGGCCACGGAAGTCGCCGAAGCGAACGCTCAGCTCGCTGAAATCGCCGCCCTGCGCCTGAAGGGAATCCTGCAGCCATGAGTCAGATCACGACCCACATTCTTGACGCCTCGCGCGGTCTGCCCGCCGCCGGAGTGACCGTGCAGCTGCTGCGCGCTGATGGCAGCGAAATGGCCACCGGCACGACCAACGCAGACGGTCGCATCAAAGACCTGGGGCCCGACAGCCTCGACCCCGGTGACTACCGCCTCACATTCGCGGTGCGCTCGTACTTCGCGGGCCAGGGCGTCGAAGCGTTCTATCCGAGCGTATCAATCGACTTCACCGTCGCAGACAGCACGCAGCACTACCACGTGCCCATTCTTCTCAGCCCGTTCGCCTATTCCACCTACAGAGGGAGCTAACCCAACATGACCAACAACGCACAGAGCCGTGTCGTTCTCGGTGACAACCAGTACGGCAAAGCCGAGAACCATCTCGTGCGCGTTACCAAAGACGGTAACCGCCACTCGATCGAAGACCTGACGGTCATCTCGCAGCTACACGGCGACTTTGCCACCGCCTACTACGACGGCAACAACGAGCACGTCGTGCCCACCGACACGCAGAAGAACACCGTCTTCGCGTTTGCCAAAGAGGGCGTGGGTTCGCCCGAGGACTACCTGCTGCGACTCGGCCAGCACTTCGTCGACAACTTTGAGTGGGTCACGGGCGGGCGGTGGGGCGCACGCCAGGTCACGTGGGAGCGCATCGCCGTCGACGGCGTCGAACACGATCACTCCTTCTTCCGTGGCGGCGCCGGCGGCGAGACCCGCACATCGGTCGTGAAGATCATCGACGGCACCCCGCACGTCATCTCGGGTCTCGAAGACCTCGCGGTGCTCAAGACCACCGAATCTGGCTTCGTCGGCTACCCGAAAGATCAGTACACGACGCTCGCCGAGACGACCGACCGCATCATGGCGACGAACGTCACGGCGCGCTGGCTGTACAACACGACCGACGTAGACTTCAACGCCACGTTTGCCTCGGTGCGCAAAGTGCTGCTCGAAACCTTCACCAACCACTACTCACGTGCGCTGCAGGAGACGCAGTACCTCATGGGGAAGGCCGTGCTCGAAGCGCACCCCGAGATCGATGAGATCAAGTTCTCCATGCCCAACCTGCACCACTTCGTCGTCGATTTCAAGCCGTTCGGGCTCGAGAACCCCAACGAGGTGTTCTGGTCTGCGCACAGCCCCTACGGTCTCATCGAGGGCACGCTGCGCCGCGAAGACCTGGGCGACACCGACGCCCTGTGGAAGGGAATCCCCGCGTTCGTCTAACGCTGGGACGGGGTGGGCGCAGCACGGTGCCCACCCCGCACTCACTACATCCCATGACGACAAAGAGGTCAGCCATGAGTAACACAGACACAACAGCCAACGCCCAATCAACCGACAAGTCGCCCCGCACCAACAGCACCAACATTCAGGTGGAGTGCGACACTGACCCAGACATGAGCCCATCGCAGCATCGCGGCCTCCCCGGCTCAATCGATGTCACCGGCCAGCCCGAGAACGAACGACTCGGAGCGGGCAAGTCCTTTGCCTACGGCCTGCAGCACGTGCTCACCATGTACGGCGGCATTATCGCCCCGCCCATCATCATCGGAAACGCCGCGGGGCTGGGCCCTGACGCGGTGGCGCTGCTGATCGCTTCCTGCCTGTTCATCGGCGGCCTCGCGACGCTCTTGCAGAGCATCGGTATTCCGTTCTTTGGCTCGAAGCTGCCCCTCGTGCAGGGTGTCTCGTTTGCGTCGGTCGCGACCATGACCGCGATTCTTGGCGGCGGCGGCACGATCAACGAGATCTTCGGTGCCGTGCTTGCAGCCTCTATTGCGGGCTTCATCATCACCCCCTTCTTCGCTCAGATCGTACGGTTCTTTCCGCCCGTCGTCACGGGTGTCGTCATCACCTCGATCGGGCTCTCACTCATGCCCGTCGCAGGCAACTGGATCATGGGCGGCAACGCTACCGCCGACAATTACGGTTCGGTCGCGGCCGTTGGCCTCGCGGGCCTCACCCTCGTGATTGTGATCGTCATGAGCAAGCTCGGTCGCGGTATGGTCTCTCGCCTCGCGATTCTGATCGGCCTCGTCGCGGGCACCGTCGCCGCCGTGCCGATGGGTATGGCCGACTTCTCGAATATCTTCAACGGCCAGATCTTCGCCATTCCCACCCCCTTCGCCTTTGGCATGCCCGAGTTTCACGTCGCCTCGATCATTTCGATGTTCATTGTGGTGCTCGTGATTCTCACCGAAACCACCGCCGACATACTCGCGGTAGGCGAGATCACCGGGTCGAAGGTTGACGCGAAGCGCATCGGCAACGGCCTGCGCGCTGACATGATCTCGAGCATTCTGTCGCCCGTATTCAACTCCTTCACACAGTCGGCGTTCGCGCAGAACGTGGGCCTCGTCGCCATCACGGGCGTGAAGAGCCGCTTCGTCGTCGCGTCGGGCGGCCTCATTCTGGTGGTGCTCGGCGTGCTGCCAATTCTCGGCCGCGTCGCCGCCGCGATCCCCCCGCCCGTGCTCGGCGGCGCCGGCGTCGTGCTCTTTGGCACGGTGGCCGCCTCGGGTATTCGCACGCTGTCGAAGGTGTCGTACAAAGACAACATGAACCTCGTGATCGTCGCCACCTCGATCGCGTTCGGTCTGCTGCCCGTCGTGAAGCCCGACATTTACTCGCAGTTTCCCAACTGGTTTGAGGTGATCTTTCACTCGGGTATCTCTTCGGCCGCGATCATGGCAATTCTGCTGAACATTCTCTTCAACGAGCTCAACTTCGGCGCCGCGCGCAACAAGAACGTCGACGTCGCAAGCCCGCCCCGCATGGTCCGCGAGGACGAGGTCCAGGCGCTGCAAGACGGCGACACGTTTGTTGGCGGCAAGCTCTACTCGAAAGACGGCACTGAGGTACCCGTGGTGCGCGTCAATGAGCTGGGCGCGAAAACCACGTCGCTGCACATTCCGACCGCCGACAAGGTTCGCGCCGACACCGGCAATACGCGCCTTCCGTGGCGACGGCGCTAGCTGTCTTTAGCCCACCACACGATTTACCCATCACTAACACATCAGTTCTGCGGGGGTGCGAGCGCGATAACGCGAGCGCGCCCCCGCACGATCGAGGAGGATCACCATGGCCAACCCGAGTCCCGGATACTCAGTCACTATTCGAATTGAAGCCCCCTCGGGCTACAGCGTCACGAGTGAGCTCGTCACCGCCGCAGGCGCAGCTGGCGCCCAGATCACCGCGCTCGACGTCGTCGAGTCACACGCCGAACGGGTCGTCGTCGACATGACGGCCAACACCTCGGGCCCCGAGCACGTCGATGATGTGCGCCAGGCGCTCCAGCGCGTGCCGGGTGTCGAGGTCGCGCACGTCAGCGACCGCACGTTCCTCATGCACCTGGGCGGCAAGCTCGAGGTCACCCCCAAGCTGGAGCTGCGCACCCGCGATGACCTGTCGCGGGCCTACACGCCGGGCGTCGCCCGCGTTTCGAGCGCCATCGCGCAAGACAAGCAGCTCGCCCGCAATCTGACGGTCAAACGCAACACGATCGCCGTCGTCACCGACGGTTCTGCCGTGCTCGGGCTCGGCAATATTGGGCCAGAGGCGGCGCTGCCGGTCATGGAGGGCAAAGCAGCCCTGTTTAAGCAGTTCGCTAACGTCGACGCGTGGCCCGTCTGCCTCGACACCCAAGACACCGACGAGATCGTGCGCATCGTCAAGGCAATCGCACCGGTGTACGGCGGCGTAAATCTCGAAGACATCGCGGCGCCCCGCTGCTTCGAGATCGAAGCGCGGCTGCGCGAAGAACTCGACATTCCCATTTTTCACGACGACCAGCACGGCACCGCGATCGTGGTGCTCGCGGCCCTCAACAACGCACTGCGCGTCGTCGGCAAAGACATCGCAGACATTCGTGTTGTGGTCTCGGGCGTTGGGGCAGCGGGCAACGCGATCATTCGCCTCCTCGAGGCCTCGGGCGTGACCCACATTGTGGGCGTCGGCCGCGCAGGCATCGTGGCGCGCGACCACGCGCACACCGACGAGTATCGCAAGTGGATCGCAGAGCACACCAACCCCGATAACCTCACCGGCACCCTCTCTGACGCGGTGCGCGGCGCCGACGTCTTCATTGGCGTCTCGGCCCCCGACGTGCTCACCGAAGCAGACGTGATTTCGATGGCCCCCGGCGCAATCGTGTTTGCGCTCGCCAACCCCGACCCCGAGATTGATCCGGTGATCGCGGCCAAGCACGCCGCGGTCGTTGCGACCGGGCGCAGCGACTACCCCAACCAGATCAACAACGTGCTCGTGTTTCCCGGCGTCTTTCGCGGCCTGCTCGACGCGGGTGTGGCAGAGGTCACGCTCGAGATGTTCGTCGCCGCGGCCGAGGCCATTTCGGCCCGCGTCAGCGACACCGAACTGCACTCGAGCTACATCATTCCCAGCATCTTCGACCGCGAGGTGACCCGCGATGTGGCCGAGGCGATCGTCGCGATCGCTCGCCGAGATGGTGCCGGGGCAGGCGCGGCAGCCGGATCCGGCACTGACCGTGCTCGTACCGAGCAGGCCGCCGCGGGCTTCGGTGACTTCCAAGCTGCGCTGCCAGACCCCGACGCAGAGCTCGCCGCGCTCGCGGCGCTCGCGATCGCTGCCGGCGCACGATAGCCTCGGGAGATGCCAGTGACAACGACGCACACTGTTCGCGCGACGACCTCGCTCGATGCCGGCGACTACGCCACCGCCGCGAACACACTCGCCGCGACCGACCGGCTGCTCGACACCGCCTACCCCGGCGACTCGGGCAGCCGCCAGCCCATTCACACCGTGTACGTGCCCGGCGATCAGTATCACGCCGGCGTCACGGCAGAGTGGGGTGAGGCCGCTCTCGGCGCGGTCGCAGCACTCGCGGCGAGCTCGGTGCCCAATTTCGCGGCCGAGACAACCGCGCTGGCGGGAGTACACGAGGCCCTCGACCAGCTCGCGGCGCTGCAGACTCTCACCGCGCGTCTCGGGGTCCCCGAGCGCGACCGCGCGGTGATCGCCGAGCGCACCGCGCAGAAGCTTGCGAGCGAGCCGATCGAAGACCTGCGCATTGACTTCGAAGATGGCTTTGGTGACCGGGGTGATGAGGCCGAAGACGCCGCGGTGGTGCGGGCCGCGCGCGAGCTCGCACGCGATGTCGTCGCAGGCACCGCACCGCCATTTGTGGGCATCAGGTTTAAGTCGTTCGAAGCTCCCACGCGCGAGCGCGGTATTCGCACGCTTGACCTGTTCGTCACGACGCTGGTCGATGCGCTGGGGCCCGACTCGCTGCCCGACGGCCTCATTCTTACGCTGCCGATGGTCACCACCGTCGCGCAGGTCGAGGCGATGGTGGCGCTGCTGGAGACGCTCGAAGCACGCCTCGGGCTCGAGCACGGCCGGCTCACCTTTGAGGTGCAGGTCGAAACCCCGCAGCTGATCATCGCGGCCGACGGCACTGTGCCGGTCGCGCAACTGCTGCATCGCGGGGCGGGCCGGATCACGGGCCTGCACTACGGCACCTACGACTATTCGGCCTCGCTCGGTATTGCGGCGGCGCAGCAGTCGATGGAGCACTCGGCGGCGGACTTTGCGAAGCAGGTGATGCAGGTCGCTACCGCCGGCACCGGGGTGCGGCTGTCTGATGGTTCAACGAACGTGATTCCCGGTGGCGACGTCGAAAGCGCCGTCGCGGCGTGGCAGCTGCACTCTCGGCTCGTGCGCCGTTCGCTTGAGCGTGCCTACTATCAGGGCTGGGATCTGCACCCGGCGCACCTGCCCAGCCGGTTTATCGCCAGTTACGCGTTCTTTAGGGACGGCCTGGAGCAGGTGATGACTCGGTTGCGCAACTATGTCGAGCACAACACCGCGGGTTTTCTCGACGAGCCGGCGACGGCGCGCGCCCTCGCCGGATTTCTCGCCCGCGGTGTCGCCGCGGGCGCCGTGAGCTCTGATGAGCTGCAGTCAGGCGTGGGCATCACCGAGGCCCAGCTTGTGCGGCTCGCTTACCCGGGCCGCTAGATTTTTACCCCCACTACGAGACTCTTCAAGGGAGACATGAGTACAGCAAGCTACGCCACGATTGACCCGCAAATGCCACCGCAGAGCGACTCGCTCGGCTCGGCCGCGATCGTTACGACCGCCTACACGGTGATTCCGAACTCTGTGATGCGCGACATCGTCGCAAGCGTCTTTCCCGAGTGGGAGCGCACCCGCGGTTGGGTGTTGAACCGGCCGGTCGCGGGGGGCGCGACAACCTTCGCACAGATCATTATGGAGGTTGAACCGGGCGGCGGATCGAACGCCCCCGAACCCCAAGAAGATGTCGAGGGTTTTGTCTTTGTGCTGAGCGGTGACTTCACGATCACCATCGATGGCACGACGCATGCGCTCACCCCCGGCGGGTATGCCTTTGTGCCCGCCGGCGCTTCGTGGAAGCTGCGCAACACGGGCGACGCCGCGGGCCAGTTTCACTGGTTTCGTAAGCGGTATGAACCAGCGGCGGGGCTCACCCCGAAGGCCTTTGTGGGCAACGAACAAGACGTTACCCCCGGCGGCATGGAGGGCACCGACGGCAAGTGGGCGACGACCAGGTTCTTCGACCCGGCAGACCTCGCCTACGACATGCACATCACGATCGTGACCCTCGAGCCCGGCACCAAGATTCCGTTTCTCGAGACGCACGTCATGGAGCACGGCATCTACGTTCTCGAGGGCAACGCGGTATACCGGCTCAACGATGACTGGGTTGAGCTACAGCCCGGTGACTACTTCTCGCTACGCGCGTTCTGCCCGCAGGCGTGCTACGCCGGCGGCCCCGGACCGTTTCGGTACCTGCTGTACAAGGATGTGAACCGCCAGATCACGCTGTAGCTTGCACGGTAGCCTGCGCCGCAATTTGCACGGCTGTGCCCGTAGCTCGTGGCGGTAGCCCCCGGTTTATTCGCCGGGGGCTACCGCCATTTTTGCGCCCTCTCGAGGCAGGCTGGAGGGTTGACACTCGAGCTCGTTTCGAGCTACGATAATTTCACACTTCAAAAACTTTATTTCACTTTGTGAAATGAGTTCGTATCTGCAATACCACCGAAGAGGGTTGAGGTTATTCAATGTCGTACACCGTCAACACGTCCATCTTGTTCACCGACCTCCCGGTGCTCGAGCGGCCCGCCGCCGCGAAGGCTGCGGGCTTTGACACGATCGAGTGCTGGTGGCCTTTTGCCACTGCCGTGCCTGCCGACGCAGAGGTCGACGCGTTCGTCGCCGCAATTGACAGTGCCGGCGTGCAGCTGGCCGGGCTCAATTTCTTCGCGGGCGACATGCCCGCGGGCGACCGCGGACTCGTGTCATGGAAGGGTCGCTGCGGTGAGTTCAAAGACAACATCGACGTCGTCGTGGGCATCGGTGAACGACTGGGTACTCGCTCATTCAACGCGCTCTATGGCAACCGGCAGACCGAGCACACCCCCGCAGAGCAAGACGAACTCGCGGTCAAGAACCTGCGCGCCGCGGCCGATGGCGTTGCCCGCATCGGGGGCACCGTGCTGCTAGAGCCTGTCTCTGGCACTCCGGCATACCCGCTCAAGACCGCCCAAGACGTCGTGGATGTGATCACGCGAGTCGAGCGCGACAACGTTAAGCTGCTCGCCGACTTCTACCACCTCGCAACGAACGGTGACGATGTGCCCGCTGTCATTGAGGCACACGCCGCACGGTTCGGGCACATTCAGATCGCCGATGCCCCGGGACGGGGCGAGCCCGGCACCGGTACGCTGCCGCTCGCAGAGTGGATCGGCCGCAGCCGCGAGCTGGGTTACCACGGCCCCGTCGCACTCGAGTACAAAGCCACTCAGCCAGACCCCTTCGCCTGGGCGTTCGCGACCGCCTAGGCGCCACCCACCGGTAGACCCTTGTCATTCTGCGCGTAGTCGCAGAATCCAGGCTGGATCCTGCGACTCGCAAGCTCGCGCAGGATGACGAGCCAAACGGCTCGCGCAGGATGACGAGCCAAACGGCTCGCGCAGGATGACGAAACTAAACGAACTACAAGAACTACAAGAACTACAAGAAGGGCATTCAATGTCGAACATCGCCTTCATCGGCCTCGGAATCATGGGACTGCCCATGTCCATCAACCTCGTCAAGGCCGGTCACACCGTTACCGGCTTTAACCGCAGCCGCGGCGCCGTCGACAAACTGGTCGCCGCGGGCGGCACCGGCGCGGGCTCCATTGCCGAAGCTGTCACGGGCGCAGACATCGTCATCACGATGGTGCCCGATTCCCCCGACGTCGAAGCGGTCGTATCGGGTGAGGACGGCGTCTTCGCACACGCGACGCCCGGCGCGGTGTGGGTCGACTTTTCGACGATCCGGCCCGATGTCTCGACGCGCCTCGCCCAGGCCGCCGAGGCGGCTGGCATCGCCGCGCTCGACGCGCCGGTGTCGGGGGGCGAGGCCGGCGCGATCGAGGGCACGCTCTCGATCATGGTGGGCGGCGACGCGGCACGCGTCGAAGCGCTGCGGCCTGTGCTCGAGGCCGTCGGCACGACGGTCGTGCACGTGGGTCCCGCGGGCTCGGGCCAGACCGTGAAGGCCGCAAACCAGCTGATCGTCGCGGGCACGATCGAGCTCGTGGCCGAGGCTCTCGTGTTTCTCGAGGCTCACGGCGTCGACACCGAGGCCGCCGTGGCAGTGCTCGCGGGCGGGCTCGCGGGCAACAGGATCCTCGACCGCAAGGCAGCGGGCATGATCGCGCGCAGTTTCGAACCCGGGTTTCGCATCGACCTGCACCACAAAGACCTGGGCATCGTTACCGCCGCGGCGCGCGAGGCGGGCGTGCATATTCCGCTCGGAGCAGCCACCGCCCAGATCATGGGCGCGGCCCGCGCGAAAGGCCTCGGCTCACTCGACCACTCGGCGCTGCTGCTGCTCGTCGAAGAGCTTTCGGGGCGCGGCCGCGCGTAACCGGCGCGCCCGCGCTATCACCTCAATAACACACGACTTACCCACCGCCCACGTGGCAACGAAGGAGTTTCACCATGGCACAAATGCGCGCAGTTGACGCGGCAGTTTTGATTCTCGAGAAGGAGGGTGCGACGCAGGCGTTCGGCCTTCCGGGCGCCGCGATCAACCCGTTCTACTCGGCGATGCGTGCGCACGGCGGCATCAAGCACGTGCTCGCCCGCCACGTCGAGGGCGCCTCGCACATGGCTGAGGGATTCACGCGCGCAGAGCCCGGCAATATCGGCATCTGCATCGGCACCTCGGGCCCGGCGGGCACCGACATGATCACGGGACTGTACTCGGCTGCGGCCGACTCGATTCCCATCTTGTGCATCACCGGGCAGGCGCCCGTCGCAAAGCTCGACAAAGAAGACTTTCAGGCCGTAGATATCGCGGCGATTGCAAAGCCGGTCACCAAGATGGCGAAGACGGTACTCGAGGCGGGCCAGGTTCCCGGCGTATTTCAGCAAGCGTTCTACCTGATGCGTGCTGCCCGCCCCGGCCCGGTACTCATCGACCTGCCGATCGACGTGCAGCAGACCGTAATCGAGTTCGACATCGACCTCTACGAGCCGCTGCCCGTCGCTAAGCCGGCGGCCTCCCCCGCGCAGATCGATGCCGTGTTCTCGCTGCTCGAGCAGGCAGAGCGCCCCGTGATCATCGCGGGCGGTGGCATCTTGAACGCCGACGCCCCTGACGAGCTCGTGGCCCTCGCCGAAACCCTCAACATTCCTGTCGTGCCCACGCTCATGGGTTGGGGCATCATTCCCGACGACCACCCGCTCATGGCCGGCATGGTGGGGCTGCAAACTCATCACCGCTACGGCAACGAGACGCTGCTCGCCAGTGACCTTGTCATCGGTATCGGCAACCGCTGGGCAAACCGGCACACCGGGGCTCTCGACGTGTATACGCGCGGCCGCAAGTTCGTGCACATCGACATCGAACCGACTCAGATCGGCCGCGTCTTCTCACCTGATCTGGGCATCGTCTCTGACGCGGGCGAAGCGCTGCGCGGGCTCGTCGCTGAAGCAACCAAGCGCGCCGCCGCAGGTACGCTTCGCGACAGGTCTGTCTGGGTCGAAGAGACGCGTCGCCGCCGCGGCGAGCTGCAGCGCAAGACCAACTTCGAGAACGTGCCCATCAAACCACAGCGCGTGTACCAAGAGATGAACCGCGCGTTCTCACGCGACACCCGCTACGTCACCACGATTGGACTGTCGCAGATCGCGGGCGCCCAGCTTTTGCACGTGTACAAGCCGCGCCATTGGATCAACTGTGGCCAGGCGGGCCCGCTCGGCTGGACCCTACCCGCCGCGCTCGGTGTCGTCGCGGCCGACCCCACCACCCCCGTGGTCGCGCTGTCGGGTGACTACGATTTCCAGTTCATGATCGAGGAGCTCGCGGTCGGCGCGCAGTTCAAGCTGCCGTACATTCACGTTGTGGTCAACAACTCGTACCTCGGGCTGATTCGTCAGGCGCAGCGTGGCTTTGAGATGGACTACCACGTCTCGCTCGCCTTCGACAACATCAACAGCCCCGACACTGAGGGGTACGGCGTAGACCACGTGATGGTCGCTGAAGGCCTTGGATGCAAGGCGATTCGGGTGCGCGAGGCCGATGATCTCGCGACGGCATTTGCGCAGGCGCAGCAGCTGGCGCAAGAGCACCAGGTGCCCGTGGTGGTCGAGGTGATTCTCGAGCGCGTCACCAACATTTCGATGGGCGCGGCAAGCATCGACGCGATCACCGAGTTCGAAGATCTCGCCGAGCTGCCCGCCGACGCACCAACGGCTACGGTGCCGCTGAACATGCCAGCCGCGGCCCCCGCCCCGGTAGCGTAGCGTCAACCCTATTCTGCCCCGTTCGCCCAGCCCCACGGCTTCCCGGACCCCGGCCCTCACCCCACCCCCACCCCGAACCCCCGGAGCCTCACATGCGCATCGTCATCGCCCCCGACAAGTTCAAGGGGTCGCTCACCGCCGCCCAGGTGGGCGAGCACCTCGCCGCCGGTATTCGGGCAGCCCGCCCGGCTGCCGACGTGCGTGTGCAGGCGATGGCCGACGGCGGCGAAGGCACAGTGGAGGCGGCAATCGAGGCGGGCTTCACGCGCAAAACCGTCACCGTGCAGGGCCCTCTCGAGGGCCCTGTCGCGGCCGACTTTGCGTTGCGCGGCGAGCACGCGGTGATCGAGCTCGCCGCCGCATCTGGGTTGCTACTGCTCGCACCCGCTGACCGTGACGCGCTCGCCGCGCACACCCGCGGCACCGGCGAGCTGATTCTGGCGGCGCTCGACGCGGGTGCCAAGAGCATCGTGCTCGCGGTGGGCGGCAGCGCATCCACCGACGGCGGCAGCGGAATGCTGCGCGCACTCGGCGCCGAGTTTCTCGATGCGGACGGTGCCCCCGTGGGCGACGGCGGCGCGGGCCTCGCCCACGTCGCGACCGCCGACTTCTCGGGGCTCGACCCGCGTCTCGCCGACACCGAGTTCATACTCGCGGCCGACGTCGACCACGTGCTCCACGGCCCGGCGGGCGCGGCACACGTCTTCGCGCCCCAAAAGGGCGCAGGCCCGGCCGACGTCACGACCCTCGACGCGGCCCTGGCGCTGTACGCCCGGGTCGTGGCACGGGCACTGCCGCTGGCGGGCCCAGCTGTGGCTCGATCCGGATCAAACCCCGCCTCCCAGGGTGCGCAGCCAGACCCGGCCGCGCAGCCAGACCCGGCCGCGCAGCCAGACCCGGCCGCGCTGCCGGGCGCGGGTGCCGCGGGCGGCGTCGGCTTCGCAGCGCTCGCGGTGCTTGGGGCACGCCGCCGACCGGGGGCCGAGGTTGTCGCCGAGGTGACCGGGCTCGCCGAGCTGGTGGCGGGCGCAGACCTCGTGATCACGGGCGAGGGGTCGTTTGATGCGCAGAGCCTCGGCGGCAAAACGCCGATGGGGGTGCTGGCCGTCGCGCGGCGGGCCGGGGTGCCGGCCGTGCTCGTGTGCGGTCGCTGCTTACTGTCTGCTGCCGATGTGCGCGCCGCGGGATTTGCGAACGGCTACGCCGTCGCAGACCGCGCCCCGAACCCGGGTGCGAGCGTGCGCGAAGCTGCCCGGTTCTTGGCCGAGATCGGGCGCGATATCGCCGCGCACGAGCTGCCCGGCAGCGGCAGCGCCGCATGAATGCCTGGGCGGGCCCTCACGCCGGCGCAGGCGATCGCACAATACCTGTAATTTAGTTCTGATGGTCGTTGCCGTGCTGGCAGGCGGCCGCTCTCCACCTCTTACGCTACGAAGGAACGACACCGATGTCGCAGACCTCTGATTCACACTCCCCCGACCTGACACAGGTCGCGCCAGGCGACCACTTCGATTTGGTGGTGCGCGGCCACCGCGTGCTCACGAGCGCGGGCATACGCGCCCGTGAGGTCGGCATTACAGGCGGCGTGATCGCGGCCATTCAGCCACTGGGCAACGGACTGCGGGGTGACCGGGTGATCGAACTTGCCGATGACGAGACACTCATGCCCGGGCTCGTTGATACCCACGTGCACGTCAACGAACCGGGCCGCACCGAGTGGGAGGGGTTCGCCTCCGCCACCCGGGCCGCTGCCGCCGGTGGTGTGACCACGATTATCGACATGCCGCTCAACAGTATTCCGCCGACCGTGTCCGTCGAGGCGCTCGAGGTGAAGCGTGACGTGGCGCGCGACCAGTCCTTTGTCGACGTCGGATTTTGGGGTGGCGCCGTGCCCGGCAACAAGGCCGATCTGCGACCGCTGCACGACGCCGGCGTGTTTGGTTTTAAGTGCTTTCTGCTGCACTCGGGGGTCGACGAGTTTCCACCGTTGCCCGCCGACGAGATGGAAGACGACATGCGTGAGCTGCAGTCGTACGATTCGATGCTCATTGTGCATGCCGAAGACTCGCGCGCCATTGACCGCGCGCCCACTCCTGAGGGCGACGACTATGGCCGATTTCTCGCGTCACGACCGCGCGGCGCCGAGAACATCGCGATCGCTGAAGTGATCGAACGCGCGCGGTGGACGGGCGCGCGTGCCCACATCTTGCATCTGTCGTCTTCTGATGCGCTGCCCATGATTCGCAGCGCGAAACGTGACGGCGTGCACTTGACCGTCGAAACTTGCCCCCACTACCTCGCGCTGACCGCCGAGGAGGTGCCCGTGGGCGGCACCGCGTATAAGTGCTGCCCGCCCATTCGCGAGGCCGCTAACCGTGAAGCGTTATGGGAGGGTCTCCTCGACGGCACAATCGATTACATCGTGTCTGACCATTCGCCGTCGACCCTCGATCTGAAGGATCTCGAGAACGGTGACTTTGCGGTGGCGTGGGGTGGCATCTCGTCGCTGCAGCTGGGGCTCTCGCTGATGTGGACTGAGGCGCGCCAACGCGGCATCTCGCTCGAGCAGGTGGTGTCGTGGATGGCTGAGAAGCCCGCCGCTAACGCAGGCCTCACCCGCAAGGGGCGCATTGCACTCGGCTGCGATGCCGACTTCTCGATCTTCGCGGCAGACGACGCGTTTGTCGTCGATGTGTCGAAGCTGAGCCACAAGAACCCGATCACGCCCTACGCCGGTCGAGCTCTTGCCGGGGTCGTGCGCGCGACCTATTTGCGAGGGGCGCAGATTGACGGTGTCACGCCGACCGGGCGGCTGCTGCGCCGGGGCATGGTGTCGTAGCAGAGCGGGCCCCGAACCCGCACCAGACGGCATCGAAACGACGAGTCGGCCCGATAAATACGCATTTATCGGGCCGACTCGTTATTTCGATGCCGACTCGTCATACAGGACGGCGGCAGCGCCGGCGCACACGCGCCAGCGCCAGCGCCAGCAGCTACTTCGCGGCCGGAGTCTCGACCGGGGTCAGCCCCAGCACGCTCGCCGTGTGCGCGAGCGACGCCTGTGCAGCGGCGAGGTCGCCGTTGAGGCCCTCACCGAGCGACGGAATCTGCTTCTTGAACTTCTTCGACCAGGTCTTGGCGTACTGCTCGGGGAAGCACTGCTCGAGCACACCGAGCATCGCGTGCACCGCCGTCGAAGCTCCAGGCGATGCACCCAGCAGACCCGAGATCGTGCCCTCGCCGCCGACGATCACCTCGGTGCCGAACTGCAGAATGCCGCCCTTTTCGGGGTCGTTCTTCATGACCTGCACGCGCTGGCCCGCGGTGATCATCTTCCAGTCGCTGGTCTGCGCACCCGGCATGTACTGGCGCAGCGTGTCCATCTGCTTCTCGCGGCTCGCAAACAGCTCGGTGATCAGATACTTCTCGAGCGAAAACTCGGTGAGGCCGACCTTAATCATGGGGCCAAGGTTGTGCGCACGAATCGAGCCGGGCAGATCCCACCACGATCCGTTCTTGAGGAAGTTGGGGGTGAAACCAGCGTAGGGCCCAAAGAGAATGCTCTTCTTGCCGTCGATCACGCGGGTGTCGAGGTGCGGCACCGACATCGGGGGCGCACCCACCGCTGCCTTGCCGTACACCTTCGCGTCGTGCTGCGCGACGATCTCGGGGTCGTCACACATAAGAAACTTGCCGCTGATCGGAAACCCGCCGAAGCCCTTGATCTCGGGGATGCCTGTGCTCTGCAGCAGCGGCAGTGCGCCGCCGCCGCCACCCACGAAGACGAACTTCGCGTTCACGACGGTCGTGCCGTATCCTGCACGGTTGCGAGTGTAGACGTCCCAGGTACCGTCTGCGCGGCGGCGCAGCTTACGCACCTCGGTGCCGAGGTGCACGTTGGCGCCCTGCTCGGCCATGTGGTCGATGAGCTGGGTCGTCACCGCGCCAAAGTCGACGTCGGTGCCACTCGTCGAACGGGTCGCAGCGAAGACGTCGTCTTTCGCGCGGCGGTCGATGAGCAACGGCGCCCACTCTGCAATGACCTCGGGGTCGTCGCTGAACTCCATGTCTGAGAACAGCGGCTCCTGCTTCAGAATCTCGAAGCGGCGGCGCAGGTACTCAACGTTCTCGGCCCCGCGCACAAACGTCATGTGCGGCGTCGAGTTGATGAACGAAGAGGGCTCTGCCAGCGTGCCATTTTCAACCAGGCTCGACCACCACTGGCGCGAGAGCTGAAACTGCTCATTGATCTTGATCGCCTTGTCGGGCGTCATCGTGCCGTCTTTGCCCTCGGGCATGTAGTTCAGCTCACACAGCGCTGCGTGGCCGGTACCGGCGTTGTTCCATCCATTGGAACTCTCGGTCGCCACTGCGGCACGAGACTCAAAGACTTCGATCGTCCAGTCAGGCTGCACCTGCTGAATGAGGGTACCGAGGGTGGCACTCATGATGCCACCGCCAACAAGGACGACGTCTACCGTGTTCTTACTCACGATCTTTGAGTCTACTCGTCATTTCTGATCCCGCGACCAGGTCTCTCGACGTCGAACAATCTACGGCCTCTTTGGGCTCGGCTTCTTGATCCGGATCATGCCGCGTGCCGCGCCCAGCTCACTCCGTGTCGCTGGCTTTGCCCGCGGGCAGTCGCGCAGTGAGGCAGGCGTTTTTGACCGTTTGGGCACCGCCCGACACGACCTGCGAGTAGCCGAGACGCTGCGCTTCGCGAGTGCGCTGCGCCTCACCCATGACGGGGCGCACCTCGCCCGCGAGACTCAGTTCCCCAAACGCCGCAACGCTGGGCCCAATCGGTTTGTCGCCCCGTGACGACAGCACCGCAAACGCGATCGCAAGGTCTGCGGCGGGTTCCGTGAGTTTTACACCGCCCACGGTCGACACGTAGACGTCTTGGTCGTGGAGCGTCACGCCGAGGTGCCGCTCGAGCACTGCCAACACCATGGCTACGCGTGACGGATCGACGCCGCTCGTCACGCGTCGCGGGTTGGGCGTCGCGCTTTTAGCGACGAGCGCCTGCACTTCGACCGGCATCGCGCGACGGCCATCGATCATGATCGTGGGGCAGGTGCCGCTGAGCTCTTCGGTGCTCTGGCTCAGGAACAGACCGCTCGGGTCTGGCACTTCGGCGATGCCACCGCCGGTCATCTCGAAGCAGCCGACCTCGTCGGTGGGTCCGTAGCGATTCTTCATACTTCTGAGAAAGCGCAGCGCCGTGTGCCGGTCACCCTCGAAGTGGCATACGACGTCAACGAGGTGCTCGAGCAGGCGGGGCCCGGCAATCGACCCGTCTTTGGTGACGTGACCCACGAGAATCACGGGGATGTCGCGTTCTTTCGCGACTCGAATCAGCGCCGCCGCGACCTCCCGCACCTGCGACGTGCCGCCGGGAGTGCCCTCGATTTGGTCACTCGCGAGCGTTTGCACCGAGTCGACGACTACAAAGTGCGGCGAAACCTGGTCGATGTGGCCGAGGACGGTCGCCAGGTCGGTCTCGCTGGCGAGAAACAGGGAGTCGTGCAGCGCACCAGTGCGCTCTGCACGCAGCCTAATCTGCCCCGTCGACTCCTCACCGCTCGCGTACAGCACGGTGGCGCCCTGCCCCGCGACGAGCGCGGCAGCAGCAAGCAGCAGCGTCGATTTGCCGACGCCGGGCTCACCAGACAGCAGTACAACAGCCCCTGGCACGAGGCCGCCGCCGAGCACACGGTCGAGTTCGCCGACGCCCGTCGACCTGTGGCGTGCGACGTGTCCAGTGAGCTCTGTAATGGGCTTTGCACGGCGCTCTTCGAGCGGGGTCGCAGCTGCCACGGTGCGCGCGAGGGTCGCCCCACGCCTACCACGTTCTTGCACGGTGCCCCACTCGTGACACTCACCGCAGCGCCCCACCCATTTGGCGGCCTGCCAGCCACACTCGGTGCACGCGTACGCGTTCGTCGTTTTCGCCATGCCCAGCAGCCTAACGGCTAAGTACGACAGAGGCCGGTGTCACTCTCGCGACACCGGCCCCTGTTGCCTTAACGGTGTGTTAGCTCAGTCGCTTCTCCTTCAAGCGACGCGAAGCTAGAACCGTCGTGACACCCGCTCCTGCGAGCAGCAGCAGCGCGCCCATCCCCCACAGCGCGTTGTGCATGGTGCCGGTCTCGGCCAGGCGCTTAGCACCGCTGGTGTCGGCCGCACCCTCAGACGCCGCCTGGCTGGCGCCGCCCTTGGTCGAGGCTGCTGCCGAGCCCTTCGGATCGGCGCTAGCCGAACCCTTCGGATCAGCGCTAGCCGAGCCCTTCGGATCAGCGTCAGCCGAGCCCTTCGGATCAGCGCTAGCCGAACCCTTCGGATCAGCGTCAGCCGAACCCTTCGGATCAGCGTCAGCCGAGCCGTTCGGATCAGCCTGTGCCGTGCCCGTAGCCGAAGCAGAGGCCGAGGCAGCCGCGGTCGCCGACGAATCAGCGTTCGCTGCGGTCTCTGCGGCCGCGTTGGCCGCAGAGCTGGCGTTGGCCGAAGCCTGCGCCTGTGCCTGCGCTGCGGTAGCAGTGTTCGCGGTGGCGTCATGGTTGGCGCTGGCCTGCGCCGCCGTGTTCGCCGCTGCGTTCGCGGTGGTAGACGTGTCTTGCGACGCGTTCTGCGAAGCGTCTGCCACCACGTCTGCCCGGGCCGCGACCTGCGATGCCGCCTGCGCCGCTGCCTCGGCGTTCGCCGTAGCGGCTGCCGATGCCTGTGACGTGGCCTGCGTCGAAGCGTCAGCCATGGCCGAGGTTTCGGCCGCAGCCTGAGCGGCAGCGTTCGCCTTGCTGTCGGCCTGTGCCGAAGCTGAGGCCGATGCTGCGGCGTTCACATCTGCTGCGGCGTTCGACGAGGCATTCGACGAGGAGTCAGCCTGCGCCGCCGCCTGAGCCGATGCCTCAGCGTTCACGCTGGCGGCGGCGCTCGCGTCTGCGTCTTGCGCAGCCGAGGCGTTGGCCGTCGTGGTTGCTGCCGCGAGCGCTGACGACTCGGCGTTCTGCGCTGCGTCGGCGGTAGCGGTCGCCTGCACGTTCGGGCGTGCGGCCGCCTGGGCAGCCGCCTTCGCGTTGGGGTCGGCCGCAGCATTTGCCGCGCTGCTGTTGTCGGCCATGGCCGCCGCCTGCGCTGCGGTCTGAGCCGATGCGTTGCTGCGATCGTCCGCGTCGGCCGAAGCCGATGCAGAAGCCGAAGCGTTAGCGTTGGCGTTTACGCTTGCCGCAGCCTGCGCCGATGCTTCGCCCGAGGGGTCTGCTGCGGCGTTGGCGTCGGCGGCGTTACGCGCTGCGGCCTGTGCGGCGGCGGCTGAATCGTGGTCGGCGTCGTTATTCGATGCCGCGTCTGAGTCAGCGTTCTGGTCGGCGCTGGCGCTCGCAGCGGCGGTAGCCGTTGCGTTCGTGTCTGCGGTCGACCGCGCAGCTGCCTGTGCTGCCGAGTTCGCGTTCGTCGTCGTGTCGGCCGAAGCAGTCATCGAAGCGTTGGCATCCACGCTGGTGTACGCCGCTGCTTCTGCCGCTGCGGTTGCATCAGCATTCGAAGATGCGCTCGCCTGCGAGGTTGCCTGCGAGTAAGCCGCGGCCTGGGCGGCTGCCTGGGCCTGCGCCTGCTGTGAAGCACTCGCGTTGGCCGAAGCTGCTGCCGACGCTGAAGCGTTGGCGTTTGCGTTGACGTTGGTCGAGGCCTGGCTTGACGCGGTGCCAGAGGCATCGCTGTCTGACGCTGCCTCTGCAGCGGCCTGTGAGGCTGCGCGAGAGTCAACCGAACCAACGATCGAGCCAGCCGCAGATGCGTTGGCGCTTGCGTTCGTCGAGTTTGTCGCGGCGGCCTGTGCTGCTGCGTTGCTCGTCGTCGTGGCGTTCGTTGACGCGTTGGTCGAGGCCGTCGTATGTGCCGCCGACTCAGCTGCCGCGTTTGCCGTCGCGTCTGCCGCGGCCGAAGCCGCTGCCGATGCGTCTGCGCGAGCGGCCGCCACTGCTGCGCCTTCTACTGCAGCGTTATTGTTGCCGTCTGCCTGCGCAGACGCCGCTGCCGATGCCGATGCGTTGGTGTTGGTGCCAGCGGGCGGCTCTTCCATCACGTCAGTGGTTGACGTCGCCGAGCGTCCGCTGTCGTTACCCACCGCGCTAAAGTTCAGCGCCGTGCCATCTGCGACCGATGCGTTCACAGCACACGTGACCGTGAAAGCTCCGTTGGTATCTGCGATCACAGGAGTTCCACTCGTCACGGCACAGCTAGCTGGCAGAGTGAGCGTGACACCTTCGCCCGGGGCGAAGTTGCTGCCCGTGATGGTCACTGTCTCGCCTGGCTCCACCACAGGCGTGCTCGTGAGCGTTGCCGTGGCGCGGGTAACGTTTGACTCAGAGGTCGCTGTGCGGCCGCTGGTGCCGCCCGTTGCGGTAAAGGTGACAGAACCTGGCGCGTAGGCTTCGGGTACGAGCCACGTGAACGAAACCGTGCCGTCGGCAAGCGCCGTTACGGTGCTCGTGGTGCCATCTGGGTTCTCGAGCGTCACATCTTCACCCGGCACGAATCCACCACCATTGATAGTGATGTATCCACCCTGAATCGAGTTGTTCGAGCTCAGAGTCGCTTCAACCACCGTCACCGAAGCTTCTGCCCGATCATCGGCACCTGTCGTTGCAACGAACTCGACAATGTCGCCATCGTCGTAGCCCGCGGGGACGACCCAGGTGGCGGTGAAGGTGCCGTCAGCGGCGACCGTCGCGGTGATGCTTGCGTCGGTGATTCCATTCACCGCAAACGAAACGGTCTCACCGGGCGTGAACGCTGCTCCTTCCAGTGTCACCGTCTCGCCCTCGGCCACCTGGCCCGGCGTCGCGGTGAGATTCGCCTGTGCGTTTGCAGCTTCTACCGTGGCCGATGCGAGATCAAGCTTTACGGCATCGTTCAAGAGCGGAAGCAGGGTCACACTGAGCGCACGGACAGTGAAGCTGCCGCTGCCGAGGTCTCCGGGTTCGGGCGTAGCCAACTCAGTCGGCTGCTCATTGATTGTGATCGCCAAGAGCTCGCTCAATACCGGCTCAAGCGCGTCATCAAGTAGTCTCGCCACGAGCGGCTGCACGATTGCCATGAGGCCCGGCTGCAGGTTTCCGATCACGCCATTCACAACCGGCTCGAGCACGGTGCTACCGATGTCGGCGATAAGCGGGGTCAGTGTGTCCACTACCGGCTGCAGCAGCGCACCAATGTTGACGAGGTCACTCACACAAACACCCAACACGCAGGGAAGGCCTGGCAGAACTGCCACTCCACTGACATCGATGACCGGAGCTGCGTAGCCGGTCTGGCCCAGGAGCCCGCCAACGGTTGTTGAAATTTCAATGGGGCCACCAGCCACATCGATCGTTCCAACGCCGGGGATACCCGTGCTAAGCCCGAGCGTGACGCTCAGGTCGAGGTTCACCTCTGCCGCGTACAGTCCGTCAGTTACGACTGACACGACCTTGCTAATTGCCGAGTTGGGCCCTGCACCGATGAGGGCATCGCTGACACCATCGAGGATCGCATTCACTACGTCGCCCGACAGCACCTCGGTGTTCGGGTCGAGTTCGCTCAACGAAGTAGCTGTCGGGTGATTCTCGACGACCAGCTTTGCGAGATCGAGCGTGATCATGCCGTCGTTCAAATCGATTGAGACGGTCTGGTCGACGTTCTCAAGCGGGTTAGAAAGAAGCTCAGTGTCGATTGCGGTAGCGAGACCGCTTAGGTCAATAGACGCCGCACCGATTTCTGCCTCGACCAGTGGCAGCGCGTCAACCACGTCCACGAGGCCCTGCAACGCCGCTTCGAGGCCACCGCCGGGCCCTGCGAGTTCGACAACCGGATCAACGATGTCGTTGACCGTGCCCTGCAGGGTCTGCACCAGCTCTTCTACGAGCAGGCTGTGCACTTCGGCCCGCAGACCCGCGACCATGTACTCGTCACTTGTGACGTTATTTGACTTCTCTGCCTTTGCGCCAACCGCACCAATAGTGACGTTAGCGGTGTCTAGGACCGCATCGGCAGTCCCCTGACCCAGCACCTGCGCGATGAGCGCGCTCGCATCCAACTGTGCCGGCCTGAACGTCGGGTCAACCTGCCCCGGGTTCAAGATGACGGCACTACCACCGGCTCCGGCGATACCCGAAGTCGCGATACTTGTAGTTTCAGAAGGAGAATCCGCCGTTCCGATCAGGGCGTTCAGGTCGCCAAGATCAAGCAAGCCTCCCCCTGCCGGGTTCGCGGGATCCTTTAGTAGCGGTAGCGTGACGGTGCCGAGGTTGATCGGCATACCGAGCAAAGCAACTTCAAGCTGCGCTGAATCGCTATCGGTCCATGTAGCGTCGCTGCTGTCGAACGCGCTGTGTGCGCTGGCGGTGCCAGCTAGATCTAGTCCGAGAACGTCTAGGAAGAGCCCGTGCCCGTGAGCGGCTGATACCGCTCCTGTGGGCGGCGTCTGCTCGTCAGCGCTAGCAACGTTGCTTACGGTCACCGCTCCCATTGCGGCAACCGCGGCCGTCGTCACAAGGGCGAGAGCGCGTCTACGGCGCCGCTTCCCCTGTGTCTGGTCCTGGGTATTCAGTCTCAAGGTGTGTCCCCCCAAAATAATGTGGCTTTCACTACATTCACGTCAGAGCAAACTTTGACGGTTACGGCCGAGACTAGGGGCGTACCGCTCGACAGCCTAGGTACTTACGTAGTACTGAAAATGCCGTCCGCAGGCGCACGCCTAGCAGCCGATATCCCTGAGATTGTTTTTTGAAACCCTGAGTCAAGTACCCATAACTGCACAATTTCCTGCAACACCATCCATATTTCTCCAACATAACTACTCACTTGTTGGTTAGAGTGGTACGCATCACACGTTGCATTGCACGCTTCGGGGGAGGCAGGACGATGGTGTTTCGGAAGTGCCCAAATGCTTGGCGCACAAACCTACTCAACATGCTCGAATCGGCGACCACGCTGCCGGGGCTGGTGCTCTTAACCGGCCCCAGTGGAATCGGCAAGAGCCACATGCTCACCGGCCTCGCCGAGCGGTTCACTGAACGCAAGTCAGCGCACACACGCATCAATCTCAGTGCGCCCGATGCGATCGAACGGCTGACGGCCGTACCTCATGACTGCACCGTACTCATCGACGAGTTCGAGTCGGCCGACTACGCCGTGCTCGTCAGCGTGCTCGAGCGTGTGGCTGCGGGTGAAAGCTGCGTCGCCGCGATCCGCAACGACCTCGCGGCGCCCACCTATCACGCGGCCCTACACAAGCTGCATTCAAACCATCCACATCTCAGCGCAGTCCTTGCAGAAGCGCGCAATGCCACTCTGCCCCCTATGTCTGCGTCAGAGAGCACGCATCTCATTGAGCTCCAGCGCCCTACCCCGTTCGACTCAGCCATCACGTCGGTGATCGCAGATCTCGGCTGGGGCCGGCCCGGCTGGATTCTCGATCTACTGGTGCTCGCTGAAGCTGGCAAGCTGGCTGCTGCACCGGTAGCAAAGGTCACCACACTCGACATTGGCGACGCGCACCTCCCCACGCTCACCGCCGTCACACACGCAGCTGAACACGGCCTCACGAAGGACGCCATCGCCGCGGCAATTGTGCTTGCGAGCATCGACCCGAGAACGCCCAATGGAGCAGTAGACCTCACCTCGGCAGATGCGGTCGCACAGCTGCTTGATGCCCGGATCCTGCTTGAGTCAGCAAGTACCGCGGGCGTGTACACAGTGCCCGAGTTCTATGCCGCGGAGTTGCGCCGGCACGCCGAAGCTGCGCTCGTGGCCGATGCGATGCGTGACGCCGCTGCCCAGCTGCTCACGCAGACCGAGTTTGGCATCTCGCTGTCAGACCGAGAATCGTTCTTTTGCGCGTGGGCTTTCACCAGCAGTGGAGCGGCAGGCGGGCACTCGCTCGATGCGCGGGCCGACCGTGCGCATAACCGGGTGCTGCGCAGCTCGCTCGCCACGTTCTTGTCGTTTGCGCGCCTCGAGGCACGCGATCTGCTGCTGCGCATCACCGACGCAGAACCTCTCACGCCTCTCGAGCGTACGCGCGCCGCGGCCGTGCTCAGCGGCCCACTTGAGAGCGTGCGCTCGCTGCAGCAACTCCCCCTAGATTTTGCCCCCGCTGGCGGCGCCCGCTACGGGGCCGAGTTCTTAAACCAGCTGCTGCGCGCTGAAGTGCGGCTGCCCCCTGAGCCGACAAAGCTCCTCGGCGCCAATACCATAGCCAACACCAGCACCCCCGATTTCGACACCAACGGCACATCAGCGCTGCTGTTTCGACGCTGGAACGACAACTCCGAGCTCGGTGACGACACGGCCGCGATCTGCGACCTCGCACGCCATCACCCGGTCGCTGAGGTAGCGCTGCACGCCGAACAGCTCGTGGCCCTCGAGTACGCGCTCCTCGGGTGTTCCCCGCCGCCGATCCTTCCCACCCAACAGGCCGATCGCCGCATCGACCGCATCGACCGCATCGACCGCATCGCGGCACTCGCCATCACGAGCCCGCACGCGCTGCAAGATGTGCTCGCTTCAGCCGCGCTCACCGAAGGGGTATTGACCCTGATCACCGGGGCGAACGTCGACGCCTCTGGCGTGCTGTCGCAGATTCCCGCGCATCTCACCGGCGCACAGTTTCATACCGTGTGGCTGCGGCACCTGCTGCAAGCCGCCAGCGCATTGACCGCCGGCGACGCCGCACGTGCGAGCCGAGAATGGACGCGACTCGAGGCACGCGCCCCGCGGTTCATCCCGCTACGCCTGCGCAACGTGATCACAGAAATTGGCTGCCAACTGCGGTCGCTCGACGGCGTGCAGCCCCGCCCCTCGAACGCAGTCGCGCACCTGCTCGCGTACTATTTTCCAGCGCAGTTTGAGGGAGCGCACAGCACCAAGGCACACGCGTGCACGCTCGCTGCACATGCTCCCGGCACCCCTCTTAGAGCCGGATCATGGGCCCCCACCCCACCGTCCTCGCCCCTGCCCCTGTTTACGCTCATCGACGCCCAGAGCGAGGCGTTCGAATCACAGAACCCGTCGGCGCTGCTGGCTGCTGCCGACAGGTCGCAGCAACTCGGCCACTGGGGACCAGCCACACACGCGGCACAGGAGGCAAACGCTATCTATGTACGCAGGCGTGCCACCGGCAACGTTGCCGCCTGCCACCTCAAACTCAAAGAAATTGAGGCGGCCGCGCAGGTGCGTCTCCCGTGGTTCACCGTCGCCGACATTGCAGAGCCCCTGCAACCAACTCTCACCTCACGCGAGCTCGAAACGGCACAGCATGCCGCGGCTGGTTTGAGTAACGGCGAAATAGCTTCTCTGATGAGCTGCACAAGCCGCACTGTCGAGTCACACCTCTCTACCGCACGCGCCAAACTCGGGGCCGTGAAGCGCGCAGAGTTGGGCCAGCGCCTGCGTGATTTCGGCTACGGTGCGAATCGTCACCGCCGTTCAGATGCTGCTGTCTATCCGGCTGCTTCCTGAGGCGAGCGCAGTCCCATGAGTGCGCGACACGCCCGCGATCACCGATTACACCCCCTCGATTAGCGCAGGCACCCCTAAATCCCGTATTCTCTTTCTCGGTGACGTGTCCGAGCGGCCGAAGGTGCAACACTCGAAATGTTGTGTGGTTAATAGCCACCGTGGGTTCAAATCCCACCGTCACCGCCACCAAAACCCCCGCTGAGTTCAGTTTCAAACTGAATTCGCGGGGGTTTTCTCGTTTCCAGGCACAGCGGCCACAGCGCGCGCAGTCCAGGGGCCGCTCCAAAAGCCCGGGTATAGTGGGCTCCAGAATAACTTTGCGACTGCGGCTGTTTTAGCGCGGCCCGAGCCCCCACACGGGGCCACCTGCCACCGCCGGCTCTCTTGGCCCATACCCGGGTCGCTTCAACTGGCTATGCCCTGCAACGTCGCACGTTATCAAATTTGAAGTTTGCAATGCAGCGCCTCAAAGCGACGGCTGCCTCGCAGGCTCGCTGCGAGGCTTCTGCGCGTCACTATCCGCGAGGAGAACCCGTGTCGACAACCACTGACACACCGACCGATACACCCAAGACGACGAAGCGAGGCTTCTTCGGCCACCCCTGGGGGCTTGCCAACCTCGCCGGCGTCGAAATGTGGGAGCGCTTTAGCTTCTACGGCATGCAGGCCCTTCTGGCCTACTACATCTATTTCTCGGCCTCTGACGGCGGCCTCGGACTGTCGCAGGCGGCCGCCGGATCCATCGTCGGCGCCTACGGTGGCCTTGTCTACCTCTCGGCGGTGCTCGGTGGCTGGGTCGCCGACCGCGTGCTGGGCGCTGAACGCACCCTGTTCACCGCCGCGTGCCTCATCATGGCCGGCCACCTCGCGCTCGCGTTCGTACCCGGCGCGCTGGGCCTCGCGATCGGCCTCATCGGTGTGGCCATTGGATCCGGATCTCTCAAGACCACGACCTCTACGGTGCTGGGCGATCTCTACACGCGTGAAGATACGCGCCGAGACGCCGCGTTCTCGATCTACTACATGGGCGTGAACATCGGCGGGCTCGTTGGCCCGCTGGCGACGAGCGCGCTGTGGGGTTGGAAGGGCTTTCACTGGGGTTTTGCTCTCGCCGCGATTGGCATGGCTGCCGGTCTGATCCAGTACATTCTGATGCGTGGGCGCACGATCTCAGACGCGAGCCGCAAGCCGCAGAACCCGCTCACAGCAAAGCAAAAGCGCGTGTGGCCCGCCGTGTTCGTGGCCGCGCTAGGTGTGGTTGTGCTCGCCGTCGCGTTTGGCCTCATAACCGCCGAGAACCTGTCGAACATTGTCGTCGTGCTCGTGATTGTGACCGTGATCGCGCTGTTCACCGTGATGCTCACGAGCCGCCAGATCGATGCTGTCGAGCGCAAGCGCGTGTTCGCGTTCATTCCGCTGTTTATCGCTTCGGCCGTGTTCTGGTCGCTGTTTCAGCAGCAGTTCACCGCGCTCGCGTTCTACGCTGACACCCGCCTCAACCTGAACCTCTTTGGTTGGACGATGCCGCCGAGCATGGTGCAGTCGATCAACCCGATCTTCATCATTATTTTCGCGGGCGTCTTCGCCGGCATGTGGGTGAAGCTGGGCGCGCGCCAGCCCTCGACCCCGGTGAAGTTCGCGCTCGGCACCGGCCTCATGGGGGTCGCGTTCTTGTGCTTCATTCCGTTCGCGGGCTGGGCTGACGGCTCGGTGCCGCTCATCGCTTTCGCGGGGATCCTGTTCCTCTTCACGATGGCCGAGCTGTGCCTGTCACCGGTCGGCCAGTCGCTGTCGACGAAGCTCGCGCCGCGCGCCTTCCACTCGCAGATGGTCGCGCTGTTCTTCTTGTCAGTGTCGCTCGGCTCGGCCGCCTCGGGTTCGCTCGCGAGCCTGTACACCGCGGAGGCCGAGGTCTCGTACTTCCTCGTCATCGGGCTCGCCTCGATCGCGGTGGCTATCTTGCTGCTCGTCGTGCGTAAGCCGATCCTCAAGCTGATGAGCGGCGTGCGCTAACTCTCAGCACACGCACCGGCCCTGCGCAGGCATCGAAATAACGATCCGGCACGTTAAATACGTATTTGGCGTGCCGGATCGTCATTTCAGTGCTGGGTCAGTCTCGCGTATGCCGAACCACCCCACCAGGCTCATCGAGCTGACCAAGGTACTCGAGGATCATGGAGGCGACGGGCTCGGGGCTTTTGATGACGGCCTCGTGGCCGCGATCCGGAATCACACGCATTGTAGACTTCGGCAGCGCAGCGGCCACTTCGGCGACCCACTCGCGTGGGCAGACGCGATCGGTCTCGCCCGCGAGCACGAGCGCGGGCACCGTGACCCGCGGACACACGTCTTCGAGGCGGTGATCGAGCATGAACTTGAGCTTGTTGGCAAACCACAGCGGGCTCGTCTTGAAGTATTCGTAGAGCCCCGTCGCGAGCACTTTGAGCCCTTCGCCCGAGAGGTCTTGCGCCATGCGTTCGGTTTGCTTCATCACGCTGCGCTCGAGCCTGTTGATGGTGGGCGCAATGAGCACGAGCCCGTTGACGAGCTCGGGGTGGTCAGCGGCAAGCTGAGCCGTGATTTGGGTGCCCATCGAGTGTCCCACCAGCACCACTCGACCGAGCTGTTCATCGCGAATGAACCTCGCCAGATTAGCCGCGGTTTCGACGATTTCGGTGTCTGAACCCGGCTCAGGCGAGTCACCAAAGCCGGGCAGGTCGAGCGCGATCACCCGGCCCCGCTGAGCCAGAATCGGGGCAACATCGTCGAACACGATGCGCCCCATGCCAATGCCGTGCACGAGCACAAATGTGCGTTTGGGGAGCTCTGCGTTCTCAGTCGGCGGCGTCTTCGCGGGTGTGTCATTGAACACGATCGCCAGATCGCCGAACTCGTACCGTCGTTCGCGTGGTCGATTACTCATGATGAGATGGTCTGCACTGTCCATCGCCCCAGACTAGCCTCACCGCAGTGGGAGGCGATGAGGGCGGGCGGCGCTTCGATCGCTCCACACCACCCGCCCTCGACTGCGACGAGGCGCGCTACTTCTTGAACGCGTCCTTCACGTTTTCGCCCGCCTTCTTGACGCTCGCTGCAGCCTGATCGGCCTTACCTTCGGCCTCCTTCGCTTCATCGCCGGTGAGCTTGCCCACCGCTTCTTTCGCTTTGCCCGCGAGGTCTTGTGCCGCGTTCTTCATCTTGTCTTCAGCGCTCATGGTGCCGTTCCTTTCGTTGTACTGCGGTTGGGGGTACTGCGGTTGGAGGTACTGCGGTTGGGGTACTGCGGATTAGGTACGTGTGTGTTCGTGGTTTCTGGCTATGCCGCGCGCAGCTCGCTGCGCCATCTCGATTGCACCGGGCTCGTGATCTCGATGACGATTGGTAGTTGCTTGCCCAGCAGGGCATCCCACTGTCCAATCGTTTCTTCCACCAGTTGCACGATCGTCGCGGGCGACGTACCGCGGCGTACTCCGAGCGACACTCGCATCGCCGTGCTGCCGCGCATCGTGTGGGCGCTCACACGCACCGACAGCACCTCGAGCTCGGGTGCGAGCGATTCTTTCAGCAGCACCTCAGCGACTTTCACGTCGATCGTGACAGTGCCGCGAAGCTCCCCCGCGGCGGGCCTGCCACGACGGCTCCGCGGCGCGGCACTCTTGAGCAGGGTCGCTGTGCGGCCTCCGCCCTGCCGAGCGATCACGAGCACTCCCAGCGCCAAAAGTACCGCTATCGCGACCAGGATGAGCAGCCAAACAAGCGGCAGCTGGAAGACGACTGGTGCGTACGCGATCAGTTCAGTCAGCCACGAGATAAGCCGTGCCCCTGTACGTTCCCACGCAGCCCGCCACTCGGGCATGACAGCGGCGGCGAGCGCACATGCGCCCACTCCCAGACAGGCTAGGCCAGCGCACAGCAAGATCGCGCGGTTGAGTAGCCGGGGCGTGGTGTTCATGCGCCGACTCGCCCCTGTGTACGCACGCTCAGGTTGCCCCGCATGCTCGGCGCAAGCTCGGCCGCAATGAGCTCTGCCCGCAGAGCCTGCTCGCACAGGTGCTCGGCCACGGGAACCCCCGTCACCGGAGTGACCTGGGCTTCAACGGTGCGGCGCCCCACGGTGACGCGCACCATGTCTCGAGAAACCCCGGCGACGCGTGCCACGCGGGCAGCTACCCCTGACGCCAGTGTGGCGTCGTCGATAACAAATGCGGCTCGGTCGTTTACTCGGCAGTGGCGGGCGCGACGTCCCGGCGAGATCGCTGCTGCCACGGCCAATGTTCCCGCTGAGAGCCCGATAGCCGCGACGCTACCCAGCTGAACGCTCGAGTACGCGATTTGGCCGCCCACAGCTTCTGCGAGTGTGTGAGGCGCTGCAATGAGGGGCGGTAGCGCCGCCAAGTGCAGCACGATCTCGGCGCCAACCCAGATCAGCACGATCGAGATCGATACCACTGTGATCACCGTCACGAGCGATCGTGATGAGTGAGTCTCGCGTCGCACAATGCGCTTGTAGAGTCGCTGGTTCGTCATCGCGCACGGCCCTTCTGTGCGATCCTCGCGGTTGTCAGGTGCAACGCCAAACTCCCCACGCGGTGGCCCGTCAGCTCCGTGATCTGTCGCCCGATGGCCAGGCGCAGCCGTTCGCTGCGCTGGGTGAGTGTCTCGCCGGGCAACGCGCTCGAAACCGCTGTCGATGCGAGCGCCGCTACACAGATCGGGGCACTCACCCGGATCCCGAGGTCTCCGTCGGCATCTGTGATGCGCACGGTCACCGTGCCTGTGGGCACGGCCAGCTGGGTGGCCGCGGCCCCCGCCACGATGCTGTGCAGCGCGCTTGAGGTGATCTGTGTGCGGCCCCGGATCGGGAGTGCCTCACCCTCGTCGCTATCGTGCGCTTCACTGCGCGAGTGCACGACTGGTGCGTTGTCCACTACGAACTCCGTCGCCCGCGAAGCGCGTCACCGAGTGCGCGCACGTCAATGCGGCCGCTGAGGGTTTTGGCGACGAAGGCGCCCACCACCATGGCTAGGCCGACAAAGAAGCAGGCCCAAAACCCGAGGATGACCCACGTGAGGGCAAGCGTCGCGCCGGCCGCTGCCCCCACCACGGAGTCGTTCATTGCACTCTCGATGCGTCGCCAGCTTCACGATCCGGCGCCTCGTCTTGGTCGTCTGATGGCACATGCACATCGGTCACGGTCACATTCACCTCAGCAATTTCCATTCCGACGAGTTCGACGATCGCATGCCCCACCGCCGCGCGTACATTGGCGCCCAGCTCTTGCAGTGGCACGGGGTACTCGGCAACGAGCGAGATGTCTGCGGCGACCTGGGTCTCCCCCACCTCCACCGATACGCCCTGGGCCAGGTCGGTATTGCCCACCGCGTCTCGCATTGCGCCGACGACTCGTGCGACTCCGCCGCCGAGGGCGTATACGCCCGCGATTTCGCGCACCGCAATGCCCGCTACCTTCGCAACGACCGAGTCGTCAACCACGGTCTTGCCGCGCACACCAGCGGGGTCGGTGTCTACGTTGGGCGCCGCGTTCGCTGGTTTCGTGACGCCTACCGTTTCTGGGCGCGTTGACTTCTCAGGTGTTGTGACTTGCTGGCTTGCCATGACGATCTCCTTCGATTTAGCTGAGCATCTTCCACTAGTTCATCTGACGAATCACGGTCTGACCTAGTGTTACCCATAGGACGCACACCCACGTCGATATGTCACAAGAATTTACAAAGTTTTTGTTAGGAAGAGAGATCGTGTCGCTACACAATTTTGAGGGTCTATCCGACGCGGTGCTTGTTGCGCGGGCCGTTGACGGCGACAGGTGCGCCTTCGCAGCGCTTCTTCGCCGGTACGCGCCCCTCATGTCGGGATACGCCCGCAAGCTCACGTGCTCGAACGCAGATGCAGATGATGCGGTCCAGGAGGCCTTCATCACTGCCTGGCACGCGCTGGATTCCCTCGAGAATCACGCGTCAGTAAAGTCTTGGCTGATGAGGATCGTGGGGCACAAAGCGATTGATCGCACACGCGCACGCCCAACTAACGAGCCGCTCACTGAGTTCAATGCGCCAGCATCGAGGGTCACACAGCCTGAACGTCACGTCGAGGTCGCGTCTCAGCTGCAGGAGGTTGCGCACGCACTCGATGCGTTACCGGATCTGCAGCGTCAGGCCTGGCTTTTGCGCGAGCTGGCTGGATATTCTTATTTGGAGATCGCTGGCGAACTTGGAGTTCCCGTCTCTACGGTGCGCGGTGCGATAGCGCGAGCGCGAAGCGCGCTTCTACGCGGAATGGGCGGATGGACATGACACAAGATGACGCGGTCAATCGGTCGACCGACGACGCTGGTGACGATGCACGCGTGGGCGGATTCGCACTCTCAGAGCTCGCTGATTACGCCGCCAGCGGCCGCACACCGCTGCGAGACGACATTGAGCGCAGTGTCGAAGCGCGGCACGCGGTCGCGCAGCTTGAACGACTACGCCAGCTCGCCGACGAGGTAGCGTCACGCGCAGGAGCAGGCGCCACCGAGAGCCCCTGGTTTCACCGGGTTCTACACGACCTGAAACAAAAACGTGAGCCGTAGGTAAGCGGCATCTCACGCGTGCGGCACCGGCATGACGTGCGGGTAACCAGTAGCCCTGACTGCCTACTTGTGCAAGGGTGGTTACACCGATCATGCCGACGAGGTCACTGAGCGTGCAGAGCTTACGTGGCTTCAACTCACCGCACGGAGGAACAATGGCGTCTCGTTCGAACAAAGTGGGCCTCTTCGCGGGGGCGGCCGCGGCCGCGCTCACCATCGTCGGTGTCTACGACATCACACAGAAGAAGAAGGCGGTGCTGCGCAGCCACCCCATCATTGGGCACGCACGCTACCTGCTGCAGGCGATACGCCCCGAGATTCAGCAGTACTTCATCGAGCGCGACTGGGACGGCCGGCCGTTTAGCCGCACCACCCGCGAGCTGATCTACGACCGGTCAAAGAACGCCAAGTCTGAGGAGGCGTTTGGTACGCTGCGCGACGTCGAACGCGAGGGCGCCGAGTGGCTCGTGCACTCTGTTACGCCGCTTGAACCGCCCGCAGAAACGCCCCGGGTCACGGTCGGCGGGCCCGACTGCACCAAACCCTACGACATGTCGCTCATGAACGTGTCGGCGATGAGTTTTGGCGCGCTGTCCGCCAATGCGATTCACGCCCTCAACGCTGGCGCCAAGAAGGGCGGCTTCGCCCACGACTCGGGTGAGGGAGGCATCTCGCCATACCACCACGCGGGCGGCGGCGACGTGGTGTGGGAGATCGGCAGCGGGTACTTTGGCGCCCGCACCGACGACGGCCGATTCAGCCCCGAGAAGTTCGCTGAGAAGGCCGCTCACGAACAGGTGAAGTGTGTGTCACTCAAACTCAGTCAGGGCGCAAAGCCCGGCCTGGGCGGCGTGCTCCCGGCGAGCAAAGTGACCGCCGAGATCGCCGAAACCCGCGGGGTGCCGCAGGGCGTCAAGTGTGTGAGCCCCGCCCAGCACAGCGCCTTTTCAACCCCCATCGAACTGGTCGAGTTCATCGCGCAGATGCGCGAACTCGCGGGCGGCAAACCGGCAGGGTTTAAGCTCTGCGTCACTTCGCAGCGCGACGTGCTCGCCATGTGCAAGGCGATGATCGAGGTGGGCACGACGCCCGATTTCATCATCGTCGACGGGTCTGAGGGCGGCACCGGCGCCGCCCCCGAAGAGTTCGAGGACAACGTAGGCATGCCGCTCACGCAGGGGCTGTTGACTGTGCACAACGCGCTCGTGGGGGCGGGTCTGCGCGACCGCATCAAGATTGGCGCTTCGGGCAAGATCGCTTCGGGCGCCGACATCGTGAAGCGACTCATTCAGGGCGCCGACTACACCAACGCCGCGCGCCCCATGATGATGGCGCTCGGCTGCATTCAGTCGCTGCGATGCGCCACGAACACCTGCCCCACGGGCATCGCGACGCAGAGCCCCATTCGCCAGCGCGCCCTGCACGTACCCACCAAAATCGACCGGGTCTACAACTATCACAAGAACACGGTCGACGAGGCTCTGCGGCTGATGGCGTCGATGGGCGTGCGCGACCGTTCAGAACTCTCGCCCCATATGCTGCGCCAGAACGTCAGCGGCGAGCGCAACGCCTCGTACGCCGAGCTGTACCGGTGGCTCGAGCCCGGCGAACTGCTCGCTGAGGCTCCCGCCGAGTGGGCACTCGACTGGCAGCTCGCTGATGCGCACCGCTTCGGCCTCGCCGCGCGGTGAACGTCAAATATGCGCGACGAGTTCCGTTTATGGGCCTGGCTAAAGCGGAAGTAGTCGCGCATATTTTTGGCATGCGGGGAGGTTCATGCGTGCTACTTCAGACGCGTCTCGTAGAAGTCGCGCAGCTGCTCGCTCTTACGAAACACGATCTCGTCCCACTCTTCGTCGGTGGTCGAGCTGTCGGCGAAGTCTGACGGAATCTTGAACACCTGCAGCGGCACGTCAAACTTCGCACACACCGAGGCGTAGGCGTACGCCTCCATGTCGACGAGCGTCGCGCCGAGGCCCGCGATGTGCGCGCGCTGCGCGTCGTCTTTCACGAACACGTCGCCGGTCGCAATCGTCGCGGTGAACTCGGGCAGCAGCACCTCGCCCGCGGGCGTGAGCGTCGGCGACGGCAGCGAAAAGTCGTGCTGCACTACGCCAGTCACCTGATACACATCGTCGAGGCTGGGGCGATCCGGAGCATCACCCACGACGCCCGCGGTGCCCAGCACAATGACCCGCGCGATCCGGGCTCCCCCAGCATCAGCAGCATCAGCAGCACCCGCAGCAGCACCGGCAGTGAGTGCGTGGGCGAGCGAGGTCGCGGCGTTGATCTTGCCGACGCCGGTTACGAGGTGGGGCACGTCGGCGAACGCCGAGGCCTCGTCGCGGTGGGCAAAGACGAGCAGCGTGTTGGTCACTAAGACTCCTTGTGGTGCGGTGTAGCGGGCTTGCGGCGTCGGGCGCGCGGCCCCGATCAAGCGTAATGCACCGCGGTGGTTCACGCCGTACAAGGTTTGACGTGCGGTCGGGCCGCCCCCTAAGCTCAGCCTAACGACCATTAGTTAGGTATTGATGATGACCCGAACTCGCATTTTGCAGGCCGCGCTGACGCGGTTCTCACGGGCCGACTATGCCGAGACCTCCCTCAGAGACATCGCAGCCGATGTTGGCATCAAGGCACCCTCGATCTACGCGCACTTTGCAAGCAAAGACGAGCTGTACACCGAGGTGTATATCGCTTCGCTCGCCGAGCACCGCGCTTACTTCACGGCGCTCGTAGCCGACTCGGCGGGCACCGACCCGCTCGATCGACTGCACCGCTTTCTCACGGGCGTGAGCGCGTTCTACCGCGCACACCCCGATCTACTCAATCTTCACCTTCGCACCACACTGGGCCGCACCACGGTTCAGACATCCGGTCTGACAGACGCGTTTCAGGTTTGGGACGCCGAACTGTCGGCCGCCGTTCGAGAGACATATCTCGACGGTGTGCACCGCGGGCAATTCACAAGCTTGCCCGCGGAGGCCTTCACCTCGCATTTCCTGTGCCTCATGGACGGCCTGTTCCTGCAAATGAGCCACTACACGCCCGAGCTCTACGACGAGCACCTTTCACACACCTGGAGCACGCTCGCGCAGCTCATCACAGCCGCGCCCGCTGCTTCGACGGAGACCACCACCTCATGACACATGAACCCCGCGCGAACGCCGCCAAGGCACGCGCTAAATCCACCAAGTCAGACTACGAACTAGGCCGTGTGCCAGCCAGCGAACGCAAGTCTTGGCTGCCTATCGCGGGCATCTGGATCGCCATTGGCATCGACCTGTCGGGCACCATCATGGGCGTGCAGCTCGGCAACGGGCTTCCCTTCAACGAGGCCCTCTCTGCCACGATTCTCGGCTCGGTGCTGCTGGGGCTGCTCGCCATGGCCTGCACCTATGTCGGCGCCGCCACCGGCCTCACCAGCGCCATGCTCTCGCGCGCGGTGTTTGGCACCATCGGCGGCCGCGTGATCGCCATCGCGATGGCCATCTCGTCGCTCGGCTGGTTTGGTGTGCAGACCGGGTTCTTCGCCGATAACGCACGCATCGCCGTCGATGAGCTGCTGGGCGCAGACCTACCCGTGCACCTGTTCACCGTCGTGGGTGGAATCCTCATGATGCTCACCGCGCTGTGGGGCTACCGCTCCATTCAACGCCTCAGCTCGTGGGCGGTGCCGCTACTCATCGGGCTACTTGGCCTCGCGGTGGTGCTCGCGTTCGCACAGTTTGGTGCGGGCGATCTCCTGGCAGACATTCCGGCGCAGTTCACGTTTGGCGGCGCGGTGTCGCTCGTCATGGGTATCTTCGTGTTTGGCGTCATCGTCTCCCCCGACATCGCACGCTGGGCAAAAACCCCCAAGCAGGCCATGGCGGCCGGCTTCACCGGCTTCTTCATCGGTAACTCGCTGATCGTGATCGTCGCGCTCGTGCTCTCGCGCGTGATGGGCGTTGAAGACCTGATGCGCATGTTCTTCATGCTCGGCCTGGGCGCGTTCGCGCTCATCGTGCTCACCCTCGCGCAGTGGACGACGAACACCAACAACCTCTACTCGGCCGCGCTCAACCTCTCGGTCGTGTTCACGCGCGTGAGCCGCCGCACGCTCACGCTCGCGGGCGGCGCCATCGCGATCGGGGCCGCGGTCGCAGGCATCTACGACGCGTTCATTCCGTTCATCTCGGTCATGGGCACGTTCATTGCCCCTTACGGCGGCGTGTACCTCGCCGAGTTCTTCACCCGCCGCACGGGCCGGCTGCGGCAGCATGCGAGCACCGACGACCGCGGCACCGACGTCAGCGACACGAGCACGAGCGCGCCCGCTGTCGACGCCTGGGCGTTCGTGGCCTGGGGCGTCGGCTGCCTCACCGGTGTGCTCACGACGCAGGCAGGCGACGGACTGGGGCTCGGCGCGTTCACGCTCACGACGATCCCCGCGCTCGACGCGATCCTCGCCGCCTTCGTCGCCCACGCGCTGCTCGGTCTCGCGCGCACGGGTAAGCGCGCCACGGGCGATGATCCGGATCAAGCCGAGCCCAGCCCAGATACCGCCGCGACCGACGCGGCGGCCCACCCCCTCGCCGAAGGAACCAAACGATGACCAGCCCAGTGCTCACAAGCATCACCGAGGCCGATATTGACGACATCGCGATCGGTGCCGCCGTGCTCGGCACCGGCGGCGGCGGCGACCCGCACCTCGGGTCGCTGCACGCCAAACGCGCCATTCGCGAACACGGCGACGTGCGAGTGCTGCAGGTGGCCGAGCTCGACGACGAGGGCCTCGTCGTGCCCGTCGGCATGATCGGTGCGCCGTCGGTATCGATCGAGAAGATCGCGGGGGCCGAAGAGCTCGGCCGCGCCCTCGACCTGCTCGAGCAGGGCACCGGCCGCAAGATCGCAGCGATCATGCCAATCGAGATCGGGGGCGGCAACTCGCTGATTCCGATCGCGGCGGCCGCCGAGCGCGGGCTGCCCATCGTCGACGGCGACGCGATGGGGCGCGCGTTTCCTGAGGCACAGATGGTCACGTTTCACCTCGCAGGCTACGGGCCGGGCGCGACCGTGCTCGTCGACGCGCAGGGCAACGCCGTGCTGTCATACCCGGTCGACGGCGCGTGGTCTGAGCGGCTCGCGCGCGTGCTCACCTTTGAGATGGGCGGCTCAGCGACAATGATCGACTACGCCTACCCCGGCCGCGTCGCCCGCGAGTGCGCGATTCCAGGCACCCTCACCATGGCCCGCGAAATCGGCCGCATGCTGCGCAGCTCACAGGTGCGCGACGACGAACGCATCGACGCGATGCTCACCAGGCTCGGCGGCTACCGACTGTTCGACGGTAAGGTGAGCGCCATCGAGCGCGCCGTCGAGGGCGGGTTTACGCGCGGCCGTGCCGCGCTCGACGGCACCGGCACCGACCGCGGCCGCACGTTTGAACTGGCGTTTCAAAACGAAATGCTGCTCGCCACCCGCGACGGCCAGGTCGCCGCCGTCACCCCCGACCTCATCGCGGTGCTCGACCAGGCGACGGGGCACCCCATCACCACCGAGACGGTGCGCTACGGCGCGCGCGTGACCATCGTCGCGTTTCCGTGCCACCCGCAGTGGCGCACGCAGCGCGGCCTCGACACCGCAGGCCCCGCCTACTTCGGCTACGACGTACCGTTTACGCCGGTGGAAGAACTGGCCGCGGCCGGGCTGCCGCCCGCGCCCAATGATCCGGAGCAAGACTCGACGACGCAGGAGGCCCGCGCATGAGCTACAGAATTGGCATCGACGTTGGCGGCACGAACACGGACGCGATCGTGCTCGACCCCGAACGCCGCGTGCTCGCATCGGTCAAGACGCCCACGCAGGCGCGATCGGGTGAGGGCGTCGCCCGCGCGATCGACCTGGTGCTCGAGGCGTCGGGGATCGCCGTGGGCGAGGTGTCGGCCGCGATGCTCGGCACGACGCACTGCACGAACGCGATCGTCGAACGGCGCGGCCTCGGCCGGGTGGGTGTGCTGCGTTTGGGCGGCCCCGCCACCACCGCTGTGCCACCGTTTGAGGGCTGGCCCCAAGACCTGCGCGCCGCCGTGGCTGGCCCCTCGTTTGTGATCGCAGGCGGCCACGAATTCGACGGGCGCGAGATCAGCCCGCTCGACGAAGACGCGGTGCGTGCCGCCGCCGAACAAATGCGGGGCGTCGTTGACGCGGTCGCGGTCATTGGCGTTTTTGCGCCCGTCGCCGACGCGCACGAGCAGCGGGCAGCCGCCCTCGTCGAAGAGCTGTTGAGCGTGCCCGTATCGCGGTCGATCGAGATCGGTTCGATCGGGCTGCTCGAGCGCGAAAACGCGACGATTCTCAACGCCTCGCTGATTCGCACGCTCGGCGACATGGCCGACGGTTTCGCTCGCTCACTCGCCGCGCACGGAATCGAAGCCGACATCTACTTCGGTCAAAACGACGGCACGCTCATGCGGCTCGACTTCGCGCTGCGCTACCCCGTATTTACGATCGGGTGCGGCCCGACCAACTCGATTCGCGGCGCCGCGCACCTAAGCGGCGTCTCTGACGCGCTCGTGGTCGACATCGGTGGCACGACCACCGACATTGGTGTGCTCGCAGGCGGGTTTCCTAGGCAGTCGTCGCACGCGGCAGAGATCGGTGGGATCCGCACCAACTTTCGCATGCCCGACGTGCTGTCTGTGGGGCTCGGCGGGGGCACGATCGTGCGCGGCGGCGGTGTTGGTGCTGCGGGTGTTGGTGTTGGTGCTGGTGGTGCTGGTGGTGCTGCTGGTGCTGCTGGTGCTGCTGGTGCTGGCGCTGGTGCTGGTACTGCTGCGCCGATTACGCTCGGGCCCGACAGCGTCGGGTACCGCATCGCGACCGAGGCTCTCGTGTTCGGTGGTGCGACGCTTACAGCCACCGACGTTGCGGTCGCGGTCGGCCGCCTCCACATCGACGATGCGGCGGCTCCCCAGATCGAGCCCGAGCTGCTGGCGGGCGCAGATGACGCGATCCGGAGCTTTCTTGAAGAAGCCATCGACCAGATGAAGCCGAGCGCGGCGCCCGTTCCCGTGGTGCTCGTGGGCGGCGGTGCGGCGGTGTCGCCGGCCGAGCTCGAGGGGGTTTCGCGCGTGATTCGGCCCGAGCATTCGAGCGCCGCCAACGCGGTTGGGGCGGCCCTTGGCGATGTCGCGGGCCAGGCCGAGCAGGTGTTTTCGCTGCGCGAAACCACCCGCGAGCAGGCCGTCGAGGTTGTGCGCGCCGACGCGATAGCGCGCGCGATCGAGGCGGGCGCCGAACCAGCGAGCGTCGAGATCATCGCGCTCGAAGAGCTGCCCGTCGCGTACATGGAGGGCACCGTGATCGTGCGAGCGCGAGCGGCCGGGCGGCTCGCGTAGCCACGCAGCTCGCGTAGCCGCGCGGCCCGCGTAGCCGAGCGGCCCGCGTAGCCGAGCGGCCCGCGTAGCCACGCAGCCCGCGCAGCCAGCGCAGCCCGCGCAGCCCGAGTGGCCCGCGCAGCCGAGCGGCCCGCGTAGCCGAGCGGCCCGCGCAGCCCGCGCAGCCCGCGCAGCCCGCGCAGCCCGCGTGGCCCGCGTGGCACGAGACGGCATCGAAACGACGAGACGGCATCGAAACGACGAGGCGGTATCGAAAGTACGTACTTTCCATGGCGTCTCGTTATTTCGATGCCGACTCGTCGGTAGCCTGTGGCGCGGGCTACCCCAGCGGCTCGGTCTGCAGGTGCGGGTCAGCCTACGGGCGCGGGGCGGTTGCGACCGGGCGCTCGGGATCGTTCGACCACTGAGACCACGACCCCGGAAAGAGTGCGCCGCGAACTCCCGCAAGCTCGAGCGCGAAGAGGGTGTGACTCGCGGTAACGCCAGATCCGCAGTACGCCCCCACGCCTGCCCCGTTAGCTGACGCCGGGGCGATGCTTGCTGCGAGCTCGGCGCCGACGTCGGTGTCGGAGTCGATGCCGGTGGCGGTGTCGGTGTCGGATTCGATGCCGGTGTCGGTGTCGGTGTCGGTGTCGGAGTCGGAGTCGATGCCGGTGTCGGAGTCGGAGTCGATGCCGGTGGCGCGCGCTGTAGGCCCCCCGGCGTCGAACTGCACTCCGACCGCGGCGAAGCGTTCACGTAGCTGGCTCCTGCTCAAGAACTTGCCGTCGGCGTCGATGTTCAACGTCGTCGGGACACTGCGAGCACCCGGAATATGACCTGCGCGCGGGTCGACGGGCTCGGTGTCGCCCGAGTAGCGCTCGGCCGCGCGCGCGTCGAGCAGCACCCCCTCACGCGCGAGCGCGGCCGCTTCGTCCATCGAGAGTCGAGGCATGTGCCCGCCTGCGACGGCAAGAGGTTGTGTCCTGGTGTGGGTGTCGGTGTCGGTGGCTGCATCGATTTCGGTGTCAATAACGCCGCCCTCACCAGTTTCTACCGGCAGCCCGGCAGCCTGCCACGCCGGCCACGCGCCGTCGAGCAGCCGCACGTCAATACCCGCGTCTCGTAGCACCCACCACGCGCGCGCCGCCGCTAGGTTACCTCCACCGTCGTAGGCAACAACACGATCGCCGGGCCGCAGCCCCCAGCGGCGCGCAGCCCCGGTGAGCACCTCATCGCTGGGCAGCGGATGCCGGCCGCTCGTCGCAGGTCCGTGCGACGCCAGCTCGGTGTCGAGGTCAACGTAGACCGCGCCAGGAATGTGCCCGGCGGCAAACGCTGCGCGCCCGTCTGGCGCAGCGAGGCTCCAGCGTACGTCGAGCACGAGAATGCGCGGTGCGCGGCCTGATCCGGAACGTTGCGCGGCAGGCGCAGCAAGATCAGCGGGCACAGCAGGCGCTGCAAGATCAGCGGACCTTTGTCGCAGCGCCCCGATTTCTTGAGCGAGGTCAGCGGGAGTGACGAGCAGTGTTGATCGATCGGCCATGCCCGCATGCTACCGTTCGCGTGCAGGCGCACCAGGTGGGCCGAGCCGTGTCGGGCGCTAGCCGGGCGGGGGCACTCACTATTTTCACATCAGCGCTTGCGGTCAGAAGTATGTTCCCATATACTGATGAGCTGAGCGCGCGAATGATCCGTGCGATTCGCCCGAGGGGCGGTCGCCATGACTCCCGAATCTAACTCGCCACAAGCGCTCCGCACGCGTCACCGCGACAACGGTTAGACGCACGATTCACCGCCCCAGGCGCTGCACTCGATCCCTCGATATTGCATGCACACGCGCCGGGCATTCATTTGGCTCGATCACGAGCCCGCGAGCATCGCTCGCACATCGCACACCACGACGGTGTGCACGAAAGGACATCATGACCACGATCACCAAACTCAAGAACTTCGCCCGTGCGGGCGGCCCGCGGGTCACACCGCGGGTTGCGCCGCGGGTCGCACCGCTGCGCACGCCCTACCACTCGCTCGGCTCGGCCGACGCGATGCGCGTGCCCGGCTGGGCCGAGCAGCGCTCGGTCTACCGCAGCGCAGGCCGCACCCTGTACCTGGTCGACACGTCGCGTCTCGCCGACGCGCGCGCCGATCTCAAGACCCTCGATCGCGCGGGCTGGGATGTACAGGTCGCAAAAGATCCTGCCGGATCACGCGCCCGCATCGCCCTCACCCGCCGCGATCTCGCCCGCGCCGCGTAGGGCTCAGTCGCGCGGGTGCACGACGCAAGTCACCACCCGCGCACTCTTTGTATTCCCGCACGCGTTAGCCACACGGATTAGCCGCGTGACACGAGGCTGCCGCTGAACGCGTCCACTTTGACCTCAACGTCGTCTGACGCGCCCTGCGGCACAATGTCGAACTCGTACAGTACACGGCCATCGTCTTTGCCCTCGAGTTTCCACTCACGTATCGAACCACTTTGCGCCTCGCGCGCCACAGCCGCGGCGTCTGCAAGCGGCACCACATCTTCGAACGAAAACACCTCGTCAAAGTCGTTGTCGTCTGCGTCGAGGGGTTCGCGCTCTTCTCGAAGCACCTCAAGGGTTTCGGCTTCAAACTGCACGTCATATTCCTCACGCGGAGAGACCAGCTTCACCTTGTACTCGAGCGTTTCACCGTGTCGCCGTTCAAGTTCAACCTTGCTCGGCTTGCCGTCGAAGATCTTCTGAGCTGCCGCAAGCGCATCGTGTGCGGCCTTAGCGGGCGGATCCGCGACAATGTCGCGCTGTGACGAATCTGCCGCACCTGAAGCCCCACCTGCATCGCTGCCCCCGTCGTCGGTGGCCGCTGTCGCCGTATCTGACTGTGCCGGTGGCGGCGCAGGTGTGGCGCCAGGCTCGGTCTCGGCAGTCATCGCGCTGCTGCAAGCCGTTGTACCCGCCAGCATCGCTGCCGCACAGACTGCCAGTAGGGCACGTTTGAATCTCCGTGACTGTTGGGCATTATCGCCACCGACAGGGTCTCGAGGATGCGCGCGTTTCAACATGTCGCCACCGTAAGCACGTCACGGCTCAAAAGACCAGCCCTGGAATATCTGGGCGCACTGTGCGTTATGGTCTACAGCGTCAACTGCACGCCAGCGCCCGGCCGCGCAGCGACAACTACATGATCCGGCGCGAGAAGATGCAGTGCCGAGCGCGTACTGGCCAGGAGGCAGATAGATTTGGCCGCTGAAGCAGCGACACCGCGCGGTGACGGCGCAGACTACGTGCCAGACCCGCGAAGATGGCGCGTGCTGTATGTGCTGGTCGGCGCGCTATTTATGTCGCTCGTGGGCGTGAGCATTGTCAACGTTGCGCTGCCATCGATCGGCACAGGCATTCATGCGACCGAATCACAGTTGCAGTGGGTGCTCTCGGGGTACGCCCTCACCTTTGGAATAGTGCTCGTGACGGCAGGCCGCGCGGGCGATTTGTTTGGCCGCGGGCCGCTCTTCATCGCAGGAGTTGCCGTGTTTACGCTCGCCTCGATCGCGGCGGGGTTTGCCCCCGATGCGCTCTCGCTCAACATTGCGCGCGCGGTGCAGGGCGTCGGATCGGGCATGCTGAACCCGCAGGCCGTTGGCATGATTCAGCAGTACTTTAGGGGCGCCGAACGCGCTCGCGCTTTTGGCATATTTGGCAGCGCCGTTGGGGTGTCTGTCGCTATCGGGCCGCTCCTGGGTGGGGTCTTGATTCAGGCGTTTGGTGTTGAGCATGGTTGGCGCGCGACCTTCTTCGTTAATGTGCCGGTCGGTATCATCACGATAATTCTCGCGGCCGTCTGGATCCCCAAGCCCCTGTTCACTGCGCGCGACGTGCGGCGAGAGCGTGCGGCGGGCCGCCGCGCAGATCTTGACCCCGTCGGATCTGCGTTGCTCGGTGCCACCGTGCTGCTGGTGTTATTGCCGTTTATGGAGGCGCGCGGGTCGGCCTACACCTGGTTCGGGTTGCCGCTCGGTATCGCGCTGGGCGTGGCCTGGGTCGCGTGGGAGAAACGATACCGCCGCCTGGGGCGCAGCCCCATGGTTGATCTGGGAATCTTTCGGGTATCGAGTTTTGCCAACGGCACGCTGCTCGTGGGGCTCTATTTCTTAGGCATCACCAGTGTGTGGGTGATCGTGGCGCTCTACATGCAAAATGGGCTCGGACGCACCGCCCTCGAAGCTGGACTGATCGGTTTGCCCAGCTCGATCCTGTCTGCCTTCGCTGCTCTCTGGGGCGCCAAACGGGTAGTCACTAAGGGACGCAGCGTCGTACTCCTCGGTTTGTATCTCGCGCTCGCCGGGCTTGCGCTGAGTGCATTGGTGGTGTGGTTGCGCGGCCAGGGGCTCGCGAGCGAGTGGTGGCTGCTCGCTTCGCTCGCGTTTATCGGCGTCGCGCAGGGGCTCGTGATCAGCCCCAATCAGGCGCTCACGCTCGCTGAGGTGCCCCTGAAATACGCTGGCAGCTCGGGTGGAATCATGCAGACCGGCCAGCGCATGGGCACATCAATGGGCATCGCTATGATCACAGCGCTCGCGTTCTCAGTGCTCGCCGCCACAGACTGGGCGACCGCATTCATCACGAGCTTCGCGGCGATCGGTGTCGTCGTCGTGGCCGCCCTCGCGGTCGGGTACCGCGATCTCGCCAGTCGCGGCGGCACCGTGCGGCTATAGCAGTGCCCCCGCGCCCGCGCCACGCCGGGGCCTGGCGTGGCCTCCACGCGAACCGTTACGCGGCGTCATACTTCGCCGGAGAGCAGCTCGACCTGCCTAAACTGGCGCCATGAGCGACGTAGAGCTGGCCGAAGTAGAGAGTTTTTCACTGGACCACACGAAGGTGCTCGCACCCTATGTGCGGCTGATTGGCGTGGAACACGGCCCTCAGGGCGACGCGATCTCGAACTACGACATTCGCCTCGTGCAGCCCAATGAAGAAGAGATTCCCACGGCCGGGCTGCACACCATCGAGCACACGATCGCTGGGCTGTTGCGCACCCGCATCGCAGGGCTCATCGATATCTCACCCTTCGGCTGTCGCACCGGGTTTCACATGATTCTGTGGGGCGAGCCCACGCCCGCCGAGGTCGCCGCCGCGATCAAGAGCTCGCTCGAAGACCTCGCCTGGCGCGTGACATGGGACGACGTTCCCGGCACCGAAGCCGTGAGCTGTGGCAACTACCGTGACCACTCGCTGCACTCAGCCAAGGAGTGGTCAAAGCGTGTACTCGACCGAGGTATTAGCCTCGACGCATTCGACCGCAGCAGCATCGCGTAAATGCCCGGCGGGCACCGCGCGGACAGGCTGTGCCGCCGCGCGGACAGGCTTTGAGCCGGCATCTGGTGCAGGCGCGCTGCCGTATCGACACGACCCGGCATTGAAATAACGAGCCGCCACGATAATCACGTTTTTATCGTGGCGGCCCGACATTTCGATGCCATCTCGGGGGCATACCTCGCGCAGCGCCCTACTCTCGGGGCATACCTCGCGCAGCGCCCTACGCGGGCAAGCCCACCGTCTGGCACACGAGCAGCGGCAGCTCACTCATGTCTTGAAACACGTTCACCGCACCCGCCTTGCGCAGCGCCTGCGGCTGCGCACTCGTGAGCGCACCGCTCGAGTAGCCGAGTACGGTCGCGCCAGCCGCGACCCCCGCGGTCACGCCAGCAACGGTGTCCTCGACAACGACGGCGCGATCCGGAGCGATCTTCAGCGCCCGCGCCGCCGCCAGATAGACGTCGGGAGCAGGCTTCGACCGCGGCACCTCCATGCCGCTAAACACCCGGTCGCCGAAGAAATCGGCGAGGCCAGTGAGGCTCAGCTGCATCTCGATCTTCGATCGGTCGGCACCGCTCGCGACCGCGATCTTCGTGCCGTACGCGCTCTTGATTAATTCCAGCGCGCCCAGCACGCCAGGGATCGCCGCGACCCGCTCGCGCAACGCGATGTCGCGGCGGGCGCGAAACTGCCCGATCCATGCGTCGTCGATGCGAAAACCTGTGCGCTCGAGGATCACGGCCCACTGATCTTTCAGGGCGCGGCCGATGAAGAGCGCCACGCACTCGGGCTCAGAGATCGGCCAGCCGAGCTCGTGCAGCATCTCGCGCAGCACGCCGTTGGTGATCGCTTCTGAGTCGACGAGCACGCCATCGCAGTCGAAGAGCACCCCGGCGAACGCTGGCCGCACTAGGACACCAGCACGTCGAGCGCTGCCGTGAGCGCCCCGTCGACGGCGCGGGTGACGATCTCGCGGTAGGGGTCGTAGCCGTCCATCGCATCGTCGGCCGCGTTGAGCGGGTTGCCGTCGATCGCGAAGACCGCGCCCGACTCGATGCCGTGCAACGACGCGATCACAAACAGGGCTGCGGCCTCCATCTCGACCGCGACAATCCCTGCGCGCTGCCACATGCGGTGGTCAATGCCGGTGATCACATCGCTCGGGTAGAACATGTCGCCCGTGAGCACGATGCCGGTGTGCACGTCGAGGCCGGTGGCTTGTGCGGCAGCGCGCAGCTCGAGCGCGAGCTCGGGGCTCGAGATCGCGGGAAACTCGGTGGGCACGAGCTGATGGCTCACGCCGTCTGCGCGCACCGCGCCCGTCGCGACCACGATCGCGCCGTCAATCACCTCGGGCTGCATGCCTCCGGCTGTTCCGGATCGGATGATGCGGGTCACCCCGCCGCGCGCGAGCTCCTCAAAGCAGACCGCGGCACCGGCAGCACCCACGCCGTGCGAAGCGACGGTGACGGGCACACCCTTGTAGCTGCCCGAGTAGACGTGGTACTCGCGGTTTGCGGTGAGCTGCTTGGCGTCGTCGAGCAGCTCGGCGACGCGGGCGGCGCGGCCGGGGTCGCCAACGACGAGGGCGCGGTCTGCGAGGTCAGATACGCGGGCGCGCAGGAGCGGCAGTTCGGCGTCGTGAGGAAGTCGTACGGGTGCCATGATGTGGCCTTTCTTTCGTAGTGAGTAGTGAAAACTGGGTTAGCGTGCGAAGCGCATGGATCCTGCGACTCCGCTCGCAAGCTCGCTGCGCGCAGGATGACGGAGCCAGGCGCTCGCAAGCTCGCTGCGCGCAGGATGACGGAGCCAGGCGCTCGCAAGCTCGCTGCGCGCAGGATGACGAGACGGCGCACTCGCAGGCTCGCTGCGCGCAGAATGACGGAGAGAGCACCGCGCGATAGCCCCCACCCCGACCGTCATTCTGCGCGACGAAGGAGTCGCAGAATCCATGCTCACGCTTGTGCCGCCTCGCGCAGGCGGCGACGGGCGGCTCGCGCACGGGCGCGCACGGCGTCGGCGTCGAGGGTGAGGTGTGTGCCATCGGCGTACACGTGGCGGCCGCCGATGAAGACGTGGCGCACGTCGGCGCCGGTGGCGGCGAAGCCGAGGTGTGAGGTGAGCGCTGCAGCGTCGGCGCCTGCGAGGTCGAGCGGAGTCGCGTTTGAGCCCGTCACGTCGAGCGCGATCACGTCGGCGAAGCGGCCCGCCTCGAGCGCGCCAGAATCAGTGAACCCCAGCGCGTTTGCGCCGCCGCTCGTGGCGATAGTGAGCACGTCTGCGGCTTTGGTGGCGGCGGCATCTTGACGGGCACCGCGGTGCAGCATCGAAGCGAGTTTGATCTCTTCAAACAGGTCGAGCGAGTTGTTCGACGCGACTGAGTCGGTGCCGAGACTCACTCGCAGGCCCGCGCTCTGCCAGTCAGGCAGCGCCGCGATACCGCAGCCGAGCTTGAGGTTTGAGACGGGGTTGTGGCTGACGGCAACCCCGTGGCGGGCCATTTCTGTCATTTCATCTTGTGTAAGATGCACACAGTGTGCTGCCAGCACATCGGCGTCAAATAGCCCGAGTGAGGCGAGGTGCGCGGCGGGCGTCGCCCCATACTGCTCGGTGATCTGTGCAACCTCGGCCGCCGACTCAGACACGTGTGTGTGCACCGGAATGCCCAGTCGCACCGCACGCTGGGCAATGTCGCGCAAGAACTCGGGCGGGCTCGTGTACGGCGCGTGCGGCCCATAGGCCACACGAATCTGCGGGTCGTCACGATAACGCTCGGCGAGCTCTTCGGTGTGCGCCACCGCGTCAGCCCCATTCCACGGCGCAACACCAGGGAACCCGACCGCGTCGGGCGCAAACGACGCCAGCGCCACCATCGCGCGCATGCCCGCGCCCCGCACGAGCTCAATCAGCCGCTCGTCCCAGTGGTACATGTCGGCGAACGCGACGGTGCCCGTCTCAATCATCTCGAGCATCGCGAGCTGCAGCCCCACCGCCACATCATCGTGCGTGAGATGCTGCTCGAGCGACTGTACGGCCGCAAGCCAGGGCATGAATCCGTCGTCATCAGACACCCCACGCAAGAGCGTCATCGCCGAGTGCGTGTGTCCATTCACGAGCCCCGGCATTAGCACATGACCCGCGAGGTCGTGCACCGCTACACCGTCGGGGCGCGCGCCAGCGGCGTGCGCCCCGTCACGAGCAGCGTCGTTCGCCGCGTCGCTCGACAGAGCGCCACCAATCTGCACCGACACCGCCTCGCGCCCACTGCCCGCCACACGCGGCCGGCCGGCGTATACGATGCGCCCGGCCGCATCGAAGGCAAGCTCGGCTGGCGCCACGACGCCCCCGGGCGTGAGCATCGCATCGGCGAGCAGCACGGTCTCTCGGTTACCCATTGTTCTCCCCCATCATGTCGATTTTGATCCGGAACAACACCGCTACCAGCCCGGCGTCGCGAGCATGCCGCCATCGACCGCGAGGTCTTGGCCGGTGATGAAGCTCGCGGCGGGCGACGCGAGCAGCGCGCACGCGTTGCCGATGTCGCGGGCGGTCGCGAGGCGGCGAAGCGGCGCGTGGGCGCGCCAACTCGCGACGCCCTCGGGCCAGGCCGCCTCGAGCCCGGGCCGCTCGACGAGCCCCGGCGACACCGTGTTCACCCTGATGCCCGCGGGCCCCAGCTCGAGCGCGGCCGCGCGCGCGTGCATCACGAGGCCCGCCTTGGCCGCGGCGTAGTGTGCGTGCGCGGGCGACGGGCGATGCGCTTCGACGCTCGCGATGTGAGTGATCCAGCGATTTGGTGCCGGATCACCGGCTGCGCCGGTCGCGGTGCCTGCTGAGCGCGCTGCGTTTGCCGCGTTTGTAGCGTTTGTCGCGTTTGCCGCCGCGGTCATCTCTGCCGCAGCCGCGCGCGTGAGTTCGAAGACGGAACCGAGGTTGGTGCCAAGCACCGCATCCCAGTCGGCGCGCGTGGTTTCTTCGAGCGTCTGCACTGGCTGCACGCCAGCGTTGTTGACGAGCCCGTCGAGGCCGCCGAGCGCGCGCACGACGTCCTGGATCAGCGCCTCGGCGGCGCCGGGTACTCCCAGGTCTGCACGCACCGCGACCGCCTCGCTGCCGCGCTCGCGCAGTCGTTCGACGAGTTCGAACGCGGCCTCTGCCGAGCCGCGATAGTGCACCGCGACCCGGGCCCCCGCGTCGGCGAAGGCCTCGGCGATGCCGCCGCCGACACCCCCTGAGGCACCCGTGATCAGCACGCGCTGACCGGTGAGGTCGGGCAGGGAGTGGTCACGGTGCTGCATGGGTTAGCCTCCGAGGCGTCGGTGTCGGGTGGAGTAGTCGCGCAATGCGCGTAAGAAGTCGACTTCACGCAGGTCTGGGTAGAGCGCCTCGACGAAGTAAAACTCTGAGTGCGCCGACTGCCAGATCATGAAATCGCTGAGGCGCTGCTCGCCCGAGGTGCGAATGATGAGGTCGGGGTCGGCTTGGCCGCGGGTCCAGAGGTGCTCGCCGATCGTCTCGGGCGTGAGCCGCTCGGGCAGGTTCTCGATCGTGCCACCCGCGGCCTGGTGCTCAGCGATGATGTCGCGCACCGCCGCCGTGATCTCGCTGCGCCCGCCGTACCCGACGGCGAGGTTGACGTGCAGCGTGGTCCTTGCGGGCTCGGACTGTTTGTTTTGTTGCGGCGTGGACGGTTCGGCCGGTTCGGACGGTTCGGACGGTTTGGCCGGTTTGGCGCTGGGCCCACAGTGCCGGGCCTCAGCGCAGTTGCCCTCAGCTGCGGCGAGCGCCGTGGCGAGCTCGGCAGACAGCCCCTCACTTGAGCCGACGTGCTTAACACACCAGCCGTCGTGGGCAGCGAGCTCGGTCGCGAGGTCGGCGATGATGCCGAAGAGATCTTGTAGTTCGAGCGAGTCGCGAGCGCCCAGGTTGTCGGCCGACAGGAGGTAGAGGGTGACGGTCTTGACGCCCGCCTCTTCGCACCATGACAGAAACTCGGGCACCTTCTTAGCGCCGGCCCGGTGGCCGAACGCAGCGCGCTCTTGCAACCGTAGTTTGGCCCAGCGCCGGTTGCCATCGACGATCACTGCGATGTGACCGGGCACGCGCTTCGGGTCGATCTCGCGGCGCAGGCGTCGCTGATAGAGCCGGTAGAGCAGACCGGCTCGGGGTGTCGACTGCTGCGCGTTCACAAGATTGATTCTATCGGCCAGGTGCGCGCGCTGGCTGGAAGCTCTCGCCGCGGTGGGGCGCGCCCCTCGCAGCCCTGCATGGAGAGTATCCACACATATGCGCGCGGTGCCCTGTAGCCGCTCTACACTCGAGGCATGACCCCACAGTGCGCACACGAGTCAGAGCCACGCGACGGCGCTGGCAGTCGCGCGGGGGTAGGGCCGCAGGGTCGATCCGGAACGAAGGGCGACCCCCAGAGTGACCCGAAGCCGCTGTGGCGCGGTTGGTTGCACGCCGGTACATTTCCCGTTGCGGTGGCCGCGGGCATCGTGCTGATTGCGGTCGCGCACGGGCCCGTCGCCAAGTGGGCAGCGGCCGTGTACATGCTCTCGAGCATGCTGCTGTTTGGCGTTTCTGCCCTGTACCACCGTTTCAATTGGAAGCCCGCGACGAAGCAGGTGTTTCGCAGGCTCGACCACGCCAATATCTTCTTGCTCATTGCGGGCACCTACACTCCTATCTCGTTGCTTGCGCTACCGCTCGACAAGGGAGTTGTACTCCTCATAGTCGTGTGGGCCGTAGCCCTATTGGGTATCGGGTTTCGTGTGTTCTGGCTCAGCGCACCGCGCTGGCTCTATGTACCGCTGTATGTCGGCCTCGGCTGGGCGGCTGTTGCCTATCTCGGGGACATTGCGGCGACGAGTTTCGCCGCAATGGTGCTCGTGGTGGTGGGCGGGCTGCTGTACACGCTGGGGTCGATCGTGTACGGGTTTAAGCGGCCAAACCCGGTGCCCGGGGTGTTTGGGTTTCACGAAATCTTTCACGCACTCACGGTGCTCGCGTTCTTCTGCCACTGGAGCGCCGCCCTGCTGCTCGTGCTCAACCCGTTCTATCTGCGTTAGCCATTTTCATTGACGGGCAGCCGATCTTCGCAGACACATGCCTGTCGTAGGTGGTTGGTACGCTCCGACTGCGCCCAGTAGCGTGAACTAGTACAGGCGGTCGAAGGGGTCCCATGCAAGCGATGGTGTGTCAGCTATGTTCAGGCAACAGCTTTTCGAAGCTCGATGAGTTCTTTCAGTGTGACTACTGTCGCACGAAGTACTCCCCCACAGAGGCGCGCAAGCTTCTCGTAGAGGGAACTGTGCGCCTCGACCGCACCGACGATGTCGGCAAATATCTCACGATCGCCGACAACGCCATCGCCGCCGGTAACCCGTCTGAAGCGTACGAATACGCCAACCGGGCACTCGAGGTTGACCCTGCAAGCGCGCAGGGGTGGCTCGTGAAGGGCTGCGCGGTCGGCTGGTCGGCCGTGCCTGCACAGGGGCTCACGCCGGCCGAACTACAAGAACCATTACGCCGCTCAACTGGCATGCTGTTCGAGATGATGCACTGTTTCAACACCGGTCTACAGTTCGTCACGCCCGAGAACCACCCGTCATATGTGTACCGGGCAGCGACCACCGTGCTGCCCGTTGTGAGCCTGCTCTACCAAGCGTCTGCGGTGAGTTACCCCTGGTTTCAAGAGACCCAAGACTCGTGGAGCCCGCACTGCGGGCGTACCGCTGCGCTCACTCAGTGTCTCAGCGACAGCTACGACCTGAGCGGCGACGCGACGCTGCTGAAGCTCGGTGTCGACCTGGTTTCGCAAGACATTGCGGCCTCTCGCTGGCTCAAGACAAGCCGCGCCGACGCTGAGGGCATGCGCCTTCGTCGCCACGAATTCATTGCGCTGGTGCGCCAGCACGAGCCCGGCTATTCACCCTCGATGCCGAAAGCCAAAAACCCGAACAGCTCGTGCTTCGTCATCACTGCCACATTTGGTGACGAGCGTGCTCCTGCTGTGCGCCTGCTACAGGCATACCGCGACCGTGTGCTGCGCAGATACTGGCTAGGCCGAGCGTTTATCGATTGGTACTACAGAGTCGGGCCACGCGCGGCTGATGTCATCGCAGACTCATACCTGCTGCGCGGGCTCACGCTTGCCTTGGTCGTGGTGCCTGCGATCATCGTGGCGCTACCTTCCCTCGCTATCGCCGCGGTGCTCGATCGACGCGGCGCGGCGGCACGCTGAATTTTCGCGGCTCTCGGGAGCCCATTAACTGTGCTCTGCGTGAGGGCCACTCACCAGCGCTGGGCAAGGTGCAATTGCGGGCAGGTTCTGTCGTAGCTCGTCGGTCACCTGGATTCTGCGGGTCATGCGATTCAAGCTCGACAGGCTCGTTATTTTGCCGTTCGCCCGGCATAGCGCGGGAGCGGAATATGGTACGACTGCAGCGCCTTGGCTAACTGCGCGGGGGTGCCCACGTCACGAGCGCCCCAGTGAGCCATGAGCTTATTGGTGGTGCCCATCGTCCAGTTGTCGCGACGCTTCTCACCAATCACGCGCTCAGCTGGGGTTTGCCCTGCGAGCATCTCGGGATCGGTGTACTTGATGTCACCGTCACACTCGCCAAACGCGTTATATCCGAGCAGCTCAAAGTCCATATAGTAGAGCGACCCAGACGGCGCTCGCACCGGCACCTGTAGTTCGACCTCGTACCCCAATCGCAATAGTTGTAGCCTACTCACGCTCTCGAGCACGGACTCGGCTCTGGGGTCGGCGATAGCGAGAGTTCTCCGCAGGGTGGCGAGGCCGCGCCTGCGAGGTGACGCAGAGTCGATCAGAGCATCCATTTCACTGCGCCAACGTTGCTGTGCGCCTTCATCAAGGACTCGCCCCCGCATACTTGCTTCTCGTAGGGACTTGTCCAGGCAGCCAAGCAGCGTTTCTGCATTAGTACAGGTCGCGAGGTCAAAGAGAGTGCGCTGATGTGTCGTGCACCGGTACCCCGCCACACTTATCTCATGTGAAGCATCAATACTGAGCTGATGCCGCTGCACACTATTGCTTGTAGACGTGTACTCTTCACTCAAGATGTGAACATGCGAAGTCCGCAGATGCCACACAGGCAGACGCAGTAAGACTGCTGCTGAATAGTGTGAGAAGAGCGGTGGGGTCTTTGCGTTGCGATGCGCCGCTATCACCCGCGCAAGGTGGCGGCCTTCGGGATACCAGGAGTTCCACACGACTCCATCAACGAACCACCCCTGTGCGACCCGCACCGCTTTCCCCGTTTGCACCCACTCGCGCAACTGGCGCGGTGTAACCCCGCTGCCAAACAATCGTCGGGTGCTCCGAAGCGCGGCTTCAACCCGTCCAATGTGATCGGGAATGCTCATACTTCGAGTGTCGCCTAAGCTGCACGACTTTTGGGCCCGCCAATGAATTCTGTGGATAACTCGCGCGACCACTTTTCACACTCGGTATCGAAATGACGAGTCGGCCCGATAAATGCGCTTTTTCTATGCAGTCTCGTCGTTTCGATACCGTCTCGTGCGTGGCGCGGGCACAGGCACGGGCACGGGCACGGGCACGGGCACAGGCGCGGGCACGGGCACGGGCACAGGCGCGGGCACGGGCGCGGGCGCGGGCACGGGCACTGGCTACTCGGCGAGCAGCGCGAGCACGGCCGCGCCGTAGCGCTCGAGCTTGACCTGGCCGATACCCGAAATCGCGAGCAGCTGCTCGTCATTCGACGGCTGGTGCACCGCTAGAGCCGCGAGCGTCGCATCACCAAACACGACATACCCCGGAACCCCCTGCGTGCGCGCCTCGCCTGCCCGCCACGATCGCAACCGTTCAAACACCTCGAGCTGCGAAGGCGTCAGGTCGGCCGCGGCCGCCGACTGCTTGGATCCGGAGCTAGAGGAGCCCGACCCGCCAGCGCCTCGAGCCATACGCGAGCCGCGGCCGCCCCGGCCACCGCCAGCGCCGCCAGAACCGGCACGCGCAAGCACCTCCTCGCGCATGAACACCTGCTCCTCACCGCGCAGCACCGGCTTCGCGGCCTGCGTGGGCTCGAGCACGCCCCACTCGCCGCGGGCCTCGAGCAACTGGGCCGCGAGCATGTGCCGCACAACTCCGCGCCACTGCGCCACCGACCACTCCTTGCCGATGCCCCAGGTGGTGAGCTCGTCGAGCCGCATCTGGGTCGCGCGCTCCGACGCCACGCCGCGCAGCACATCGATGTGCTGGCCCGCCGCATACGTGCGCCCGCGCTCGCGCTGCGTGCGCAGCACGGTCGACAGCAGCATCTGCGCGGGCACGGTCGCGTCCCAGAGCTTGGGCGGGTTCAGGCAGACGTCGCAGTTGCCGCAAGCTCCGGATCTTTGGGCCGCGGCGCTGGGTGCTTCGGCGCTGGGTGCTTCGGCGCTGGGTGCTTCGGCGCTGGGTGCTTCGGCGCTGGGTGCGTCGGCGCGGCTCGCGGGATCGGGCGCTGGCGCGGCAGGCGCAGCAGCGCCCGCGGGATCCTGCCCGAAGTACCGCAACAAGAACGCGCGCCGGCAGTCGACCGTCTCGCACAGCGCCAGCATCTGGTTGAGGTGCCTCGTCTGATTGAGCTTCGTGGCTTGGTCGCCGTCGCCCGACTCGATCATCTGACGCTGCTGCACCACGTCTTGCAGGCCATACGCGAGCCACGCCTGCGACGGGAGCCCGTCACGGCCCGCGCGGCCAGTTTCTTGGTAGTATCCCTCGATCGATTTGGGCAGGTCGATGTGGGCGACGAACCGCACGTCGGGTTTATCGATGCCCATGCCAAACGCGATCGTCGCGACCACCACGACGCCGTCTTCACGCAAGAAGCGGGTCTGCGCTGCGAGCCGCTCGTGCGCGGGCAGCCCGGCGTGGTACGCGACCGCGTCAACCCCGGCCGCGACGAGCGCCGCCGCCGTCTGCTCGACCCGCTTGCGGCTGAGCGCGTATACGATACCCGCATCACCCGCATGCTCATCGCGCACAAACTGGATCAGCTGCGCGCGAGCGTTCAGCTTGGAGTCAATGCGGTAGCGAATGTTGGGGCGATCAAAACTCGACACAAAATGCCGTGCATCGCCCAGGTGTAACCGCTCGGTGATCTCGCGGTGCGTCTCGGGGGTCGCGGTCGCGGTGAGAGCGATGCGCGGAACATCTGGCCAGCGCTCTGCGAGCGCCCCGAGCCGCAGGTAGTCGGGGCGAAAATCGTGGCCCCACTGCGACACGCAGTGCGCCTCGTCGATCGCAAACAGCGCTATGCGCCCGCGCGCGAGCAGCTCGACCGTGCCCGGCGACGACAGCCGCTCGGGTGCCAGATACAGCAGGTCGAGGTCGCCGTGCACGTACGCTTCTTCGACCGCGCGGCGCTCGTCGAGGCTCATCGCCGAGTTTAAGGCTGCTGCCCGCACGCCCACCATGCGCAGCGCGGCCACCTGGTCGTGCATGAGCGCCACGAGCGGTGACAGCACGATGCCGGTGCCGGCACGTACGAGCGACGGCACCTGGTAACACATCGATTTGCCGCCGCCCGTGGGCATCAACACGACGGCGTCGCCGCCCGCCGCGACGTGCCGCACGATCTCTTCTTGGTCGCCGCGAAACGCGTCGTACCCAAACACCTCGGCGAGCACTTCGCGCGGCTCGCGCCCCTCGTGCGGGCCGGGGCGCTGTGCACTGTGGGCCAGCGCGGGCTGGGCGGGTTGGGCTGCTATTGCTCCGGATCTTCCCGCATACGGGTCACTCCCGGCCCACGGATCGTCACCGTACGGGTCGCCACCCGCATACGGGTCGCCCCCGGCCCACGGATCGTCGCCATACGGGTCACCCACCGTGCCGGTCACGTGCGCTACTTCTGTGCCGAGCTATCGGCTGAGTCGTCTGCGTCGCCGCGATCCGGAGCAGCGTCTGAAGCCACAGCGCCCGAAGCCTCAGAACCGGCAGTCCCAGCATCGGCGGCCACAGAACCGTCGGCCACAGCACCGTCAGACCCGGCAGCCTCAGCCTGCTCAGCGAGCTCGGCCTCGATCTGCTCGCGCACATCTTGGCGGTAGGCGTTCGTGCGCAGCGTGCGCACGAGCAAGAAGCCGAGTCCGATGACGGCGAGCGCGAGCAGACCCGTCATCAGAAAGCCCTCGATGCCGGGCGACACCTTGTCGGGGTTGAACTCGGTTGTTGCGCCGTCGGCGGCGCCGGACGCCCCGCTCGCTCCCCCGGTGGTTCCCTCGGCAAAACGCACCGCGAGATCTACAGCACTGGTCCACACGTTCACGCGTGTGCCTCCTCAATTCCCTGAAACAGATCGGCCTCAAACTCGCTCGTCGCAACGCGCGACGCGGCGAGTCGGTAGTCCTCAAACGGCCACGCCTCACGCTGGAGGTCGATGGGCCAAAAGAAGAACGTGCTGTCGGGCGCGACTTGGCTCTCGTGCGCCTTCAGCGCTTCATCGCGCTTCTCAAAGAATCTGCCGACGTTGACCTGGGCGGTGCCGCGGTAGGGGCGACGCGACATCCACTCGCGCAACTCTTCAAACTGGCCGATGAGCGGCGAATTCGCGTCGTTGTCGAGCAGCCACTGGTAGACCGTGTTGACGCGTTTCGCGTTGAAGATCTCTTCGTAGTACATCTTCGACATCTGCCAGGGCTCGCCCGCCTCGGGGTACGCCTCGGGGTCGCCCGCGGTCTGCCACGCGATCTTGCTGATGTCGTGGCAGCGAATGTGATCGGGGTGCGGGTAGCCGCCCTGCTCGTTGTACGTGATCATGACGTGCGGTTTGAACTCGCGCACAATGCGCACGAGCGCTTCTGCCGACACCTCGGCGGGGATATCTGCGAACGATCCCTTCGGCACCGCCACGCCCTCGGGCGGCAGACCTGAGTCTTGATACCCCAGCCAGCGGTGCTCAAACCCGATGATCTCGCGTGCGCGATCCATCTCGTCCCGGCGCAGGCCCGACAGGTCGCGGCGGCTCTTGGGGTTGCGTGCGACGAGCTCGTTGAGCACGTCGCCGCGCTCACCACCCGTGCAGCTGACGATCATCACCTCGAAACCCTCGTCGAGATAGTGCGCGTAGGTCGCAGCGCCCTTGCTGGATTCGTCGTCGGGGTGTGCGTGTACAGCGATCAACCTCAGCGCCATGCGAGTCCTCTCACAATTACTTCCCGGTCCTTCCAGCTACGCTGGCCTAAGCGAACAGTTTACCCAGCACAGATCGGAGCCTCCCGTGTCACCGGCAGATCCCGCACACATTGGCTCGGCGACCCAGGCTCCCCGCGGGGCTGCAGGCGAGGCCGCGACGCCCTCTGAATCTGGCGCGGGTCTTAGCGCGGGTGCTGACGTCGGTACTATCGCGGAATCTGGCGTCGGAACTGGCGCGGGTCCCGTCGATGATCCGGATCTCGCCCCCACCCCGACCGCTGCGCCCGTCGACCGCGCGACCCAGCAGGTGCTCGAGAACCGCTACGGTTCAAGCAAACGCCGCAGCTTCGACCGCCGGTTCGCGTACGGCATCGCGGGGGCACTCGTCGTCGCCGGTCTCGGTTTCCTGTTCTTTAGCGGGTGGCAGACAGCGAACCAGGTGTCATGGCAAGACATCGGGTACACCAACGTTTCTGACCGTGAACTCGACGTAAAGTTTGAGATCACCGCCCCCGTCGACACTCCGGTCGCGTGTGCGGTCGAGGCGATCAGCTCGTCGAAGGGCACCGTCGGCTGGAACATCGTTGAGGTGCCGCCGAGCAAGGAGCTCACGCACACCATCACCACACGGCTTGTCATCGCGAACGAGGCGGTCGCTGCGACCGCGCGCGAGTGCTGGGTCGTCACCTACGCGGGCTAACCCGCAGCGGCGCTCGCGCCGGCGCGGCGCAAGCGGCGCGGCGCAAGCGGCGCGGCGCAAGCGGCGCGGCGCAAGCGGCGCGGCGCACGAGTCGGTATCGAAATGACGAGCCGGTATCGAAATGACGTATTTATCGGGCCGACTCGTCGTTTCGATGCCGTTTCGTGCTGCCAGGCCCGGTGCCAACGCCAACGCCCAGCGCCAGCGCCAACGCCAGCGCCAGCGCCCAACGCCCAGCGCCAGCGCCAACGCCAGGCCCAGCGCCAGCGCGCCAACGCCCAGCGCCAGTACCAGCGCACCAGTTTCTAGGCAGCCACTCGGCCTACCCTGCTAATCTGTAAGGGCGCCCCGCATCGTCGGGGCGTATCTATTACCCAGCGCGCTCGCGCGCTCACCGTCGCGCACCCCCGCGCGCAGTTACGTGAATCGAGGATCGACCATGGCCGAGCCCACCAAGACCTGGCTCACTCAGGATGCCTACGACCGCCTCAAGGGCGAGCTCGATGAGCTCACCGGGGCTGGCCGCAAAGAAATCGCAGCGCGCATCGAGGCCGCTCGCGAAGAGGGCGACCTCAAGGAGAACGGCGGTTACCACGCCGCGAAAGACGAGCAGGGCAAGATGGAGGCCCGCATCCGCGACCTCGCTGAGCTACTCAAGCGCGCCGAGGTCGGCGAGGCCCCCGAGGCCGCCGGTATCGTCGAGATTGGCACCATCGTCACCGCAGAAGTGTGGGGCGACAAGGAGCGTTTTCTGCTCGGCAGCCGCGAGCTCGCCGACGGCTCGGACCTCGACGTGTACAGCGCCGAGAGCCCCCTGGGCGCTGCGATTCTCGGCCGCAAGATCGGCGACGAGCTCAGCTACCCCGCCCCCAACGGCAACCAGATCTCGGTGAAGATCCTCGCGGTCGACACCTACGCTGGCTAAGGTTCTAGGCCTACGCTCCGGATCTTTGGGCCCGGGCGCTGCTTTGTTGCAGCGCCCGGGCCCAAAGTGTTCTCGAGGCCTCAAACACGCCTGAATTGCACACTATTCTGCGCAAACTCTTGAGTGCGCAGAATAGTGTGCGCAAGATAGTGTGCACATGATCCTGCGCCGCGGGAGGGAGTCGCAAGTTCATTCATTCGTCAAGAACATTTGCCAGTTTTGTGCGCGCTCGACGAATCCAAAGCGGAATGACTCAAGCGGAGCTCGGGTCGCGCGCTGGCATGAGTCGCAGGTGGGTCCAAGAGCTCGAATCAGGCAAGCTCGTGCCTTCCCTAGAGGCAACGCTCAACGTCGCGGCAGTGTTTGGCTACGAACTACACTTCGAGCCGATGCAAAGCAGCCCGCTTCTAGACGCCCTGCTTGAGGACCTGTCCTGACCGTACAGACGCGGGCGCTAAGGCCCGTGTTTTACGATCGAGTGTACGAGCCGTTCTACTGAAAGGGAGCCTGCGCCCATGTCTGAGACCTCACTTCCAAGCGAGATGCGCGCCGTCGAGTTCGCGGGCGCAGGCGGCCCCGATGTGGTGCGCGTGACCACAATGGCGACGCCTAAGCCCGGGCCGGGTGAGGTGCTCATACGGGTCGCGGCCGCGGGCCTCAACCGCGCCGATGCCGCACAGCGGCAGGGCGTCTACCCGCCGCCGCCCGGCGCGAGCGAAGTGCCCGGTCTCGAAGTCTCGGGCGTCATCGTCGCACACGGTGGCCCGAGCGCAAGCGCGGTCGCAAGCGAGAACACAAGCGCAGTCGCAAGCACCAGCACCAGCACCAGCACCAGCACCAGCGCTCAACCCGTGTGGCCGGTGGGCACCGAGGTGTGCGCGCTGCTCGCCAGCGGAGGCTACGCCGAATACGCCGTCGCACCCGTGTCGCAGCTACTCGAGGTGCCCGCGGGCACGTCGCTCGTGAACGCTGCGGCGCTGCCCGAAGTCGCGGCCACCGTCGTCTCAAACCTCAACCTCACCGCCACCGTCAAGGCCGGCGACTGGGTGCTCGTGCACGGCGGCTCGGGCGGTATCGGCACCTTCGCGCTGCAGTACCTGGCCGCCTCGGGCGCACGCACCATCGCGACCGGATCGACCGACGAGAAGCTGGCGTGGGCGCGCGACCACGGCGCGCTTCACACGATCAACTACCGCACCGAATCGTTTGCCGAGCGCACACACGAGATCACGGGCGGCCACGGGGCCGACGTGATTCTCGACGTGGTGGGAGCGAAATACCTACCGCAAAACGTGCAGGCGCTCGCGACAGGCGGCCGGCTCGTCGTCATTGGCCTGGGCGGCGGCCGTGTCGGCGAACTCGACTTGGGTGCACTGCTCACCAAGCGGGCGGGCGTCTTTGCGATGTCGCTGCGGGCGCGCCCGCTCGCCGAGAAGGCTGAGATCATCGCGCAGGTGCGCGAGCGGGTGTGGCCGCTCGTGGAGGCTGCAAAACTGCAGGTGCCCGTCGACCGCACGTTCACACTGGCCGAGGCCCGCGCGGCTCACACGTACTTCGACTCGGGCGAGCACCGCGGCAAGGTGCTTCTTACGATGTAGCGCGCTCGGCCCACATGTCGTAACCGAGTTTGACGACGAGCACGGCCACCACGAGCAGAAACAGTACGCGCACAAACTTGGCGCCCTTCGCGATCGCCATGCGCGCACCGATAAAGCTGCCCGCGATATTGGCGAGCGCCATCGCTAACCCGAGCGGCCACAGCACCGCGCCCAGCGGAATGAAGAACAAGAGCGCCCCCACGTTCGTCGCCAGGTTGACGATCTTGGCCTGCGCGCTCGACTGTAGAAAGTCGTAACCGAGCAGCCCCACGAGCGCGATCACCAAAAACACGCCGGTGCCAGGCCCGAGCACGCCGTCGTAAAACCCGATCGCAGCGCCCGCAGCAGACGCGATCATCGTGTGCTTCGACCCGCGGTGCTTGAGACGTGTGACGGCGCCGAGCGCTGGCTTAAATAGCGTGATGAGCGCCACGGCGACCAGTGCGCACACGATGATCGGTTTGAACAGGTGGGCGGGCAGCGCCGAAGCGACAGAGGCGCCCGCAAAAGATCCGGCGAGAGCGATGACCGCCATGGGCCAGGTGCGTCGCAGGCTCGGTTTCACCGCGCGGTAGTAGGTGACGCTGCTCGTCGCGGTGCCAAACACCGAAGCGAGCTTATTGGTCGCAAGTGCCTGCACCGGGGTCACACCCGGGGCGAGCAGCAGCGCCGGCAGCTGCAGTAGGCCGCCGCCGCCCACGACCGCGTCGACCCAGCCCGCCGCGAAACCGGCCGCGATGAGCAACGCGATGACCGTCCAGTCTGCCTCGGCGGGCAGAAACTGGACGGTCTGGGCGATCACAGGCGCACTCGCATCTAGCGCTCCCCCTGCACCGCGATTACCTCGGTGACCGTGCCTTCGACGAGGCGCGGGTCACCCGGCTGCACGGGAACAGTGGTGGTGGGAGTGCCGCCCGTGGACTTGGGGCCGCGGTGTGTGCGCCCCTCGAGCCACTTCGCGATGCCCGACAGGATGAGGCACATCAGAATGTAGATGCCGCCGATGACGAACGCCGACGGCAAAAGCGGCCGCCCAAACTGCACGTTGCTGCTGAGCTGCTTCGCCAAATACAGCAGCTCGGGGTATGTGATGATGAACCCGAGGGCGGTGTCTTTCATCGTGACGACGAGCTGGGCCACGATCACGGGCAGCATCGCCCGCACCGCCTGAGGGAGCAGGATCAGGGCCATCACGCCGCTCTTGCGCAGGCCGATCGAATAGCCGGCCTCTTTCTGGCCGCGCGGCAGCGACTCAATGCCGGCGCGCAGAGCCTCGGCGAGCACCGACCCGTTGTAGACCACGAGCGCGATGACGACCGCCCAGTAGGGGTCCATCTTCACGCCCACCGACGGTAGACCGTAGTAGAGCAGCATCATCATCACGAGCACCGGCACCGCGCGAAACAGCTCGGTGACCGCCATGAACGGCACGCGCACCCAGCGGTGGTCAGACAGCCGCCCGATCGCGAGCGCGAAACCGACGACGAGGCTCAGCACCGCTGCAAGCCCGAAGGCCGCAAGGGTTTTGCCGAGCGCTTGGAAAATCTGCGCCCAAATCGTCGAGTAGGTAAAGATGCCCCACTTTTGTGCTGAGAACTGGCCCGACAGCGCGAACCGGTAGATGATGAAGCCCAAGAGCGCGGCGACCACGATCACGGTCACGACCGCGAGCACACGGTTGCGCGCAATCGCCTTCGGCCCGGGGACGTCGTACAGAACAGAAGTCATCGCACGATCCTCCACTTCTTCTCAAGGCGGTTTTGTACGAAACTCAAGATGAACACGAGCACGACGAACACGAGCGCCACCCACAAGAGCACTTCCATCGGGTTACCGGGGCGGCCCGCCGCGTCGTTCACGGTGGCACGCAGCGCGGCGAGCTCTGACACTGAGAACCCTGCCGCGACGGTCGTGTTTTTGAGTAGTGCGATGAACACGCTCATCATGGGGGGCACGACCGAGCGAAACGCCTGTGGCAGCACCACGATGCCCATCACCTGCGTGAACGGCAGCCCGATCGCGCGGGCCGCTTCTGCCTGGCCCACCGGCACAGTGTTGATGCCCGCGCGCAGCACCTCTGCGACATAGGTCGCGGTGTAGATGCCGATCGCGAGGATTCCCAGCACGAGCGGGCTCATCTTGCCGAGCCCCAGCGCGGGGTACCCGAGTACGAAGAAGAAGAACACGAGCGTGAGCGGTGTGTTGCGAATGATGTTGACGTAGAGCGTGCCGACGGCCCGCGCGATGGGCACGGGTGAGACGCGCATTGCGCCCACCAGCACACCGAGCCCGAGCGCGAGCACGCCGCCCGCGAAGAACACGATCAACGTGTTCTTGATGGCGATACCCCAGAGGTCGAGGTTGCCGAAGATGACGTCCACCCGTCCTCCTCCTTACGCTTGTGTGGTCTTGAGACCTCGGCGGTCTTGAGACCGTGAGGTCAGTGTGCGGGGCGGGCAGCGCCCGCCCCGCAACTATGGGTTAGTACGCGTCAACCTCAGGCTGGGTCACCTTGATGCCTGAGTCGCCCAGGTTGTCGTCAAAGATCTGCTGCCAGGTCGCGTTGCCGTCGGTGAAGAGATCGTTGATGAACGCGCGCAGCACGTCGTCACCCTTGGGCAGGCCCACGCCGTACAGCTCCTCGGTCATGAGCGGACCGCTGGTGACCATCAGGTTCTCGGGATCCTGTGCGGCGTAGCCGATGAGGATCGCCTGGTCGGTGGTGACCGCGTCAACCTGACCGTTCACGAGGTTCTCAACGCAAGCCGAGTACAGGTCGAACTCTTGCGTCTTGATGCCCGGGAAGTTCTCCTTGATGTTCTGAATCGGCGTTGAGCCGGTCGCCGAGCACACGGTCTTGCCCTCGAGCTCGTCGAGCGACTGGTAGTCGGTGTCGCCCTGGCGCACGAGCAGGCCCTGGCCGGTGATGAAGTAGGGGCCCGCGAAGTCGATGTCTTCCTTGCGCTTATCGTTGATCGAGTAGGTGCCAACGTAGTAGTCGACGTCACCGTTGACGATGGCCTGCTCACGGTTGGCCGACGCGATCGGCTTGAACTCGATCTTGCTCTCGTCAAAGCCCAGCGCACCCGCGATCCAGCGCGAGATGTCGACGTCGAAGCCACTGCGTTCGCCGGTTACGTTGTCGAGGTAGCCGAGGCCAGGCTGGTCTTCCTTGACACCAATAACAACCTTGCCGCGCTCGACCATTTTGTCGAATGTGGGGCTGCCCTCAAGAGCGACGTCTTCGACGACCTCGGTCTCGGTGCCTGAGCCTTCGCTGCTGCCCGAGTCGCCGGGGGTGCCGCTGTTGCATCCCGTGAGCGTGAGCGCGGCCGCGGCGAGAAAGCCGACGGCGGCGAGAGTTTTCTTGAATCGCATGTTGCCATTCCTTTCGAGAGGTGAATCTGGGTGAAATGTAGCGAGTGCTCGGTGTGCGCGCGGCACGATCCGGCACGAATATTTAGTTGGTGATGAGCTTGGACAGGAAGTCTTTGGCGCGCGTCGTCTGCGGGTTCGTGAAGAACTCGTCGGGGGTGTTTTCCTCGACAATCTGGCCGTCGGCCATAAACACGACGCGGTCGGCAGCCTTGCGGGCGAAGCCCATCTCGTGGGTGACGACGATCATCGTCATGCCCTCCTTGGCGAGGCCGACCATCACGTCGAGCACCTCGTTGATCATCTCGGGGTCGAGCGCGCTTGTCGGCTCGTCGAACAGCATCACCTTGGGGTGCATGGCGAGCGACCGGGCGATCGCAACGCGCTGCTGCTGCCCGCCAGACAGCTGCGCCGGCAGCTTCGCGGCCTGCTTATCGACGCCCACGCGCGTGAGCAGCGCCATCGCCTCACGCTCGGCGTCGGCCTTGCTGAGCCCGCGCACCTTGATCGGCCCGAGCGTGACGTTTTCGAGAATCGTGAGGTGTGCGAACAGGTTGAACGACTGAAACACCATGCCCACTTCGGCGCGCAGCTTGGCGAGAGCTTTGCCCTCGGCTGGCAGCTCGCGGCCATCAACGCGAATCGACCCGCTCGTAATCGTCTCGAGACGGTTAATCGAGCGGCACAGCGTTGACTTGCCCGAGCCCGACGGCCCGATGATGACTACGGCCTCGCCCCGGTCGATCGAAAGATTAATGTCGGTGAGGGCCTGAAATTCGCCGTAGTGCTTTTGCACGTTCTCAACGACGACAAGCGGTTCGCTCGTACCCATCTGATCTCCACCTTAAGAATCATGATCTGTCGCGTGGTGCGCGAAGATGCACTGCCGGTCTGCTTGTCTGCTAACTTGCGACGACTCTTGGGTGGCGGCAATGGTGGCACTGGCACAGCTAGAGCTTTGAGTGCGGTCGAGCGTTCACCGTTGAATCGATCAGACCCCACCGTAGGGAGGGTGCACCCCAGGCGTCACGCCCCTTGGGCGTATCTTGAGACTCGCCTTGAGCGAATCTTGAGGTTCGCCCGCTTCGCACGCGAAAAGGGCGCAAGGGTGCAAGATCTCCCGTGCGCCCTTGCGCCTACAAAACGTTACAAGACGCTAACGACTGAAAAGCTTTGCTCGCCGGTAACGCTTTGAGCTCGCACTTGATAGGTGTATCGTCCGGTGTCAAGCGGCATGCCTCCTGGCAGGTTGACAGCCAGCGCATGCGACAGCGGAGTGCCCTTCGTGAGCCCCGGCGGGCGTCCTACTTCAAAACTGCCTTCGAGCCTCAGGAGAGGCACGCTACCACTCAAGTGGGCATCGTCAACAGCCGAAATCTGACCGTTTTCGTCTGTGACTAGAAGGTGTCCGTCTGCGTCTACTAGCTCTAAGGAAAAACTCTTGACTTCATTCGCTTCATGCCAATCCAGTTCAAACAAGATGGCAATGCTGTGAGCCGGCAACGGGGTAGGAACTGTCGTCCAACCCAAACCGATCGCATTGAGCTTTCCGCGTTCGTCGGTTTGGGCAAAATCCGCGGTGTAGACCGAGATCTTCACGCGACTGCCATTCCAGGGTTTGTAGCTTGCCCTGAACGCGCACTCTTCGGCCAGTGGCCAACAGCCCAAGGCGGTTCGTCAGCGAGTCTGAACTGCTCCGCCATATTCGCACCCGGCTCCCGAGAAGCTACGATCGAGGCACCAGAGATTTCGAGAAGTAAGTGTGGCTCATCATCGAGTGCAAACGCCACGGCCTCACGTGTCTGCGCACGCAACTCGTTGATGCTGTTGGCGGCGCTAGAGAAGCCAAGGAGTTCCGGTGATTCTGCCCACCAGGTTCCATCTTCGCGGTGGTAAACCACTGTTATTTGACGCATCTCACTCACCTCATTCCGAGAAGCGCTTCAACGCTACTCAAGTCTAGGCCAATATCCTTCATCAGAATCTTTCGCACAAGTCCTGGAGCAATTTCTTGCCCGTCATGAAACGCAAACAAGAGCGGTGGATACCCTTTCTTGCTTTTCATCTTCTTGTGAGAGCCCCGTTGAGAATCAACGTAGTAGCCGAGCTCACGCATGAGCAGGCGTTCTAGAACGCCCGCCTTCATCGATGGGAACGGCGGCATACTGTCGATCATTGCAGCTTCTATCGACTATTGAAATGATCATTTTTGACAACTGTGTGCCAGCGTGCCCGGCTAGCGGCGGGCTGCCCGGTAGTACTCGGTCGCGCCCGAGTGCAGCGGCACCGGCTCGGTGAAAATCGCCTGCCTGCGGTCAAGAAAGGCCGCCGCACGCACGCGCGTCGCGATCGCACCGCGCTCCTCGAAGAGCACCCCCAGCAGGTTCCGGATCAGCTCCTTCGGAGCCGCTTCTTGGGCAATGAGGTAGTTGGGCACCGACATCGTCGCGGTCTCGTGCTCGATGCCATAGGTGCCCGCCGCGAAGTCGGCGCTGCGGTAGACGCCCGCGTGGCCTTCGTTCACCCGGTCAACGATGTCGGGCGGCACTTCGAGCAGCCTGATCGGTAGGTCGTTTGCCAACTGCACGATGCCGGGCGTGGGCAACCCGCCCACCCAAAAGAAGCCGTCGATGTCGCCCGCTTCGAGCGCTGTGAGTGACGCGTCAAGCCCGAGCGCAGGCCCCGCTACCTCACTCGGATCCACGCCGGCCGCTTCGAGCAGACGCGTCGCGATCACGTGCACGCCAGAGTTTTCGGCGCCGAGCGACACGGTGTGGCCTCGCAGGTCTGCGAGCTCTCGCACGTCAGAGTCCTCAGGCACCACCACTTGCACGTGCTCGTCGTAGACACGGGCGAGCGCGGTGATCGGCAGTGGTTCGGTGAAAGCACCGACACCCGCGACGGCGTCGGCGGCGGTGTCGCCCTGCGCGAACCCGATGAGCGCCTGCCCAGAGTTCACGAGCAGCAGGTTGTCGACCGAACCCTGGGTTTGTGCGACTTGAATGTCGAGGCCGAGTGATTCTCGGGCGGCCCCTGCCAGCTCGTCGCCGTAGTTGTAGTAGACCCCCGCGCGGCCGCCGCCCGCGATCACGTATGAAGAGTCACCCGCGCCGGTTGGTTTACTCGAACCGGCTGAACCGTCTGCACCGGCTGAACCGGCTGAACCGGCGCTGCACCCCGTGAGCCCGACAGCCAGGCCCGCGAGCCCGACAAGCACCCCGAGTGCTGCGGCGAGCGCCCTGCCCGCGCGCCTCACGATTGCTTCCTGACGCGCAGCTCCACCGATGGCTCCGCAGTCAGCCCCGCTGACGACTCCGTGGGCGTCGCCACTCCCGCCAGGGGTAACCCAGCGGGCGGTGCCTCAGGCAGCTGCAGCGCCACCCGTAGCCCGCCTCCCTCGGGAGAGGTGACGAACACCCCGCCCCCGAGTGCCCGCAGGAGATCGTGGGCGATGGCGAGGCCGAGGCCTGATCCGGAGATATTTTGATCGCGCGAGCTGCGCCAGAACCGGTCGGTCGCGTGACCGATTTCGTCCTCGGTGAGGCCTGGGCCCCGGTCGCGCACTGACAGCTCGTAGCCAGCGCCCTCGGCACCCGCGCCTGCGGCACCGGCACCACCGACCCCCGGGGTGCTCACCGCGACCTCGATCGCGGTGCCGCGCGGTGCGAATTTGAGGGCGTTGTCGATGACGCCATCGAGCGCGCTCTCGACGGCGGTGCGGTCAGTGACGACGCGCCCCCAGGCAGCACCACCAACACCACCAGCACCACCAACACCACCAACACCACCCCCACCCACCTGCACCGTGATCGCGACGCCGCGCTCGCGGGCGACAGACTGCCAGGCGGCGGCCCGGTCGCGTGCCAGCACCGCGAGGTCGACGGGCGCGAGGGCCTCGTCGCGGCGTTGGGTGCGTGCCATGGTGAGCAGCGTATCGAGAATGCGTGCCATGCGCTGACCTTCTTCCCGGGTTTTTTCGACGTCGTCGTCCCAGGTTTCGTCGAGCCCCGTCGCGAGGTATTCGACGCGCAAGAGCAGCGCGCCGAGCGGGTTTCGTAGCTCGTGTGACGCGTTGAGCGCGAACTCCTGCTGCCGCGCGATCACACGTTCGATCTCGTCGGCCATGCTGTTGAACATGCGAATCATGCGCTGCATTTCGGGGGGACCAGTGTCGTCGTCGATGCGGGCGTCCATTTCGCCCTGCTCGATCGCGGCCATCGCGCTGTCGACGCGCAGCATCGGCTGCAGCACCCAGCGCACGAGCCGCAAGATCACGAACACGCACAAGATAATGAGCACGAGGCTCGCGGCGGCGAGCAGCAGCCACTGGTTAATCACGGCGGTGCGGGGGCCGTCAACCGGCGTCGAGATCACGACCGCCCCAATCACCCTGCCGTCTGAGAACACGGGCTCGACAACCGTCGCGGGCGCTAGCGCCCACGGCAGCACCGGCTGCACCGGCTCGCTGCGGCGCCCCGACAGGGCGAGATCGACCTGGTCGCTCACCTCGCTGGGCAAAGGCCCACGCGCCACAAACTCTGTTCCCGAGCGGTGATAGACCGCGACGCTTGCCCCGTACAGTTCGCTGTAGCGGGCCAGCTCGCCCGCGAGGCTCGCGGTGCTGTCGCTCTTGAGTGCCTGGCGCGCACTCACGAGAAAGTAGCTCAGGTCATCGACCTGCTGGCTCGTGAACTCCTGCGCGATGCTGCGCGCCGAGGTCCAGGCGAACGCCCCACCGAGCACCAGCAACAGGGCGACGAGCGGCGCCAAGAAGAGGGTGATGAGCCGGCCCCTCACCGTCACACCCCGGTCAGGCGGTAGCCCACGCCGCGTACTGTCGCAATGAGCCAATCGCGCTGAGTTTTGCGCCGGATCGATGCCACATGCACTTCGAGGGAGCGGTTGAACCCGGTCCAGTCGGTGCCCCACACCTCGCGAATGATGCGGTCGCGCGGCATCACCACGCCGGGGTACCTTGCGAGGATCGCGAGCACGTCGAACTCCTTGGGGGTGAGCTCGACGGGGGCGCCGTCGATGAGCACGAGCCTGTTGGTGAAGTCGACGTGCATGCCCTCGAGGGTGAGGCTCGACTCTGGGCCGTCATGGGTGGGCATGGCGCGACTGCGCCGCGTAACGGCTTCGAGCCGGGCCATGAGTTCGCGCACATCGTAGGGTTTCACGACGAAGTCGTCGGCGCCCGCGTGCAGACCCTTGATGCGTTCTTCGACCTGGCTGCGGGCGGTGGCGATGATAATGGGCACCCCCGAGACGCTGCGAATGCGGCGGCACACGTCGATGCCGTCGATGTCGGGTAAACCAAGATCGAGCAGCACTGCCTCGGTGTCGGCGCCGAGCAGCTCGAGCGCTTGCGCCCCGTTGGCGGCGCGTACGGTGGCGTAACCGGCGCGGCCGAGAAACGCGAGCAGCGCATCGGCCATACGGTCGTCGTCTTCGACCACCAGAATCTTCACGCGGGCTACTCCTTTGGGCATGCGACTAGTGCGCTCTCACCCTATCCCGTGTGCGCGGTGATGTGCGTGGGTGTGGTTACCCTGCCCTACTCAACCTTGGAAAGACTCAGAGAGCACAATCTCTATTGACATAATGCTTCGTTTGAACGAAGATATTTGCATGATTACGACGACGCTCGACGCCGCACAGACACTCGGTGTCACTCAGCGTCAAGTGCAGAACGCTGTCATGAACGGACTGCTGACAGGGCAGCGCATCGGTAACGCGCTCGCCGTTTACGAGCGTCAGGTCTTCGCGCTGCGCCGCATGAAGGTGTCGGGGCGACGATGGGACCGTGAGACCGTGGTCGCCGCACTGGATCTGCTCTCGCGTTCACCGGTCACGACACTCCAAGGATCACAGCTGAGCCGCTTGAAGGCCAAACTTCGCACCATGTCAGATGCCGAGCTTGCTGGCCGCGTGCTCGCAGGCAACGTCACCCTCTACCGGGCCAACGCAGAGCAGCAACGAAACATTGGATCGGCGCTCGCCGGGCAGACCGTCCTTGTTGGTGCTGGTACCTCCGTGATCGTCGACCAAGATGCCGACTACGCAGCCCAATCCCTCGGTCTGCACGCGGACCCTGAAGGAAATGTGGTGGCGCTCGATGGTAACGCGAAGCACGACGCGGTTATTGAGGCTTTGGCTTACACCGTTTATGGGTCTGCGCGTGAGCGCTCCGCAGGAAGCACGTGGCTCAAGACTCGGCGGTCAGAAGTGTTTGCCTCGCGATGACTGAGCGCCCAACCCTAACCCTCACTGACAACTTTCTCCGAAGTACGAAGCCTCCTGGCGAACCAGGGGTTCACTCTTGGTGAATCACAGAAGTATGCTTACCACTTCACCCGCGGGCGCGATGAGATCGACGTTATGGTCTCTGACAGATTCGCAGCCACTCGGCACCCCGCATACCTCCGACGTCCACTCTTCGGAGTACCCGGTGGCACGCGCGCCCTGCCGAGCACCTCCAATGTCGTTTTCCGCGATCAGGAAGGGAACGAAACCGCCGCGTTCTCCCTACCATCCTTACAAGGTGCATTCGCGCTGAAGGGCGCCGCTCAATTGGTAGACCAGAGAGATCGGGAACGCCATACCGAGGATGGCATTACGCTCCTGGCCTGCATCACCGATATCCAGGCAATCCGCGAAGGCCTCACACGTCGAAGCAGACGTCGCATCCGTGCACTATTGCGCGCTATCTCCGCCAATCGCGAGGCCTGGCTCACCCATGACCCAGCAACACAGATCCGAGCCCGGGCCAATCTCGCCGCAATGGAGGCCGCATTCGACGTCTCCGGAACCAATAATTCCTGGTCTGAAAGACTGGCGCAAGGAGGCTCGTAGTGCAAACTGCCCGTCGAGGTAGGCGTCTAGCTCAATCATCGCCCACCGACCCAAACTCCATGTTCATGGAGACCCCCAGAACCTCGAGGGTGTCCATCACCCGAAAGAGGACCGCCGATGAGCCGTCGCGCTCGAACCTCACCACCCATGCACGGTGTCTTCGTGTGTCATACATGACACAACAAGGAGTGTGTCATAGATGAGACAAGCCCGGTCAGCTTGAGGTCTCGTCTCGCCCACCCATCACATGCGCGTCGTGACAAGAGCTCCGTTGTCACAAAGTTTGTGGTGCACCGCGGTTGTTTGGGCTTTGGCACGGTCGTGATCTTGTGATTTCACAAATCTAGCGGGGACTATGGTGCCAGCAGATTCACGGTTGCTAGCGTCGGCGACAACGGCCGTTCAACCCCTAGAAACTGGTACCTCTATGGCGCACCCCACTCCCCCTATTACCAGACAGATTGGTGTCGCCGCACTATTTCTCGTGGCGGTCACAGCGGTCGCGGCCCTCGGTTCCATCGCCACGATTCCGCACACTGACGGCTGGTACGCCTCTGTTAATAAGGTGCCCTGGAGCCCACCCAACGCGGTGTTTGGCCCAGCTTGGACCGCGCTGTACGCGCTGATCGCGATCTCCGGGTTTCTCATCTGGCGGGCGGGGTATGCGGCGGCCGGGCAGCCGAGCCGTACTCAACACCAGTTGCGACTTTTCGCGGTGCAGCTCGTGCTCAACGGATTGTGGACACCACTGTTTTTCGCCAGCTATCCGCTCGTCGGCGCCATCGCTTGGTGGGCGGCGCTCGTCGTCATCGTGGCACTCATCGTCGTCGTCATTCGACTCATCGCGATCACCATGCCAATCTCACGCCCTGCGGCTTGGATGTTCGTGCCATACCTGCTGTGGCTGATCTTCGCCGCCTCGCTGAACGCTGGCATCATCGTCCTCAACTAATACAGAAAGTGGATCACATGAACGACACCAAACACCCCAGCAATGACAACAAAGACAACAAAGACAGCTCCGTCGCACAGGAGGACACCGTCGATGAGCCGGTGATGGACGGCGCGACCGACACGTTCAACGGCGACGAAGACCCGCGCAAGGGCATGTCGGACCCGGCGCTGATTCGCCACCCCGAAGAAGGCAATAGGACGGTCAACCCGTTCGAGTAGAGCCGAGTAGTGCGGCCGGGAACCGGCGCTCCCGGCCGCCAGCGGGCTCCCTACTCGTACATGCTGATGTTGATCGGGCCGGTGAGGTCGGGCGCTGGCGCCCTGAAACCGCGCGTCTTCATCAGCAAGTAGGCGACGCCCACCGCGAGCCAAGAGAACCCGATGATCATCGACACGGTGTCGAGGCTCGCCCACAGCCACACGTTAATCACGACGCCGATCGCGGGCACCACCACAAATCCGAGCCAGGCCCCCGCCCCGCGCCGCTTCAAGAACCTGAAGAACACGAAGATCACAGACAGGTTCACAAACGTGAACGCGATGAACGCACCAAAGTTGATCATCGAGGCGGCCTGGTCCAGGTCGACGAAGAGCCCGGTGAGGGCGATCAACGCGACGATCAACACGTTCGCGACGGGCACGCCCGTGCGCGGGTTGATCCGGCTGAAAAGCTGCTTGGGCAGTGCCCCATCGCGGCCCATCGCATAGAGCAGCCGGGCCGCGCTCATCTGTTGCGTGATGCCGCAGCCAAGCACGGCCATCATGTAGCCGCCTACGAAGATTGCTTGGAACGCGGCGCCGCCGATGTACTTCGCCATTTCGGGCGACGCTCCAACAACGTCGCCGAGCAGGCTGACGTCGGGAAACAGGGTCTGCATCACGTAGGTGACGGTGATGAAGAAGGCGCCGGCGACCGCGATGATGATGAAGATGGCGCGGGGAATGTCGCGCTCGGGTCGTTCGGCTTCTTCGGCGAGGGTCGACACCGCGTCGAAGCCGAGGAACGACAGGGCGAGGATCGCGGCGCCGGCGGTGATCGCAGCGGCCTGCACGTCGCTCGAGAAGAACGGCACCATCGTGAACTCGGCGCCGTTGGCGCCGCTGTTGATGTTCACGATCGTGAGCACCACGAAGACGACGGCGACGACAAGCTGAATACCGACGAGCAAAATGTTCATGCTCGCCGCGAGCTTCACACCCACGAGGTTCAGCACGGTGCAGACTGTGATCGTCAGCAGCACCCACACCCAGAACGGCACGTCGGGGAACACGGCGCCCACGTAGATCGCCGACAGAATCGCGTTGATCATGGGCAGCAGCAGGTAGTCAAGGGTTGCCACCCAGCCCACCAGAAACCCGAGGTGAGCGTTGATCGCCTCCTTCGCGTACGTGTACGCCGACCCCGCGATGGGAAAGAACCGCACCATGCGCGAATAGCTGAACGCCGTGAACAGCACCGCGACGATCACGACGAGGTAGGCGAGCGGCACGTGCCCGCCAGTCTCATCGGCGACGATGCCAAACATGTCGAACACCGCGAGCGGCGCCATGTAGGCGAGGCCGATGAAGACGAGGTGACGCAGCTTCAGCGTGCGCCTCAGTTGGCCCGGCTCGTGGGCGACTGCGTGCGCGATCTGGTCATCGCCCGCGGCGACTCCGGATCGAGTGGGCAAGGTAGACATGTTGACTTCTTTCACTTCGTTGTGCTGTGTCTGAGTGGAGTGGATGCTGCGACTCGCGAGCTCGCGCAGCATGACGGGAGGGGGGCGCCGCGCGAGCGACCTACTTCGTCATCCTGCGCGACGAAGGAGTCGCAGGATCCACTAGTGACTGTGGCTGTGTCCGTGGGGCTCGCCGCACGACTGGCCGACCCCCGCCGGATCCTGCATGCGGGCCGCCGCCGCAGCGCCACCCATCTCGCCGCGGGCGTCGTGAATCGCTCGCCCGCCGACGACCGTCAGGTCGACGTGCTGCTCGAGAATCTCGGCGGGCTCCATGCCGTAGAGGTCGCCCGACCAGACGACGATGTCGGCGAGCTTGCCGACGCTGAGCGTGCCGAGCGCGCCCTCGTGGTGAAACGCGTCGGCACCGCCCTTCGTGTACGCCTCGAGGGCGCGGTCGAGGTCGAGCCGCTCCCCCACGGTCCACGCGTCGGAGCCGTCGAGGCGGGCCCGAGTCATGGCACTGTAGATGCCGACGAGCGGGTCCATCTCGCCGACCTGCCAGTCGCTCGAGAAGGTGACGCGGGCGCCCGAGTCAATCATCGATTTGAAGCGCCAGGCGCGATCCCAGCGGGCCTCGCCCACGTTTTCCATCCAGGTACCGGCAACGAGATCGGGGGACGCGTGGCGGGGCTGCATCGCGGCGACAACGCCGAGCTGCTTGAAGCGTGCGAGATCCTGGGGTGCGAGGCACTCGATGTGCACGATGCCGTGGCGGGCGTCGCGGGCGCCGTTGGCCTTGAGCGCGGCCTCGATCGAGTCGAGCGTGAGTTGAATACCGAGGTCGCCGATGGCGTGGGTGTGCACCTGGTAGCCGAGGCGGTCGAGCTCGATGAACAGTTTCTTGAACTCGGTCGACTCGAGACTGGTGTGGCCGCGGTGGCCGGGTTTGTTCGCGTAGTCCTCGATCATGGCCGCGGTGTGCGGTTCGATCACGTCGTCGGCGTAGAGCTTCACGGGGCCGAGCTTGAAGCGCTCGTGCTGGGGCGTGTTCTTGATCGCGTCCGTGATGTTCGCACGGAAGTCGCCGTCGGCGCCCACCGGGTGGTAGATCGCGGCGATCGTGCGCGAAGTGAGCTTGCCCTCGCGCTCGGCGCGGGCAAACAGGTCGAGCTCGGCGAGCGGCACCTGCGGCTCGACCACCGTGGTGATGCCGAACCTGGCGGCCATGTCGAGGCTGTTGGTGATCTTGCGGTAGCGGCGATCGGGCGAGTACATGGGAATGTCGCGCTGCAGCTCGGCGAGGCCGTCGATCGTCATGGCGCGGGTGTAGAAGTCGGTGATCCACCCCGTGGGCTCCCCCGTCGCCGCGTCCTTCTCGGGATTGCCCCACGCGATCGGTGCACCGTTCAAAATACCGAGTTTGGCGAGCGCGGGGCGGTTGAGCCACACCGAGTGCTGGTCGTAAGTGGTGATGAAGACCGGGCGGTCGGTCACCCCCACCAGGTCATCAGCACACGGGCGGCGGCCCTCGACGACTGAGTAGAGCGCGTTCTCGGCGCAGATCCAGTCGAGCTCTGGGTGGCTCTCAGCGAACTCGGCGATGCGGGCTCGCACCACGTCGAGGCTCTGCACCTGGTCGAGGCTCACGGCGAGGTCGTCGTAGCCGAGCAGCAGGTGGTTGTGGGTGTCGGCGACGCCCGGGGTGAGCAGGCGCCCTTCGAGCTGCACCGTGTTGCGCGCCTCGGGGGCGTCGGTGGCCGAGCCGACGTAGGTGATCCGGTCGCCGGTGACGCCCAGCGCCTCGGCCCAGGGCTGAGCCGCGTCGAAGGTGCGAATGCGCCCGCCAGTAAAGAGGGTGTCGACTGCCATGTCTGCTCCTGTGTGTCTTGTCGTTCTGGTGATCGCGACGGTGCGCGACAAGTTCTTTGACTCTAGAGTAAATTAATTTACTCGAATGTCAAATAACCTTTGTCGCTCGGCCCAGCAACGGCAAGCAACTGGCATACTGGCTGCATGGCGAGACCCAGCACCCAGCACCAGCGACGCATCGAAGTGGTGCAGGCGGCCCTCGACGCGGCGGCGGATCGCGGCCTGCGCAAGCTCTCACTCACCGACGTCGCCAATCAGGCCGGCGTCACCCGCGGCGCATTGCTCTATTACTACGACGATCTCGACGCGATCTTGGTCGAGGCACACGCGGCCGGTATGGCTCGCGTCGGATCGGAGCGCGCGGCGCTCGTCGCCCGCGAGACTGGGGCGGCAGCAAAACTCGATGCCGCCATCACGGCGGGCCTACCAAGTGGGCCAGACGATGCGCTCATGCGGCTGCTTTACGAGTTCGATGTTCTCGCGGGCAAGTCGCCGCTGCACGACGAGCTCGTGCAGCGGCTCTACCAAGAACAGCTCGCGCTCTACCGCGGCATCCTGGCAGAGGGGGTCGAGGCCGGTGACTTCACGCTCACCGGCCCCATCGACGACATCGCAATGAACTTCGTCGCGCTCGAAGACGCATTTGGGCTGCACATCGTGGCGGGCGGCAGCATCACGGTCGCAGACGCCGAGCGCGCGATCCGGCTCTACGCCCAGCAGGCGGGGGCACCGCTCGCGTAGCTCGCCCAATTGAAGCAGTTGAAGCAGTAAGGGCACCCGGGAAGGACTGATTAACGTATCGGCGCGCGATAGCTAGGCTGCTCGGCTCTCCAGCCATTCAGCCAAGTAAGAGCAATCTTCTTTCTATGCACATCCACGTCTGTAGCGATGATGCGTTCTCGAATGCTTGACACCAGCACGAGATTCTCCTTAATGAGCGCTGCTACAAACGCGCGGTCCTTGTCTCGGTTCGCGATCAACACCTTGCGCATAGTAACCGAACAACTGATGGAACCCACTCAGCTCGCCAATGGCACCGTCAATCTGAGTTGACAAGGAGTCGTTGTCATCATCGAACAGCGGGAACACATCTGCTTCCTCAGAAAACGTAGACTCCTGGGGGAGTTCCAGTTCACTGTACGTGCCCAGTATGGACTGGGAGCCAACGACAAGTACTTGGTCCTGCTTTGCTATCTCGCAAGCCGCCCTGATGATGTGTTCTAGATCAACGCGATCCACTATCGCGCACCTGTTGCAGTGCTCTCAGACGAACTTCCTGCGGCAACACACCTGCCAGTGGGCTCACCTGGCGAAGGTCTTCGCCTCGTTCACCAGCGGTCATAGCTACTGCAGCCACAGCATCTGGACCAACGTCAATCGCCGACTCCCACTCCTGCACCCAGCTCTGAGCAAGCCTGGCGCGAGGACGACGCTTCAACAGAGCGAGGTTCGATCGAATGAGCCGCTCAGTGGTCGGCCAGTCGCCTTTCAAAAAGGGCAACACTGCAAGGTGGAGCTGCCAACTTAGCTCCGCTTCGCGTGTCATCGTGGTGCCCGTCATGCATTCATTCTACGTCTCAAGTTGATTTACAGCCAGGATCCGGAACGCACGACGGGCATAGGTGATCTAGCGCGCGCGACGCTAGCGCGTGCGACGCACCGCACGCAACCGGGCGAGTGCCACCGCTGCGCCACCGAGCAGCAGCATGAATGCGCCCACCGAGGCCGCGACTGCGCCGCTCGCGCCGCCGGTGTTCGTGAGCGCGTTCGCCGCGGGAGGCGTGCGATCACTGCTGGAGCCTTCGGGCCCGCCCTCGGCCCCGGCATCTGCCGACCCGGCTGCCGCGGCGCCCGCCTGCGGCCCGCCCGTCGGGGTCTCAGGCCCCTCAGGTACTTCAGGCCCCTCAGGCGTCTCAGGAACCTCAGGCTTCTCAGGCACCTCAGGCACCTCAGGCTCGCCCGGCTCCCCAGGCTGCTCGGGTTTCTCGCCCGGCAGCCCGCACAGGTCTTCAAACGACGGGAACGTGACCGTGCGGGTTGCGCTCTTGCGATCCGGCGCGAGCACCCAGTCGCCCTTCATCCAGTCCGCGGTATCTTGCAGAATGTACCCGGGCAGCGTGTGCGCGGTCAGCACGACAGTCTCGCCCGGCTCCATCTTGCCCTGCACGTCGTACCAAACTCCCGGCACCATAATCACGGTGAGATCGGGCATTGTGACGACGCCCGCCACGCACTCGGGTTCTGGGAGGCCCGGCAATGGAGCAATTTCGATGTCTCCGGGCAAGGGATCCGGATCAATGCCGTCAGCATTCGAAGTGCCCGTCGCCCCGGCCCCGGCGCCGCCCTCGATCGGCGGAATCTCGCCGTCGGCGTTACCGTTGCTGGTGCTCCCCGCGCCGGCACCCGACCCGCCACCGCAGTCGCGCGGCGGGTAGAACGTGATCGTAAAGGTCGCGCTCAGCCCGTCAGTGGCGAAGACCCAGCCGTGCGCGCCCACGCGCCCGAGCTTACGCCCGTCGTCGGCCGTCACTGTGATGACGATCGACGAGCCGACCGCGGCGGTGCCGGTGTAGGTGTACGTGAGCCCGGGTGTTACGGGAAGCCTGAACTCGGGCTCCCGGTTGGGGGCGTCACAGGTCGGCCCCGACCACACGGGGCGTTCGGGCGAGATCAACGGTTCACCTGGCTCGGTCGGCGGGCAGTTGAGCTCGGGAAAGTTGATCGTCAGCGTGGCAGTCTTGCCGTCTTTACTGATGCTCCAGTGGCGGCCCATTGAACTATTGCGCAGCCAGTACCCGTCTTGTGCCGTTGCGGTGACGACCACGGTGGAACCGGCCTTCACCTCGCCCACGTACGAGTAGTCGATGCCTTCGGTTTCGACGAGTTCGAGGGTGGGTGGGGTGTGGTTGCCGTCGGGCGAGCAGACGCCAGTCGTGTATTTCACTTCGGGTTCAGCGAACTTCTTGGTGTCACAGGTTGCAAAGTGGATCGTGAAACTCGCGCTCTGCCCGTCGGCCGCGAGCGTCCAGTCCTTCGGCACCACGAGTTCGTAGCCGGGCTGCGGGGTGGCCGTCACGGTTACCGATCCTCCGGGCACCACATCACCAGAGATCGTGTACACAATGCCCGGGGTCACGGGCAGGTTGATCCATGGCGGTGCGACGCAACCCTCGCCGTCAGGGCCCCAGACGGGCTTCTCGATCTCTGCGGGGTCGAGCGGAATGCTGGTGTACGTGTCATCGCAGTAGCGTTCGGCCCCGGGTGTCCCCGTGCAGGCTTCGTTGACGAGGTAGCGGTCGCCGCCACCCCGGTCGATGTTGACGTTCACCGTGTACGTCAGTTCGAGCCACTCACCCGCGGCGAGCGCCCCCTGCCAGGAGATCTCGCCGTCGGTGACGGGAACGATGACGCCGATCGCGTCGCCTGTGCGCGTGAGCATCACATCATTTACGAGAGTTGCGTCGTCAAGCACGCGTGCGAGGTCGTCGATCACCGAGATCGGGTTCGTCGCTGTCCACGATCCGGGCCCGGGATTGGTGACCCGCACCTTGTAGGTGATGTTGTCGCCGCGCGTCACGGTCGACCCCACTGACTGGGTCTTTGAGATTGTGGGCCGCGGGCCCACGATCCGGTGCTCGGTTTCACAGGGCCGCAAATTGGTGCCGCAGCGATCGGGCAGGGTGGCCGCGCCGCTGCCGGGCAGGGCCATGCCGGTCGCCTGGTTGAGCAGCGTGCCTGTGTGCACGTCGTCGGGAATCTTGACGGTGTAGGTGATGGTCGCTTGGCCCGTACCGGGCAGCTCGAAGCGTGGCGTGACAATCTTGCCGTCAATCACCTCAAGCTTTGTTTTTGGGCCGTTGCCGACCTGCAGCATCACGTCGCCCTGCAGCTGGGCAAGGTGCAGCACCCGCGATACGTCGTCCGTGAGCTGTACGTCAGGGACAGGCCACCCGCCGACCGCCCAGGCCGAGACCACGTAGGTGAGCTCTTGCCCTGAGCGCACGCTAGCGATGTCGTTGAGCTCGGCACCCTGGTCGTTGAACAGCTTCTTCGACATCTGCCATTTCTCACCGATGGGGAGTTCGAGCGCGGGGCACACGGTGATGGTGCTCGCGGGGAGCGCCGGGTTGCGGCTGTCGCCCGCGGCGCAGGCCGTACCGTTGAGCCACAGGTCAGTGGCGATGCCGTCAGCCACGTTCTTCACCGTCACCGAGAAGGTGATGGAGCGGGACTTGCCTGCCGCGAGGCCGCCGGTCCAAGACAGCACGCCGTTCTCAATCGTGGCTCCCACCGACGGCTTCCCAACGAGCACGGAGTCGTCGAGAATGTCGGTGAGATCCTTGGTCAGCGTCACTGGGTTACCCGCCGCCCAAGCCGAGGCGACGTTCCAGTCGCCCTCGCCCGGGTTGTGCAGAGTGATCGTGTAGGCCACGCGATCACCCGCACGCAGTGGATCGTTGGGGCGCGGTGACTTCGTCCACGACAGCTCAGCCTCGAGCTCTGGGTATACCTGCACCATCGCTGAGGTGATCGAGTCACACTCGTGCACGATGCCCGCAGGCCCGCCCGTGTCACCCGAGACACACGCCTCATTGACGAGGGACTCGTCGCCGGTGTATCGGTCTGACACGGTGACCTGATATTTCATGGTCTTCGTGGCGCCCGCTTTGAGCGCGAATTCGTGCGTGAGTTGACCGTCGACAGGCGGCTCAAAGGCCGCGCAACCGTAGGTGAAGCACCCGTCGGGGCTGCCAGTTTTCCAGGCCGCGTCATCAAGCACATCGCTGAGGTCGTCGCTGAAGCTGACCAGGTTGGCCGCCATCGCGTTCGTCTTGTCGTTCCAGTCGCCCTTACCGGGGTTCTTCACCGTGACCGTGTACTCGAGCACATCACCGGGGCGTGCCGTAGCGGCCTTCGGGTTCGTAATGTTCGCGACACTTTTCTCGATTTCAAGCGCCGGGTGCTGCAGTTCAAGCTCGGTCGACACGTCACCGCACACCCTAATGGTGGGTTGGCCGTTGCCGGGTTCGCCCGACGCGCACGCCTCATTCTGCAGTGTTGCGCCGCTCGGGTAGTCGTTGCCGACCTCTACGCGGTAGCTGAAGAAGTGAGACTTACCGGCATCGAGCGCAAACGTGTGCGATGCCACACTGTTCTCGAGCTTGTCGACCGGCTTGCAGTAGTTCTGGTTCCAGCCGCCTGGGCCGCAGTACCGGCCGCCCGTTGTTCCCTGGCGCACGTCGCCGATCAGCACGGCGTGGCCACCAAGCCCCGATAGGTCGGTGGTAAAGGTCGCGCGTTTGTCGCTCGCCCAACCGTTCCCCGCGGCGACCGTCCAGTCACCGCCGCCCACCGGGTTCGATACGGTGACGTCGTACTGCAGCTGATCGCCGGCGCGCACGGGGCCGTTCACGTCGCCCTTGATCTTCGTCACTGTCGGGTCTGAGATCTCGAGACCGGGGTGCAACACACTCACCGTGTTGTCGAACGAGGTACGCACCTCGACCGGCGCCTGGCCGTTGCCAGGGTCACCCGCAACAACGGATTCGCTCAGCAGGCGCTGGTCGCCGACCGTGAAGTCATTGGTGACGCGCACGCGATAGTTGAAGTAGTGAGTCTTGCCCGCGTTGAGTGCAAAAGTGTGGGTCGCCACACCGCCCACCACGGAGTCGACGGGCTTGCAATAGTTGCCGTCCCAGGCGGTTGGGCCGCAGTAGTTTCCTGCAATCGTTCCCTGCCGCACGCCAGATACCAATACCGCGTCATCGAGCATGCGCGACAGATCGGTCGTGAAGGTGAGGCGTCGGTCGCTGGCCATGCCGTCGGCGGTCGGCGCGGTCCAGTCCCCACCACCCGCGGGGTTTTCGACCGCCACGTGGTATTGAATCTCTTCGCCAGCACGAACATTGTCGCCCTGTTGTAGCTCGCGTTCAGCGCCCCTCGTCAGCACCGTTGCCACAGAGTGTGCGATGGTCACGTCGGGGTGCAGCTCCGCGACCTTGTTGCTAAACGAGGTGCGTCCCTCAACCCCGGGTTGACCATTGCCCGGTTCACCGGTCACGATCGCTTCGTTGATCAGTAGGTTGTCACCGGCGACGAAGTCGTTGGTGACGCGCACGCGATAGTTGAAGTAGTGAGTCTTGCCCGCTTTGAGTGCAAAAGTGTGGGTCGCCACGCCGCCCACCACGGAGTCGACGGGCTTGCAATAGTTGCCGTCCCAGGCGGTTGGGCCGCAGTAGTTTCCTGCAACCGTTCCCTGGCGCACTCCCGAGACGAGCACGGTGTCGTCGAGCAGATCACTGAGATCAGTGGCGAAGGTGAGCCGCTTATCACTCGCCGCGCCGTCGCTAGTCGGTGCGGTCCAATCCCCACCACCCGCGGGGTTTTCGACCGCCACATGGTATTGAATCTCTTCACCAGCACGAACAGCATCGCCCGGTTGCAGCTCGCGTTCAGCGCCCCTCGTCAGCACCGTTGCCACAGACTGTGCGATGGTCACGTCGGGGTGCAGCACCTCGACCGCGTTTTCGACCTGAGCGCGCTTCTCAATGAGGGGCTGCCCGTTGCCAGGGTCGCCCGTGATGACGGCTTCATTGAGCAGCTGCTGGTCGCCGACCGTAAAGTCATTCGTAACTTTGACCCGGTAGTTGAAGTAGTGCGTGGCACCCGCTTTGAGCGCAAACGTGTGCGTCGCGACGTCGCCTACCAGTGAGTCCACGGCCTTACACGAGTTACCGTCCCATCCGGTGGGGCCGCAGCCCGATCCGGCGCGCGTTCCTTGACGCACCCCCGACACCAGCACGGTGTCATCGAGCAGGCCCGACAGGTCGGTGGTAAATGTCAACCGCTTGTCTTGCGTCCAGTTGTTCGCGGCAGCGGCTGTCCAGTCGGCCCCTACCCCGTCGGCCTCCAACGGGTTCTCGACGGCGACGTGGTACTGCAGCGTCTCGCCCGCCCGCGCTGTCTCACCCGGCTGCAGCGTGCGCGCGGTGCCGCCGGCCACGACCGATACGACCGAGTTGGCAATCTGGGCTTGGGGGTGCAGCACTGTCACGTCATCGCTGAACGCCACTTGCGCCGCAACCGTGGGGCCGGCCCCGTGAGCAGCGCCCTGCACCATCGCCGCGTTGACGAGGCGTAGGTCACCCGTGAGATAGTCGTTGTCGATTTGCACTCGGTAGTTGAAGAAGTGCGTGGCTTGCGGTGCCAGCGCGAACGTGTGCTTCGCGACGCCTCCCACGAGCGACTCCACGGCTTTACACGAGTTACCATCCCAGCCGGTGGGCCCGCATCCATTGCCGGCACGCGTGCCCTGGCGCACCCCCGACACGAGCACCGAGTCATCGAGAAGTTGGGTGAGGTCGGTTGAGAACGCGAGCGGATTCTGCTTCGTCCACGCCTCAGACGACAGGTTCTTGACGGCCACGTGGTATTGCAGCACGTCGCCGGCACGAATGGGCCCCGTTGAACCGACGGTCGACGAGATGCGCGACACGACAGAGGTGAGTTCAAGTGCCCCCGTCGGGTCGACCACCACCTCTGGCTTGCCCAGTGTCGGCGGGTTCACGGCGGCTGGCTGGGCTGCCGGAGTGAACGGCGAGTCTCCCGGGGTGCGCTGCGAGGCGTCGCTCGCTGCGGCTGGCGCGCTCAAATCTGCGGCGGGGGCGATCGCCCCTGCGGGGCTGGTGAGCACCACGCCCGCGAGCAAGGGAATCACCGCCAGGAGCAGTACCGTGGCTTTGCTGCTGCGAGATCCGGATCGAGAATCTCGACCCCTCGTCGCTGCGTGTTTTGTCAATCGCGCATGACGGTTGTGCACCGTTCGTCACCCCACCCTGAGTCGGCAGCTGGATGGGCTCCCCACGAGCCCGCGCGCAACGGCGCCAGGAGCGAGCGCGGTGTTGGCGACAGCATTCCTGGCGCGCATGCTGCGACGCCAGTTCGGGTACTGCCTGGCTGTACCAAACCTACCCAGAAGCCTAACATCTGTTAGCAATATTGACGGCCGCGACGGCGGTCGCTGCGCTCCCCCACACAGGGCATCGCAGCGCGTTAGAAAGAAGCGCGGCACCAGGCACAACTTCACGCTACATCTGTGACCGTTTTGGGCTACCCTGGATGCGGCTTTGTAACACATCTAAATCTGTCTGGAGTTGCTCAATGAAGCGATTTCAATCTGTCAAGCACTTGGCACTCTCAGCGGCTGCCACGGTCGCGCTACTCTTGGGCGGTGTCGGCCCAGCGTTTGCGGTGACCGACGAAGACTCTGGCGCGGGCATCGAGGCGACCATCGAGGATCCCACCGAGCTCGAGATAGTAACCGACGAGGCGCCCGCCGACGAAGCACCGGGCGACAGCAGCGAAGACGTGATCTTCACAGACGTCTCGGGCGCAAGTGAAAAGCCGAGCAACCCCGGGGTAAGTACCAGCGCTACCGGCGGCGCCGCCCCCAGCTGGAGCCAACCGCGACGCAAAATCTCGGGCCAAGTGGCGCTCCCGCAGGGTGCAGATGCATCCTGGATGGCCAACGTAAGCGTCGGTGCAGACTGCTACGTCGGCCCGAGCGAAGGCCCCTGCGGATACGACATCTCGTTCAACAAGAAGACCGGCGCGTTCTCGATGATGGTGCCCGTGGCACGATCCGGCATGACGATTGAGCCTGGTGCGTACGTGAGCGACTCTACAAAGAACACCCAGGTCAACCTGGTGCAGCAGCACTGGGGACAGACCTGCGGCGTAGGCACACCTAAAGCAACCCCTGCTGGCAAGGGTCACCTCACAGGCGTAACCCTCCCTATGTGTTTCGGAGCAACCGTCACGGGCACCGTCTCGGACCCCCAACACGTTGCCGTTGGTGTGCACGAAAAACAAAATCTTTACGCATACACGGGCCGCACCACAGAGCGAGTAAAGGCTCTGACTACCACAGCTCAAGACGGTACGTTCACACTGCGCAGGGTTCCGATTGTCGACGACCTCCTCGTGGTGCTTGATAGCGGCATACCCGGAGCCGATCAGGCATGGAACGGCACTTACGACCTCAAGCAGGCGACGCCCATTGATACGACGAGCGGCTCGGTCACCGGTATCGATTTCACCGTCAAGCCCGGCTTCGCTGACATGTGCATGATGTACGACTACTGCAACAAGTTCTACAAAGAGGTCATGTGGATGCTTGAGACCGGCATCTCAACCGGAACCAAAGTCGACGTCGGCTGGTCGGTTTGGTACAACTACCACCCTAAGCAGAACGTGACGCGCGAAGCGATGGCCGCGTTCCTCTACCGCATGAGCGATCGCACCGGGTACAAGGCACCCAAGAAGCAGCTCTTCCCCGATGTGAAGCCCAATCACAAGTTCTACAAACAGATCCAGTGGATGGGCGCGACGGGCATCTCGACGGGCACCAAGCGCAACGGCAAGAGCTACTACGAGCCAAGCAAGTCGGTCACCCGCGACGCAATGGCCGCGTTCCTGTACCGCATGAGCGACCGGTCAGGCTATGTGCCCCCGACGAAACAGGCCTTCCCTGACGTGAAGCCGGGCCACAAGTTCTACACGCAGATTCAGTGGATGAGCAAGGCCGGCATCTCGACTGGCACCAAGCGCAACGGCAAGTATTACTACGACCCCAGCACTGCGGTGTCGCGCGAGGCGATGGCGGCGTTCCTCTACCGATTCAACAACTAACCCGCACTAAACTCGAAGCTATGACTGAAATCAGCGCGCAGGCATTCATCGGCGACGGCGTCACGATCGGCACGAACGTGAAGATCGGACCGGGCGCCGTGATCCTGGGCCCCTGCACGATCGAGGACGACGTGTACGTCGGCCCCGGCGCGCAGATCGGCGCACCGCCCGAGATGTCGAGCCTGCCGCAGAACGCGGCCTGGACGGGTGACCTGCAGCACGCGGGCGTGCGCATCTGTGCGGGCGCCGTGATCCGAGAAGGAGCGGTGATTCATCAGGGCACGTACCGCGAGACCCGCGTCGGCCCGCGAAGCTGGGTGCTCAACCGCGCCTACCTCGCGCACGATGTGCTGCTCGGCAGCGACGCGACTGTCTCTGCGGGTGTCTCGATCGGCGGCCACTGTGAGATCGGCGACCGGGTCAACATTGGTATGAACGCGGTGATTCATCAGCGACGGATCATCGCCGCTGGCGCCATGATCGGCATGGGCACGCCCGTGACCCGCGATGTGCCGCCGTTTGCGAAGGTGTACGGCACTCCCCCGCGCCTCACCGGCATTAACGGGGTAGGCCTTGAACGGGCTGGGTTTGACGCTTCGGTCGTGGCGGCGCTTCAGCGTCACTACGAGACGGGCGACGCATTCGAGGGCGCGGCTACGCTGCCCGACGCGCTCGAGCCGCTCGCCGAGATCGTTCAGTGGTGGCGTGGCCACAGCGATCTGAAGCCCGTCGCGCTCGCGCGATAGCCTCACTGCTGTCCACGAAACTTCACCCTGTTATGAGGTACCGCTTTGTCACGGGCGCGCTCGCCTGCCTGCTGTTGGCGGCCGCCGCGTGCGCTGGCGTGGCGCTTAAGCCCGCTGAGACACGGCAGGAGGCGATTCACGAGCCACCGTCCCAGTTCGCTATCGAGCCGCTGTCTGCGTTGAGCCCGCAGGCTGCACAGCAGCAGGCCACGAAGAGCGACGTGAGATTCGCGCTCACAGATTACCCGGCAATCTACGACTCTGCCTGCTACGCCACGTACGCCCAAAGCAGCATAGGCAAGTGCGTTGTCGTACCCTCAGACGGCGAGTTTTCGGTGTTCTTGGTGGGTGATTCGCACGCCATGCAGTGGAGTTCGCCGCTGCGCGAGATCGCGCAAGACCGGCAGTGGAAGCTGACCGTCATAGGCAAACGAGGCTGCCCGTTTTCATACAACGAGCAAACAAACAACGTCGATGACATGTACCCTGCGTGCGAGGCTTGGAATGAGAATTTGCAAGCCCGGATCAAGCGCGACCGGCCCGACCTCGTCATCACCAGCAACTTCGCGTTCAACAGGGTAGCAAGCCACGGCCGCGTGCTCGATAACGCGGCAGGCGGGGCAGGGGAACGCGCGCTCGCCTCTGGGTTTGTGAAGGCTTGGGCTCCTGTACTGTCTTCGGGCAGCCGCCTCGTGGTGATTCGCGACACCCCCTATTTTGGGTTTCACGTACCCGACTGCATCGCGCAGAACCTGACACGGGTCTCAGCGTGTGACCTAAATTTTCAAGCGGTCGAACGCAGGCAGCCCAACCCAGAAAGTATTGCGGTCGACCGGCTCGACGGTGTCGATCTGCTCGACTTCACGCAAGAGTTCTGCCCCGGTGGCCTGCGCTGCCCCGCAATGATTGACGATGTGATTGTGTGGCGCGACAAGCATCATCTCGCAGACGCCTTCGCGCGCAGGCTCACCGGCTCACTCAGCGATGCGTTGAGTGAATACGTCGGGTAGCCCTTGAGTGCATGCCGTCGCGGGCGTCGTCTGCCGGTCTACTTGCGCAGTTTGGCGTTGATCTTGTCGCGCAGGCCGGCCCCCAACGGCCGCTGACGGTGTCGCACGTGTGCGACCTCTACCTGCAGTCGTTCGATGTCAGTGCGCGCCTTGCGCAGTTGCGTGGCCATCACTGCTTCGGCGCGCTCGCGCTCCATGCGCGCGATGTCACCCGCGAGCTCGTGCAGGTTCGATTTCTCTTGGTTGATGCGCACCGCTGTGAGTAGCGAACGCGTGTGCGCGTCGGCCCATTCAAACGGTGCCGGGGGCACGAGGTCGCTTTTCACGACGGCGCCAGAACCGGCCGCGTCAGCGACGATGCCGTCCCACCAGGCGCTCTGGTAGGCGCGCTGTTGCTGGCGCACCGCGCTAATGTGGGCGTCAAGGCGGGGGCGTTCGCTCGTAAGCGCCGCAAGCACGGGCTCACCAAACAGGTCGTCCCACGCTTCGAACGGAATCGCGAGCGACTCCATTCCTACGTTCTTGAGTGCACCGCGCATGCGCACTGCTGAGTAATAGCTCGTGACGAGGCTCACGGCTGGTACCCCGAGCCCCGCCCCAAACACGACGGGGTGATACCTGGTTGAGAGTGTGAACTGCGCATTAGCGGTCACGGCGGCGAGCGCTTCTGACGTCATCATTTCGAGCGACCGCACACGCTCGGTACGCGCGTAGTGCACGATGCGGCCGTGCCCGTACACGTCGCTGCCCTCGCTGGCAGTGTTGTCGTGGCCGAGTTTGCCCATGTGTGGCAGCAGTACGATGTCGACGTCTAGCTGTTCGACTGTCTTGTCGAGCATCGCGGCAAGCTTGCGGTAGTAGGCCTCACGTGTGAGGCCGGTGGTGCCCGAGTGCATGGTGAAGCTCGCCACTGCGTACCGTTCGGGCAGTTCGAGGCTTGAAGCGGCAGCGCGCGCGTCGTCGTTCGGGTCCATCAAGATCACGTCGTCGAGCGTGTGTACGACGGTGGCATCGTCGTCGCAGAGCTCTCGCATGAGTTCAGCGGTGCTGGCCTCACGCGCGCCAAACACTCGGGCGCTGCAGGCAAGCTCGCGCAGCAGGGCGCGATCTTGTTCAACGATGACGGGCCCGACCGTCTGGCTCGAGATGTAGAGCGGAATGCCGTCGTGGCCAGCGATGCGTGCGAGGAGCAGTCGCTCGAGCAGATGGTTCTCGGTCATGTGCGAGTTGAGATTGCCGCCACCCGCGACAACGATTGCGTCGGCCGCGCGCACTGCCGCGGTGGTCTCGCGCACGCCGTCGGGTAGTTCGGCTTCACCACGCACCGCACGCATGATGAGGTCCATGCGTGCCAGCTTCTTCTCGCGGGTCTTCTCACGCCACAGTTCAAAGCGGCGTATGGCGGGTACACCGTACAGCGGCGCCGAGATCTCTGGGCGATCCGCGATGATCGTCACTTCGGCCCCACGCTGTTGCAGCTGCTGCACGGCCACCTCAGACATCGCTTCATCGCCGAGGTGGTAATTACCGCCGCCACTAATGTCGCCGATTACAATGACCCGCATGACGCTCCTTCAACTCGGCTGGAAAGCCTCAGTGACCCAAGCTTACTGATGTTGACCGCTTCAGATCGGGCACGTCGCTCAGGCCGCGTGTGCACGAGAATTCTCATCGCCAAAGTTTAGGCTAGTGGTGTGACCTTTCCACGCGCGTTCGCCCAGTCTGCCGATCCTTCACGTTCGTACGAGACTTGGCCACTCCTCGGCGCACCAGATGCGCTCACACAACTCGCTGAAGACGAGTTTTACGCGCTTGCGAAGCAGACGCCCTGGCGCATGCTCGCGATCGGTGCCAGGCTGCGCTCGATTGACACGGCCGATGTTCTCGCCCGCGAAGCGACAGCGGGCTCGCATGATTGGGCTGCAATAGCGAAGGCGGTCGACGCCTCGGCTGATTTCGAACTGCCGCTCGCTTGGGACCTGACACGCATCACAGTCGCTTCGTTGATCGCAGCAGTGCTCGAGCCCGGCCCCGCAAGTTTTGAGAGGGTCATACGCCTGCTCCGCACCCAGCATGACCGTATTCACCTGGGTGTGCGGTGGGCCGAGCCAGCGCTGCGGCTCGCGACGCAAATCGCAGTGCACCAGGGAGCACGCGATGTGTTCGATTGGGCGTGCGGCCACAAGAACGCAGAAGTCGGGGTCGTGTGGGCTGGATCGGTCGATTTCATGGGACCAGCCACGCCAACGTGGGCGGCTGACTTCGCCCAGGCCGCTGCGACCGGCGCCACTACGCCCGCGCTAGACGCGTGGTGGCGTGCCTGCAACGAGGTGGTCGTGGCTGCGGGCGTCGAACCGTTTGAGTTAGACGTGACTCGCTTCGGCACGCTCGACGTCGACAATCTGTTTGCCGCGTTTCGTGCACCCACTGTGCCTCGGGTCTCGGTGCACGACGTGCTCCCTGCTGGTGAGCGGGCCGCTGACGCCAACGCCGCAGATGTGACCGTGAGCGTCATCGTGCCGGCATATAACCCGACCGTCTCGTTTCTCGCGACGATCCAGTCGCTGCTCGATCAGTCTTGGCCGCACACCGAAATCGTGGTGGTCGACGACTGCTCTCCCGAGGGCCTCGAGTACTTCGAGCAGGCCCAAGCGCTTGACTCTCGCGTGCGCGTGATTCGGCTCACCGAAAACGGCGGTGCGTACCGTGCACGCAACCGCGGCCTGGCCGAGGCGCGCGGCTCTTTCGTCACGTTTCAAGACGCCGATGATCTGTCTCATTCGCGCCGGATCGAGCGCCAGCTGCGCCCGTTGCTCGCTTCGCCGAAGCTCATGGGCACGACTTCTCGCGCGCAGCGCGTACGAGCCGACGGTGCGCTCACGTTCTTTGGTTACCTGTCACACCGCATTAACGACTCGTCACTGCTGTTTCGCAAGGATGAGGTGCTTGCGCGCCTCGGCGGTTTCGATGAGGTGCGCAAGGGTTCTGATTCAGAGTTTCACGAGCGAGTGCAGGCCGCGTTCGGCGCTGAGTCGGTTCTCGCGCTCGAAGACGTACTCAGCCTCGTGCAGCTCACGACGGGGTCGCTGTCGCGCTCTGACTTTCGTTACGGCTGGATGTCTGGCAGCCGGGCAAGCTATTTTCACCAGTTTCGTGCCGCCCACAAGCGCATCGCAGCCACCCCCGAACCAGATTGGCGCTTGGGCCGTGAGCGGCCCCACATCAGTTGGTCTGATCCGGCGCTGCGTGGTGCGAAGAAATCCGGTGAGTACGCCACTGCGGTGCTGGGTGATTGGAAGGCGCGCGTGGAACGCGCGAGCGGGCTCGCGGCGATTGTGCAGGCGGCGTCCGTCGCCGGGGCGCCCGTCGCGTTGCTCACCGGTGTACGGCCGCGGTTTAGCACTGTGCAGCGCGACGGGGTTGCGCCCGAGGTGGCCGAGCTCGTCGAGGGAGCAGGCGCGGTCTGGGCGAACTGGGCCGACACAGCGCACATCGACACTCTCGTGGTGCCCGACCCCGAATACCTCATGTTTCTTCCTGACGCAGCTTCTGCGGGGGTGACGGTCGAGCGGGTTGTTGTCTTACTTGACCAGCCCGTGCCTCACACGCCGCGCGGCATTTCGCTCCCCCCGCTCGATTGGGCTGAACGGCGCGTGACGCAGCGATTTGGCGTGCGCACCGAGTGGGCCAGCAACGCACGAGGTATCGAGGCGCTGCTGCGCGCGGAGGGGCGCGCGCAGGTTCCGCATCCATTCGACGTTCCGTTCGACGTTGGGCATGGGCAGCAAGCGCCCGAGCAGCGGGGGCACGAGCAGCGGGGGCACGAGCGCGCCGACGGCAAACGCCCGACGGTCGGCGTCGCGCTACCTGCGCCCGCCGATAAGAGCGTTCTCGAGCCCGATGCCGCGCTGGCGTTTTTCACCCGAGTACGACCTGAGCACGCAGACCTCGTGGTCTACGACGAAGTCGGCCTGTTCGACGCCCTCACGATTCGTGACCTGCAGCCGTGGCGCGACGCTTCAGTCACGCTGCTGCGCGGTGATCAGCACAGCCGGCGTGAGTTCATGGCGAGGCTAGACGCGCTCCTCGTTGACCCGTTCGACGCACAATTGCTCTCGTCGGCCTCGTGGATCGCGCTCGCGCACGAGACCAATATTCCAGTGTTCGCACCCCGGTCATACGCTGCGGCATACGGCGATCGCGTGCACACGTACACCCGAGACGGGGCCAAAGATCTCGTCAATCTACATCTGCTTAATGCCCGGATCATAGGTGACTCAAGGGTTCACGGCCGCTCTCCCCTTGCTGGTCTCGACCCCTGTTTCTAGGGTGCGAGGGGTGGCGCTTCGGGCCCGGGATAGCCTAACGGCTCAGCTCAGACACGGCCACCCCCGCGTATACTGCAAAGCTATGGCTGCACAGACTGTCCTCAAGGACCCGGAGTTCATGACTCCAGGGTCTGGCAAGGGCCTCCTTGATATCTTCAGTCGCCGGTACCTACTTTCGCTTCTCTTGCGCAAGGGTATGCGAACTCGCTACTACGGCTCACTGCTGGGATGGCTCTGGTCGTACCTGCGGCCAGCCGCGCAGTTCTTAATGTATTTTCTGGTGATCGGCGTGATCCTCAAGGTCAACCGCGGTATTCCAGAGTTTCCGGTGTACCTTTTTGCGGGCATCGTGGCGGTCAACCTCTTCAGCGAGGTGCTGCGCAACACGACCGGTTCTATCACCGACAACTCGTCCCTCGTGCGCAAGATCTATTTTCCGAGAGAGCTCTTTCCAGTAGCGGCCACCGGTGTTGCGCTGGTCCACTTTCTACCGCAGGCAGCGCTGCTGCTCACCGTGGGTCTCTTCTTAGGTTGGACGATCGGCTGGATGCAGGTCTTTGCATTCGTGGCGGGAATGCTGATCATCGTGTTGTTTGCGCTGGGGCTCGGGCTCCTGTTTGGCGCGATCAACGTGAGCTACCGCGACTCGAAGAACATCGTTGACATCATTCTCATGTTTTCAACCTGGGCTTCGCCGGTGCTGTACTCCTGGCAGATGGTCTACGACCGCGCCCCTACCTGGTTGTTCGATCTCTACATGCTCAACCCGATGACGACCGCGATTGAGCTGTTTCACGACGCATTCTGGCTGCCGCTCGCGCCAGACGCTGCGCGTCCCGAGAACCTCATGCTCAACACGGGCTTGGGGCTCGGCATCGCCGTGTTCACGCTGTTCATTGGCCAGTTCGTCTTTCGCCGTTTGGAGGTTAACTTTGCCCAAAATCTCTGATGCTACGGCAGCACCGAACCCCGCGTCTGCAACCAAACCAGCCATCGTCTTGCACGAGGTGACGAAAACTTTTCGGGTTAAGCACACACAGTCGTTTAAAGAGACGCTCATCGCGTCGCTCAAACGCAAGCCCATCTCGACGGTCTTCACGGCCGTCGATAACCTCAGCATTGAGGTGCCTGTCGGTGAGTCTGTTGCCGTCATGGGGCGCAATGGTTCGGGCAAGTCCACGACCCTCAAGATGCTTTCTGGCGTGCTTCGGCCCGACGCTGGTTGGATTCGCATTCGAGGGCGAGTCGCCGGCCTGCTTGAGGTGGGCGCTGGTTTTCACCCCGACCTCACCGGTCGCGAAAACGTCTATCTCAATGCCGCGATTCTTGGCATGACGAAAGAAGAGACCGAGGCGCGCTTTGACGACATCCTCGAGTTCTCTGAGATCGGTGAGTTCATCGATACCGAGGTGAAGCACTATTCGTCAGGCATGTATTCGCGCCTGGGGTTTGCGGTGGCGGTGCACACCGAGTTCGACGTGCTTCTCGTCGACGAGGTGCTCTCTGTGGGCGACGCCCAATTTCGCGAGAAGTGTAATGTGCGCATCAAAGAGCTCACACAGCTCGGCAAAACCGTCTTTGTGGTGAGCCACAACACCTCACAGGTGCGCGAGATCTGCGAACGCGGCATCGTGCTCGAGAACGGCAAGATGGTGTTCGATGGCCCCATCGAGACCGCGGTCGAGTTCATCAAACCGAAGCTGGCGCCGATTCCTGGCGCGCCCGACGGCGGGTTTCCCATTACGGGGCCCATCGAGCGCCTGCACGCACAGAACCCCACCCGCTGGGGCCGTGCACTCCGCGAGCAGGAGGCCATCGCCGAGAACGGCGGCGGCTTCATTCAAGAGTTCGAACGCGGCATCCTCACGACCTCGAAGGCGTTGAAGACCACCAAGGGCATTGCCCGCGGCGCGTTCTGCACCGCCTACCTCAAGCATGGCGGGCCCGCCGGCCGGTGGGGGTTTCTCAACGGCACGCCCACGGGCAGCTCGAACGAGGGAACGCGTGAGCTGCGCTTTCAGTACGGTCAAGCCGCTTTCGACCCCGAGCTGGGTGTCTACTTCACACCCAACGACTAAGCGCGCAAGCGCTACGCATCGCCACGGGGCGCAAACACTGTGTCGATGAGGCGCGCGGTCGCGTGCCCGTCTTCGAGCTCCATGTAGCGCGCCAGAAACTCCCGACGCTCGGGTTCGTGCTGTGCGGCGATCTCTTCTGCGCGCCGGATCAAGCCCTCGAGTTCTGATTGGCTGCGCACGAGGGGCCCCGGTGTCGTATCTTCGTACGGCACCAGGCTGCCACGCCCGTGGAAGTATGCGTCTTCGTCTGGCACATAGTAGAAGACCGGTTTCGCTGTGAGTGCGTAGTCAAATCTGAGCGATGAGTAGTCGAGCACGGCCATGTCTGAAGCCAGTATCAGGTCGTTGATGTCTGGGTAGTCGGTGACATCGATCACCTTGTCGCTCGCCGATGTGCCCACTCGCGCGTTAAACGGGTGCCCGCGCAGCAGCAGCGTGTACCCCGCGCCGAGCGCCGCCACCAGTCGTTCAACGTTGAGCAGCTCAACCATCTCTGCCGTGAAGTCATCGGCCGACATGTAGTCCCGAAACGTGGGCGCGTAGAGAATCGCCTTCGTGGAGGCCTGGATCCCCAAACGCTCTCGCACGGCCGCACGGCGTGCGTCTGCATTGTCGTTCAGCAGCGCATCATTGCGGGGGTAACCGATCTCGAGAATGTCGCCAGCGACGTCGTTCGCGTCGCGGTAGAACTCGAGCAGGCAGCCGGTCGCATACTTCGCAGGCGAGACAAGGTAGTCCCATTCTTGGGCTCGTCGCAGCAGTGACTCCTGGCGTGACGAGTCGAACCCGACCTTGTCCCACCACTGCTTGCCGTTGAGCTTGAACGGATACCCGTGAAATGTTTGTATGAGCACCTGGCCGGCTGGCTTCACGTACCAATCGGGCTGGTGCACGTTCACCATGAAGTACTGCGCTGTTCCGAGCGCCGCATAGTACGCTCGGGTCTCTTCGACGACCACCGTCGCGTCTTCAGGCACCGGCACTGAGCGGTCTTTCACTGCCCAGATCAGTTCGAGGTCGCTGCCTCGGCGTCGCAGTTCGCGGTGCAGCGCGAGCGCCGAGTCATTGGCGGCTTCGCCGTAGAGGTTACGAAACACGATTGAGCGTTGGCCACCGGGCTGCAACGTGAGAAAGCGGTCCCGCATGCGGGCCCGGTTACCGTAGCCCTGCTCTTCGGGGGCTTGGGGCGGCTGCAGGCTACACACCAGTAGGCCCTGCGCCGAGCGCATCACCGTGAGCCGTACCAATTCGCCGTACTGGACGATAGGAAACTCTGCGACCAGTTTGCCTGAGAGATAGAACGGCACGCGAGAACCGTCGGCGGTGGATCCCTCAAACTCAAACCGGCCAGGGGCAATCGCGGTTCGCCCGGTTCCCCACAGGTCCTCCGTCAACGGCAGCACCACGTGCACCCGTTCGCCTGCTGCGGGGCTGCTGCTGTCTACCCGGCACGGCCTCGTGCCCGCGCTTACGCTCGCAAGATGCAGCGCTCCCTTGGGCAGGGTCACGTCAAGCCGCAGTTCGGTGTCGCCCAGTGATACGCCAGTCACCAGCGCCGCACCGCGCAGGTCAACGACGAGCACACGACCTGCTGGCTCTCGTCGCGCGTGCAGCTGTGGCACGACCTGTACCACCGACTGCGGGCCCGCCAGTTCAGCGGTGCCTGGCTCACGCGCGTCGACGGGAAAGACGAGCTCCCTGGTAAGCCTGCGTGCGGCCAAAATATACTCGTGCGGGCCACGCTCAAGATCGGGGAGAGCGACGGCCGCAGTGACCCGGTCATCGCCCAAGTCAGTCACAGCCGACGCCGCGACCACGTCGCCGCCCCGGCGGTCCAGCAACACAATTTCATTCACGTCAGAGAGGTGACATTCGATCTCAACGTGAAGAGTGGTGTCGTCTGACTGGGCGCTGAGCAGCTTCGCTTGCGGCGTCGTGACTCGCAGCGTAGCAGCAGCGCCATCGCTTCCCTCAAACGCGCAGAGCCGCCTGCCCCCATCAAACAGCGCCGCGATGGCAAACACCGTGCGGCCATCGATCAGCAGTGATCCGGAGCGCGCGAATGCACCCGCCACGATCGATACCTCGATGACATAGTCGCCGCTTGTGGTGAGTAGTGCTGCGGGGATCGAGGCGGTCGCGGCCGCCGTCGCGTTGTCGGCGTACCGGCGGGTGTGGTTGAGCGCCGCCACCGCGTCTCGGTAGCGGGCGACGGCCAATTCGCTTCGGGTGCCGTCGGGGGCAACGAGAGTAGCCTCGACCCGCAGGTCTTCTACATCCATGCGCAGGTGGTTCACGTGCGCGAAGAACTGCACCTCGACGGCTGAGCCTTGGTCAGTCACGGTGATGCCGCGCAGAGCGGTTTCAAGCTCGGTCTCTGGGGTCGCGAAGGCGAGCTCTTGCTCGGTAACGAACGGCGCGATCTCTTCACGCAACGGCATCTGGGCAATGATCTGCCTGCCGTGCACGCTGCCGCCAAAGTCGTCTCGGTTCCAGCCACCGCGCTGTAAGAACTCGAGGGCCAGGTCACGCTGATTCGCGACGGTCAGCGCAAACAACACTTTCTTGCGAGCTTCGATGCCCTGCGACATGGCTGGGTTCACACGCTCGACGAGGTACTGCGCTGCCTCCCTGAAGATGTCCCACGACTCGCCCTCCATGCGCCCAATGTTGCGCAGGTAGTCGCCAAAGTTGTTGTTCATCAGTTGCACAATGCGCAAATCTCTGGCGGCGTTAAGCCCGTTCTCCTCGAGAATCTCGAGCGAACGCTGCACGGCAGTGTGGTGATCGCGAAGGTTGCGGGGCTGCGTTGCGTTGTGGGTGGTTGAGCCGCCGCGAATGCGCCAGTTGATGCCCACGTATGAGCGCACATCGATGCCCTGCGCTGAGGTGAACGCCGCCATCGTGAGCGCTTGGTCTTCGAAGAGCAGCCCTTCGGGGAACTCGAACTTCTGCGCATCCCAGAACGTACGCCGGTACACCTTGCTCGTGGCGATGGTGTTCACCATAATCTCGGGGTAGTCCGCGAGCGTCACGCCCGTGCGGTTGGTGGCATGTGCTGCCCGAATCCAGGGTGCTGCGGGCAGAATCGACCCGTTCTTCTCTCGCTGGTAGGCGAGCACCGCCAGGTCAGACCCAGACTCTTGCAGCGACGCGATCGCGTCACTGTAGATGCGCCGGCCCACAAAGTCGTCACTGTCAAAGAAGGTGAGAAACTCGCCACGCGCGTGCGTTATGCCGTTATTGCGAGCAGCGCTCGGGCCAGCGTTCTGTTGACGAACCAGTTTGATGCGCGGGTCACGTTTGGCATACCGGCGCACGATCTCGGCGCTGCCGTCTGGTGAGCCATCGTCGACGAAAATGAGCTGCGTGTTCACGTACTCCTGCGCGAGCAGCGACTCAATGCACTCGGCGAGGTACCGTTCTACGTTGTAGACGGGTACGACGATACTCAGCATCCCCGGCACAAGCCCCGGTGAGAGCTCAGCGCGAGCTCGAATGGCGAGACGTTTACCGAAGCGCAAACCGGCCCGTAACCGATCGTTTGCTGCTTGCCTCATGCGTCAACAGCTCCTGTCACTGCCACAAATCTGTCGTTCTACTAGAACGACTCTACCGGCTTGCACCTGGTCAGGGCCGGGTCGCGGCGCCAGACGCTAGCGCGCTGCGACCGGTGTGTCAGCGAGCCAGGAGCCGCTCAGGGCGACGCCCGCTTTGCCCCAGCCGTCATGAATCTGGGCGGGCCGGCCAGCGGCGCCCTGCGAGCGCACGCGGTCAAGCAGCTGCGCGAGCGCGTTACGCGCGGCCGCACCGTCGTGCTCGCACCAGCGCAGTGCGTGTTCTCGCAGCGCGACGCGGTCAATTTCGCCGCGGCGTGCTCGCTGCGCAAACGACGTCGCGTCGGCTGCCCTTCGAATCGCTGGATACACCGACTCGTCTTCTAAGAATGGATAGTTCACAGCGTCTTCACTTAGCCGCACCGTCGCTGTCGGAATGCCGAGTGCCGCGCTCTCCCAGGCCACTCCGCTCGAGAACTGAAAGAGGAACGGGGGGCCGGTGCGCAACAAGTCAAGGGTGCGATCCCCCTCGTACACCGCCCACCCCGTGGGCAGCAGCGCGTCGATGACGGCCCGGTCCGACCGCGGATGCGGCGCGATCACCATCGGCCCCATCTCCTCACCGGCCACAGCTTCAACGATGCTCCGGATCGTGGCCTCGGGGTGTGGAGACAGCGCGAGCACTCCGGGCCCGGTCAGATCGATATCGGGCATGGGTGCCGCCAGCACATCACTCGCGAGGTTGCCGACCGTGTCGAGCGCGTTTGACTCGACTAAGAGCCGTTCGGCGTAGAAGTCGCGCTCACCCTCGCCGCGAAGACCCGCGTAGGTGACGGGAAGATCGAGGTATGCCCCGTTGGTGGCGACGGGGGCGTGCGGCACGTACACCACGGGCACCTGCTGCTCTCGCGCTGCCGCGGCGAGCGCCCGCATGATCGGAGAGTGCTGGCTCGAGATGAGCACACCCGCGTACTCGCGCAGGTTCATGCCCTGGTAGATCGAATACGCGAGCGCCACTTTGAAGAGTTGGTTCTCGAGCGAATCAGCGACCGCGATGTCGAGGCGGCTTTCGAGGGCCTTACGCAGTCGCTTTTGGGCGCCGCGCACGTTCTTGGCTCCGAGCACGCGCTGCCGAGCTGACTCCGTTGGGGCCTGCACCTCGATGGGTGTTGCCGTGTCGGCGGTGAGCGGATCGACAGCACGGGCCTGGTTCACCGTCTCTGTGACTACGAGAAAGCCGTTGTACTGGGCATGGTTGGCGGGCCGGAACGGGCGCTGTTCGGGCGGCAGCGTGCGCAGCTTGTCGGGCAGGGGCCCTCTGAGATGGCACAGGTCAATTGCCGGCCTCATGCACCAGAGCAGGGTCTCGGCGGCATCGTTGAACAGTCTCAGCACGGGGGCTCCTCACGCGAATCCGTCGGTGTGAGTTCACTATATTGGGAGTCTGCCCGGCTGTGGCATTCTGCGCGTGCCTGTGCGCACGCAGGAATGTTCGCCCGCCCGCGAGCGAGTAAGATTTTGACGAGTGCCCGGGACTTCCCTGGCTCGATGCTGCCGAGGAGTGTGTGCGGATTGCACGAAGCATGGGTGTTGATTCCGGCCCGGGGTGGATCGGTAGGGATCCCGCGCAAGAATGTGCGTATGCTCGGGGGCAAACCGCTGATCCGGCACGTGATTGACACAGCCCTCGAGGTGCTGCCTGCGAGCCGAGTCGTCGTTGTGACCGACGATGCAGAGATCGCAGAGGCAGCCGAGCGCGGGGGCGCGGTCGTGGCCTTCGAGACTATGGCGACCCCTCCCGAGGAGCCCCTCGATACCAAAATCGTGCGTAATCTGCCGTTCTTGCGCAGCCTGGGAGCACAGGTTGGCGACCCGGTGCTGACTGTGCAGCCCACTTCGCCGCTTCTCAAAGCCTCGACGATTCGCGCGGCGATTGAGTTGTTCGCAGACCCCCACGTGCGCTCGGTGCTTACGGTTGCCGACGATCAGCATCTGCGCTGGCGGGCTGACGATGCCGGGAACATCGTGCCCGCATACGCAGCGCGCGTGAATCGGCAGCTCTTGCCGCTCGAGTACCGCGAAACCGGCGGCGTTATTGCAGCCCGGCTCGGAGACATTGAGCGATCGGGGACCCGGGTGATCGAACCGGCGCGCGTGCTACCGCTGGCGGCCGACGAAGCCGTCGACATCGACACATTCTCTGACCTCTACGCTGCGGCGCACCTGCTCAGCCGCAAGCGCATCGCCATTCGTGTGGACGCCTCGCGCACACTCGGCATGGGGCACGCCTATCGCATGCTGGCGTTCGCGGCCGAGATGGCCCGCCACGACCTGACGATCTACCTCAACAGCACAGCGACGCTCGGTCAGCAGCTGTTCGCGGCGTACCCGTATCGGGTTGAGCTTGTAGATGATGAGCCCGACTTTGTGTCACGGGTCGCCGCGGCGCAGCCCGATCTGGTGGTCTTTGACGTGCTCGATACCACCGCGGAGTTAGTGATTGCGGTGCGCGAGGCAGCGCCAGCGGGCAAGATCATCTCGTTTGAAGACCGCGGTACCGGTGCGGAGGCCGTCGACCTGCTCGTCACCGAGTTCATCTCGAACCCGGCGGTGCCCGCGACCCGCAAGCTCGAGGGCATTGAGTATGCAATTCTGTCACCCGCGTTCGAGACCGAGGTCGTACCGGGCAGCGCCCCTGCCGACCCCGTGACCGAGGTGCTCGTGCTCTTTGGCGGTACAGACCCTTCAGGGCTCGCCGTGCGCACGCTGCGCTCGCTTGCGCGCGTTGAGTTCGCGGGCCGGGTGACGGTCGCCCGTGGGCTCGGCGCCGCTCCCATCGATTTGACCGGTTTAGAGCCGCTGCCATATCTATTGGACGTGCTCGACGACGTGAAGAACATGCCCGCGCTCATGGCGCGGGCCGACATCGCCTTCACCTCTGCTGGCCGCACAGTGATCGAGCTGCTTTCTCGTGGAGTACCAGCGGTGTGCCTCGCGCAGAACGAAAAGGAACTCACACACACGCACGCCACCGCGCAGAACGGCGTGTGGAAGTTGGGTCTCGGAGCGCAGGTGAGTGACTTGGATCTCGACGCTGCGACACGCACCATGCTCACGGACACCGCCTTACGGTTCGAGTACGCAGCCCGGGCCCGGGCCGCGGGCTCAAAACGCAGGAATCGGCGAACTATCTCTGAGATACTGACACGACTGGATTTTGAGGATTTTCCTGAGATCTAGGCTGCCCCACTCCAGCTGCTTGAAAGCGAAGGCCGACCGTGTTTGAACGTCCGTATGCCGATCCCTACATCATCGCCGAGATTGGCATGAACTATGAGGGTTCAATCGACCGAGCGAAGGCCATGATTGCCGCCGTCGCGCGCGCGGGCGGCCACGCTGCTAAGTTTCAGACGTACAAGGCCGACACACTCGCGAGCGTGCACAACAGCCCGTCGTACTGGGACACCACGCAAGAACCGACCACGTCGCAGCACGAACTGTTTCAGCGCTTTGATGCTTTCGGGGCTGACGAGTACGCGGAGCTGGCGGCGTACTGCGCCGAGGTCGGCATAGATTTCCTTTCAACCCCCTTCGACCTCGAGGCGGTCGATATGCTCGCGCCGCACATGCCAGCGGTCAAGGTTGCGTCAGCAGACCTCACTAACGTGCCGCTGCTGCGGGCTGTCGCGGCGACGGGTAAGCCCGTGATCGTGTCTACGGGTGCTTCAACGCACGCTGAGGTTGAACGTGCCCTCGACATTCTTGAAGCTGCGGGCGTGCAAGAGATCGCGCTGCTGCACTGCGTGCTCCGCTACCCCACGCCTCACGCCCACGCGAACCTGCTCGGCATCGGGCGCCTCCGCGAAGAGTTCGGTCACCGCGCCGTGATCGGGTATTCAGACCACGTCGCGCCCACCGCAGACGACCGCATGCCGGCGATTGAGATGGCCGCTGTCATGGGTGCCCGCGTCATCGAGAAGCACTTCACTGATGACCGCACGGCTGTGGGCAACGATCACTACCATGCCTTCGACGAAGCGCTCCTCAAGGGATACGTGGACTCGCTTGCTGAAACTCGTGAGCTTGCGGGCGACGGTGTGCCCGACATTGGAGCGCAGATCGCCGCCGTCACGAACGCGCGCAGGCGCATCTTCACGAAGCGAGACATTGCTGCCGGTGAAACGCTGCGGGAGGCCGACCTCATCGCGCTGCGCGCCAACACCGGAATCGAGATTGCCGAGTGGGACGCTGTCGTAGGCGTCACGCTCACCACGGCCAAGCAAGCAGGCGAGCCGATCTACGTCGACGACCTCGCACGGTAACTGGTGTGAGCGTTGAGGTGGCTCACGGGGCTTCCGTGAGCCACATCAGTTAGGCTATCTACCCCATACAGGTAGGGTCGGAACTCCGGCCGGCTATCCCGATGAACTTCCTGTAGGTCATCCGCGCGGGATTGTGCTGGCATCTAGGAGTAAGCGCGGAGAGTCGTGTGGCCTCAGCCGTGGACGATGGTCTTCTGAAACGATTCGTATATCCCCGGAAATCAATCGATCCATTTTGAACCTTGATTTCTTCACGGATGTTCCGTAATCAACACGCCTCGTTCGATCGAGCTGCCTACGTGGTAGCGAAATTTCTGGTGTTCCAAGGTCGGCTGTTGGATGCCCGCACCAGAGAGTTCGGGAGTCTCGGAGTAACGCAGACATAAACAGCGCAATCTCGAAGCTCCCGGTTTCAAAAACCCTGAGCTGATCAGACGGCCAATATACGGTATATAGGCCGTCAGAAGGCTCAACCCTGTCATTGAGAGCAGAACGATAGCTCGGCCCAGAAGTACCGCCCGACTGGCCGAAATCTATTGCTAGTTCCTCGAAGCTTATCCATTCAATCAATTCACTCATACTGCTCAACCTATAAGAGGTTCGAACAAGTCATCTACAGCTTTACGATCATTTCGACATTCCTGCAGCCGCAGGAACCACTAGAGATCGTGGTGCAGTACCTGATTCACGCTATTCAACCGGCACTTCCGGTTTCCCTTGTGGGACGACCTTGTTGGGCGTTAAGTTCAGTTGCCCTGAGGTGGTGAGGTTCAGTCTCTACGCTGCTGGGAGCCTACACGCCAGGTCCTACCACAGCCGCTACCAGAATGGTCCATCAAGCAACTATTCTCCGAAGACGAACGGGGCCGCTTCTCGAAGCCCCCTCTCCAGCATTGGCTTCGTAGTGGCTGCGTAGGTGGCTGTCATGTGTGTGCCATCTCTATATACGACCAAGTTCCCAACGACCGATCTGAACTCTTCTGCACCAACCACAGCGTCGCTAATGTCGACAAACGTAAACTTCTCTGGCAGTTCTCCATTTGATGTCGTCGCCTCAATGTCATCCGAATAGATAGCGCTTCTCGGGTAGGTGCAGTTTGCGCTATCAATGCCATTTTCTTCAAGGCATTCTGGCACGTCAAAAGGCAGTCTTGGTGTGTCACGAATGCCGATGATTGGAAAGCCACGGCTCGTCAGCTCGCGCCAGACTTCAACTGCGCCTGGTTCAATCTTGTCTGGAGATGATGGGTTTGCAACGCTGCCTAGAGTAAAGATGAGATCCGGAGCGTATGACGCAATCACTTCGACGGCATTTTGGTTCCACTCCGCACACTTTGCGTTTGAGGCAGCTACTGAGAGTCGACAACCATTCTTGTCGATTACCACGAGTCGCCAGTTTTGCTCCTGTGCTATTTGCACCATCGCCGGGTACCACTGAACTACGTGCGAACCGCCCGTCATCACGACGGTCCTACCGTTCGTCCTATTCTCTGTTCGATAGTCGTCAAGGTCACACGCTAGGACTGCGCCGGCTCCGGGTTCATCGCGCACTGTCTGCATGCATTCGGCGCCCTTCTTGTAGATCTCTGGTCTGTCCACATATGCCGCGCTCGGGGCGGGTCTTGGCTCCAACTCGAGCAGCTGATCTGTCTCGAACAATGCAAGAGCGCCCTTGTACCCTTCTGACAGCTGTGTTGCGGCAAGGAGCTCTTTTTCCTGTTCTTCCACAACTACCCGGATACCCGCATAGGAAACGAGGCTCAGCACGACCGTCGGTAGAAGCGGCACCGCTACAGCGATCTTCCAATTCCAGTCCTTCAGAGAGCGTGATATCAACAAGCTCGTGATTCGTTCGGTCAATATTGCGAGCACCAGGGATAGACCAAGAACGAGGACGGCCCCCTTCCATCCCAATTTCGAGTAATCACGAACCTGCAAATAGAAGACGAGAATGGGCCAATGCCACAAGTACAGTTGATATGCAATGCGGGCGAAGAAGGTCACTGGCGCAATGCTCATAATCGAAGCTGCTAGTCCAGCTGGTACAGCGCGGGATGCCCCAAAGAGCACAAAGAGCGACGCTAATACCGGCCAAAGAGCCGCATAACCGGGGAACAAAGATCCACCGTCAAAAAGTACCCCGCAAAGCACAATCATCGCCAAACCGACCCAGGTCGACGCCTCGCGTATCCAGGGCCATGCCATGAACGAAGCTGGCACAAACGCAATTAGGGCGCCTGCGCCCAATTCCCAGAACCGTGAGAATGAACTGAAGTAGGCGACCTGTTGGTCGGCGTTCACCAGAATAATGGCCCAAATAAAAGAGGCGGTCGTGGCGATGCCAGTGAATACTAAAAAGGTCCCTCGAAAGGGAACATGAGACACTCGACGGGCGATGAGAGAAATCACAAGCGCGATAAATGGCCATACAAGGAAGAACTGGCCTTGAACGGCTAGCGACCAAAAGTGCTGAACCGGGCTTGTTTCAGGGCCAGCCGCCTCATATGCCAGCTGCGAAGATATGAGCTCCCAGTTCTCGTAGTAGAGAGCCGATGCACGAATCTCTCTAAGCGTCTGCAGGAGGTGGGTTGCAGGGCCCCAGAGCCAGGCAGCTACAAACGTAGCGGTAAGGACAATTACCGCGCTCGGCACGAGCCGTGACGACACTCGAAGAAAGTGATGTTTCAGCCATGTTCCCGCCTCCGCTGAGGAACCGTTACGCGTCGAACCGCCAAAGTATCCCAGCAACTTTCGAGTAAGGAAGTATGCAGAAAGCACGAGGAATACGTCGACACCGCCGGACACACGCCCGTTTCCAAACACGTGAAAGAGCACGACGAGCGTCAGTGCGATACCGCGAACGCCATCGATCTCATGCATGTATGAAGCGAGCGAACGCTTTGCTCCGAGACGTTGCTGACGCGACTTTACATCAGTACTCAATTCTGCTTCGTCCTCCACCGATTGCGAGTAATGAGAGCAAGTCTCGTGAGCCGCCAGGCACATACGTAGTCACGCGATCGCCATGCTCGTTGAGTGTGCTTCGCGGCATTACCGCACGTACCCCAGCTTGTGCGGCACGCTTTACCCAGCTGCCCGCTGAGAGCAGGCCATGCGCAAACAAGTCAGGCACCAGTATGTCAACATCGTTCACGAACTGCGCTGGAGTACACTCATCGGCTGTAACGACGTGCCAACCGCTGAAGTCAATCGGTTCTTGCCGTTCGACCTCGAGGTACCCAAACTGGTCATAGATAACGATCTCTACGAGCTGAGGATCTGGCAGTAGCGAAGCCAACCGTCCTGGTTCCCACCTAACTTGGTCCTCAGGCATGGGCAAAACCAAACCAACTATGGGGCGGCCCCCACGCTCTATCACACGAAGCGCTCGCGGTTCTTCCCACTGGTCCAATACTACGTCACGCCCTTGGTCACTTATATACTTCGCGATATGTGGTGACTCAGCAACCCATGTCGGTGTTACCCCAAAGTGTGACAGCACACGTTCTTCACACCATGCCAAGGGCGCGAGAATTGGCGACGACACTTGCTTCAGGTCGCGAAGTGACTGCCCCACCCTAATCTCGACTCGAGAGGCGGTAACGCCCATCTCGTTCGCATCAGGTAAATATAGAAGGTACTCGGGATCCGCCACAACAAGAGTCTCGATGTGGGTCTGATCGATCCAGTTCACCCACGTCGCTACACCGGCTTCGACTGCTCCAGTGAGTTCGTTTGATACCGCATCACGTGCGAGCGAACTGAAACGTGGAAAGACGCCATTGAGCAAACCAACAGGACCTTCAGCGCGGCCGATGAGTCGTTCACGCAAGTATTTTTCACCGTCTGTGGGGATCTCAACACGCTCACGCCAGTCTTTGAGCGCGGCGAGTTCAAGCGATGCTGTTGCTTTCTGGCCACGCATTCCGGGAGCAGACCAAGACACGTAGGGGTCGTCAGGAGTGAGGCGCCAGTCAGCTTGCTCGCTCGCGGCAATCTCGCGGTGGCGCCGGCGGTACTGGTGCACGTAGCTCACGCGGTTGCCCGACATCCACCCATGCCGAAAATCAGAGCGCGAAAGTGACCCGATGGTCAGCTGCACGAGCGCAAGCACTTCGGGAATGCGTCGAATCGCGTCTGGCCCGAATGCTGCGGTAAGCCGCTGCGCGAACTCAGAGTCGCCACCCTTGCGCACGCCGTCGAAACCGCCGAGGGCTTCAAGGACCAACTCACGCCTAAAGAACATCGAGGACGCGTTTGACCGGTGCGGCGTGTATCCCAAAAACGTGAGGCTGCCGTCGATGACTGCGCGTTGTGCGCGCGACTCGGTCGCGACCAGAGCATCGTCAGCGAGCAAGGGTGCAATCTGATACTCGACGCGCCTCGTGTGAGAAATATCGTCTGCGTCCTGAAACGTAACGTACTCGCCAGACGCGGCGAGCAAGCCCGCGTTTCTCGCCCGGTATGCCCCACCGTTCTCAGGCATTTGAATCACGCGCACTCGGCTGTCGATCTCGGTAGCAGCCTGCAAAAACTCGTGGCCCGCGGTGGATCGGTCGTCCATGACGAGAATCTCGAGATTCGCCCAGGACTGCCAGACGAGAGACTCGATCGTGCGCAAAAACGACGACTCGGGGTTGTAGGTGGGCACGATGACTGACACCAGCGGCTGCTCATGGACCGGCACCGTCGCCGCCCCTACGCGCGGCGCATGCACCGCGCCGAAAATCTCGTTTTCTGATTCGAGCTTGCTCAGGTCAAGTTCGAACGGTTCGAGGCCAGCGTCGATGATCAACTCGTTGAAGCGACGCCACCAGGTGTCGACGTTTGCAGGTAACTTACCCTTGCCGGTGGCGTACGTGCGTGCTTCTGCCCAGGCAGCTTCCCCTGATGGTCTCAACGCGTCGAGCTCTGCGGCCCAAATAACGTCGGGCTCAGCAAACGGCATCGAGCTCAGGTGCCGCACAACGTCAAAGGCACCGCGCATAGCTGCCATCTGCAGCCCCAGGCGCAAGACATGATGTCCTCCTTGGGGGGCGAGGCAGCGTTGGTTCGGAATGTTACGCAACACTTTGACCGCGAGGTCGAACCGCGCGGGTGTGGGGTCGAGCACGCCGTGCAGTACCGCGGCCGCGACGACGCGATAGTGCTCCCACTGGTCGAGCTGCTCGCGGGAACCGTCCAGCTCAATCTCACGGCGCATACGCTCCCAGGTGTATTCCCCTGAGCTCGCCTCCCATGCCATGCGGTCAAGCGCATCGCTTGACCGCATGCGAGCACCGATTCCGAACGTGCGCCACACTGAGCGACGACTCATTACGAAAAATCGTTCGAGATCGATTTCTGCGATCGCAGCTTCGCTGTCGACGTCAGAAAAAAGACCGTGCACATACGGCCATTGAGTGAAACTCATTGGTGCTCAGATCACGACCGCTCGGTTTCGGTCGCGCCGCGGCGCCCCAGCTCAATTTCGTATGCGAGCCGCACCGCTACACGCTCGGGAAGGTGCTGGTGCAGCAACTCGACGCTCTCGCTGAGTTCGTCCAGTTCTTCGCGCAGGCTCTCGGCATCACCCGCGGCTCCGCCCGGGGCGGAGTTCCTCAAGCGGGCATCAAAATCTTCGTTATTGCGGTATACGGCCGAGAGCACCTTACGCAGAAACAGCAGCATGAGCGCAGCGCTCACCACCACTGTGACGGTAAGACCGATAAGCGCAAAACGCAGCGGGCCAAACAGGGCCACCAGCACCGTGATGCACGCACAGAGGATGAGAAGCCCAAGGACCGCCCACTGCCTAAAATTCAATCGCATAAAACTTCTCCATCACTTGACCAAGCACAGGGCACCGACCAGCGTGGCGGGTGTACTTGCCTGTGGCTACAGGCGGTGGATTCGGGGGCCGCTCAGGCTGTTGCGTGTGTCAAACACCGGGGTGTCAGACTCGACCAGCAGCGAGAGATCAATGTTTGAGTGATCGGTCACCACGATCGCAATGTCTGACGCTTCGACAGTCTCGGGTGTGAGCGTCACCCGCTCTGCCCCCTCGGGCCAGCGGTGATCTTCTACGTGACTGTCAACGGCAAGCACCTCTGCACCAAAGCTTTGCAACAGCTCGATGATACGCAGCGCGGGCGATTCACGTGAGTCGCCCGAGTTCTTCTTATAGGCGATGCCCACGAGCAGCACCTTCGCGCCGCGCAGCGCCTTACCCTCATCGTTGAGCAGGTGCATGACGCGCTGCACGACGTGATCTGGCATGTGCTCGTTCACGTCGTTCGCCAGTTCAACGAAACGGAAGTTGCGCCCCAACTGCGTACGTACCTTCCACGACAGGTAGCTCGGGTCGATCGGCAGGCAGTGACCGCCGACGCCGGGGCCGGGCGTAAACTTCATGAACCCGAAGGGCTTGGTCGCCGCAGCGTCGATCGCTTCCCACACGTTGACACCCAGCTCGTGAGCGAACACGGCTAGCTCGTTCACGAGTGCGATGTTCACGTGACGAAAGGTGTTCTCGAGCAGTTTCGCTGTCTCGGCCTCGCGCGGAGTACTGACGGGAACGGTCTGGTCGACAAGATCAGAGAACAGTCCGTCAATCTTCGCGAGCGATGCAGCGTCGATGCCCGAAACAATCTTGGGCGTGGTCTTGAACCCAAACTGCGGGTTGCCCGGGTCAATACGCTCGGGGCTGTATCCCACGTGAAAGTCTGCGCCAGCGCTCAGCGACGAACCCGCTTCAAGGATCGGCACGAGCAGCTCCTGCGTCGTACCCGGGTAGGTCGTCGACTCGAGCACGACCGTCGCACCGGGCGTGATGTAAGGAGCGAGCGACGCGCCCGCGCTCTCAATGAAGCTGAGATCAGGCAGCGAATCCTTGAGCGGTGTCGGCACCGTAATAACGGCGAAGTCAAAGCCCTCGGCTGAGGCATAGTCGGCGGTCGCACGGTAACGCCCCGTCTCGCGCGCAGCACCCAGCACCTCATCTGAGATGTCTTCGATGTACGAGTCACCGTTGTTTAGCGCGTCGATGCGGCGGCTATCGAAGTCGATGCCGACCACGTCGTACCCGGCCTCTACGGCGCGAACCGCGAGCGGCAGGCCAACGTATCCCTGACCAATGACGATGAGTTTGGGCGCGACTGAACTATTCACTCGGCTATTCTAAGCCCTCTGTGCTGACACTCTCTGGTGCTCCACCCGCATCACCGCGCGACGCAAACACAATGTCGACGAGGCGGGCGGCCGCATGACCGTCCTCCTGCTCCATAAAATCGGCGATAAATCGCTGCCGCACGGGTTCGTACTCGCGCGCCACATCATCGGCTCGGCGAATCTGCCTAGTCAGCTCCCCCTGGTCGGTGATCTGCGGGCCCGAGACGGTGTCGTCGTAGGGCACAAAGCTTTCACGCCCCGCAAAGTAACGCTCGCGGTCTGACACAAAGAACAACGCAGGCTTGCCCGTGAGGGCGTAGTCAAAGCGCAGCGACGAGTAGTCGAGAATCGCCATGTCTGACGCGAGAATCAGGTGGTTGATGTCGTGGTAGTCGGTCACGTTGATAAACGCACTGTTGTGCCGGGTCTCGCTCTGCGCATTGAACGGGTGCCCGCGCATCAAAATCACGTAGTCGGGCCCCAGCTCGTCGCTCAGCTGCGCAAAGTCGAGAAACTCGGGCATCGCGACCGGCGACATCTGGTCGGCCGACAGGTAATCGCGGTACGTGGGTGCATACAAGATGACGCGCTTGTCGTCGCCAATGCCCAGTCGGGCGCGCGTCTCGTCGCGCAGCTTCGAAGCCTGCGCGTCAAGCAGCGCGTCATTGCGGGGGTACCCGATCTCGAGTACCTCGCTCGGCACGCCCTCGCTCGAACGGTAAAACTCGAGCAGCGGCGCGGTCGCATACTTCGCCGGCGACACGAGGTAGTCCCACTCGTCGGCGCGCCTAAACAGCGACTCCTGGCGCTCGGCAGTGTCGCCCAACTTCTGCCACCACCTGCGCCCCTGCAGTTTGAAGGGGTAGCCGTGGTGCGTCTGAACGAGCACCTGGCCCTCGGGCTTTACGTACCACTCGGGCTGGTGCACGTTGACCATCACGTACTTCGCGGTACCAAACGCCTCGTAGTATTCGCGGCTCTCTTCGAGCACAGTGCGCGCTCCCTCGGGCACCCGCACCGATGCGTCACGCACCGCCCACACCAGATCGAGGTCTGCGCCTCGCTTCACCAGCTCGTTGTGCACGGCGAGCGCCGAGTCGTTTGCGTCTTCGCCATAGCGGTTACGAAACAGCACGGTCTTGCTATCTGAGGCTGGCCGAAGCGTCGCAAAATGGTCACGCAGCCGCCACCGGTCGCCCCACCCGATCTCGTCGTCTGCGTGCGGCGGGTCGATGTGCACGCGCAGCAGGTCGCGCGGCGACCTTTCAAGCGACACCCTCACGGTGCTGGTGAGTGCCCGCACCGGCAGCTGCTGTGCGAGCTCATGCCCCAGGTACAACCGCACCCGGTTCCCGTCGACGTCACGCGCCATCAGGCGGTACTCGCCCCGCTTCAGGCCCGTGGTGCCGAGGCCCCACGCGTTCGCGCGCAGCGGCATCGCGACCGCCAAGCCCTCACCGTGCTCGGTAATCTTCAGGCTGTGTTCAAACGATCCGGATCGTGCCGTGCCGCCCACCAGCTTCGCAGCGCCCGCGGGCAGCTGCACCGCCAGCAAGATTTCGTCTTCGGTCACGTCGACGCCCGTCACGAGCGCGCCACCGCGCGCGTCGACGATGAGGGTGCGGCCCGGCTCCTGTTGAAACAGGAGCGACTCTGAGGCCTTACCCGGCTGCTCGGCGAGCTGCTGCCTTCGCAGCAGAAACTCTGCCGGCGTCGTGTGCAGCTGCGCTGCGACGTGCACGTAGGTACTCGAACGTGCACCTGACTTGTCGCCGGGCTGTGCACCGAGCTGCGCACTCGGCTGTGCGTTCGACGGTGCGTTCGACAGTGCCGCGCCCGGCAGCGTCGGGTAGTGCTTGGTGCCGCGGCTATCAACCGCCACGAGCAGGTATTCGACCGGGCCGCGTTCGGCGCTCGGCAGCGCGATCGTAGCCGAGTAACCGGTACTGCGGTTGCCCGCCACCGCGGTCGCTTCACGCTGGGCGCGCAGGCGGTCGTCGACGCGCTCGAGCGCGACCTGCTTCACATCGAGGTCGCTCGTGAGCGTGAGCTGAACGCTGCCGCGCTCGCACACTGCGCTCGCAACCCGCACCGCAGGCCGCCACACGCGCAGCTGCGCCTTTTCGTCAGCGCGCCCCACAGGAGCAAACAGGCGGTCTGTGTCGAGCTGCGCAGCAACCGAAAACTCGCTCCTATCGTCGAGCGTCACGGTCGCGGTGCGAGTGAGGGCACCCGCCGTCATCGTGGCGCGCAGCTCGTAGTCACCGTTTGCCGCGAGCAGCGCGTGCGGCACGTGCACCGTCGCAGCGCCCGTCGACATGTCGGCGTAGCGGCGCGTGTTCGAGCGCGCATCAAGGTGGGACTTGCGACGCGTCACCTGCAGCGGGGTGGCCGTGCCGTCGGGGGCGACGAGACTCACCTCGAGCTGGTTGTCGACGCGATCGATGGGCAGGTGGTTAATGTGCGCAAACAGGTCGATCTCGACGTCGTTCTGCGCACCCGCCGCGCTGCCGGTCGCCGCGGTGTCAGCCGCCGCGCTGTCAGCCGCGCGCACGCGCCGCCACACCGCGTGCAGCTGCGTCTCTTGCACCGAGTAGACGAATGCCATCTCGGGGAGCACCTGCGCGAGCTCCTCGCGCAGTGGCACGGCTGCGATGATCGAATCGCCCTGCAGTGCACCCCCAAACAGGTCGCGGTGCCAGCCGCGCTCGGTCAAGAAGCGTTCGGCGAGGTCGCGTTCACCGCGCACGATGAGCCCCACGAGCACCTTTTTGCGCACCTCGATCTGGCGCCACATGTCGTCGGTGGTCTGGTCGCTCAGGTAGGTGAGAAACTCGACGAACTCGCGCCAGGCATCGTCGCCCATCTGAAAGATGTTGGGCAAGAACTCGCCCAGGTTGTTGTTGAGGTTTTGCAGAATGCGCACGTCACACGCGTCGGTCGCCCCAAACCGCTCGAGCTGCTCGATCGAGTCGCGCACCGCGATCAGGTGGTGGGCGATGTTGCGGGGGTTGACCAGCTGCTGCGAGATCGACGTCTGGTCGTTGCGTATGCGCCAGTTGATGCTGGTGCGCGGCAGCACGTCGAACGTGCGGGCCGCGGCATACGCGGCCATCGAGACGGCCTGGTCTTCGTAGAGCAGTCCCTCAGGAAACTCGAAGCCGTGCTCCACCCAAAACTCACGCCGGTACACCTTGCTCCAGGCGACCGCGTTGACCATGATGTCAGGAAACTCGGCGAGCGACACCGCATCGCGGCGCCCCGCGTGCGCGGCGCGCACCCACTCACCCGCGGGCGGAAAACTACCGTTGCGTTCACGCCGGTACGGCATCACCGCAAAGTCTGAGCCCGTGCGCGTAAGGCTCTCAATCGCGTCTTGGTACGCGTGACGGTCGACAAAGTCGTCGCTGTCAAGAAATGCGAGGTATTCGCCGCGCGCGTGCTCGATGCCGGTGTTGCGGGCCGCGCTCAGGCCACCGTTCTTGCGTCGCACGATCTCAATACGCGGGTCCCACTTGGCATAGCTGCGCGCGACCTCGTAGCTGCGGTCGGGGGACCCGTCGTCAACGACGACAATCTGCACGTTGGGGTAGTTCTGCTTTTGCAGTGACTCGAGGCACTCACCGATGTAGCGCTCCACGCCGTACATCGGCACGACGATGCTGAGCAGCCCCGGCACGCTGCCGCGGGTCATCATGCGGCGCCCGCGCGCCACGGTGCCGAGCGCGCGACGCTTCGTCATGCGCACTTTCTCGCGCAGCGGCAGCAGTTCTGGGCTCGACAGCTTATCGACGAGCTTCGTTCGAATACTCACGGCTCCCCCTACAGTCGCACGTTGACGACCTGGCCGGTCGTGCCCGAGCTCACCAGCCGTAGCGTGGCCTCGGCCACCGCCTCTGCCGTGAGCAGCGTGCCCTCGGGCTCGTCACCAAACGCTTGCGTGCGCATGGGGGTGGCGGTGCGCTGCGGGTTCACAGTGTTGACCCGCACGCCCTCGTCGGCCCACTCCTCGGCGAGCGCCTGCGTGAGGTTCACAATGCCCGCCTTCGTGGCCGAGTACATGCTGTAGCCGGCGCGGCCGCGGGTGTACGAGCTCGACGTGAAGAACGTGAGCGTGCCCTGCGTGCGCTGCAGCGCCGCGAAGCTCGCCTTCGCGAGCAGCGCGGGCGCCACAAGGTTCGTGGTCACTGTGTCGATGATCTCGGTCGTATCGGCGTCATTGAGCGTCGCGATCTTAAGCACCCCGGCGGTCACGATCACGTGATCGATGCGCCCCTCTGCTTCGAGCACGCGGTCAAGTGCGTTTTGCACCGACTCCGGATCAGTAATATTGGTGCCCGTGACCGAACGGCTCAGCGCGTGCACCCGCGCCCCAGCCTCAGCAGCCATCGTCGCAATGCTCTCACCGATGCCGTAGCTGGCGCCAAAGATGACGACGACCGAGTCTTCGAGCTCGGTGAGCTGATGCTCGAGCGCCGCCGTAGGCGTTGACTGCAGCTGGAAGATCTTGTCGGCAATGTGCAGGTCGATCGGGTCGGTGACCTTCATGTTCTCGGGGGTGCCGTCGACGACCTTGATGGGCACCTCGGGCAGGTATTTGAACACGACGCCACAGTCGTCGGTGGCGGCAAACGAGTCGTCGCCCTCAGCGATGCGGTATGCCTCTCGCAGCACGTCGGCGCGAAACGCCTGCGGGGTCTGCCCGCGTCGAAGGTCCCCGCGCTTCGGGATCGCCGAGATGCAGTTGTCGTCGTTTACCTGAATGATCGTGTCGGCCGACAAGATCGCGGTATCGACCGCGTCAAACTCGTCGAGGGCGCGCACGCAGTCTTCGATGATGCGCGCGTCAATGAAGGGACGCACGGCGTCGTGAAACAGCACGCGAGGGTTACCGTCGATCGCGGCGAGCGCGAGCTGTGTCGTGTCGTTGCGGGTCGCACCGCCGGGCAGGATGCGCGTGAGCTTTGCGCCCGGGCGGCCCTTGAGGTAGTCGAGCGACGCGAGCGTCTCGGCGTTCATCATGATGATGATCTCGTCAACGAGCGGGCTCGCCTCGCACGCTTCAAGCGTGTGCTCAACAATCGGTTTGCCCGCGATCTTCAAGAGCTGCTTGGGTACGCCCATGCCTACTCGTGTGCCCACACCACCGGCGAGCAGCACAACAATGGTCTTCTCTTGCGTCACGCATAATCCTTCGATTGGCAAACAGTCTGTGCGCCCGCGCCGCCACGGCGGCTTTAGACACACTCGTACGACATTCTAGGCCACCCGTCTGCGCGCGAGCTAGAAACCCCGGCGCCTCCCGCCCGGCCGCATCGACCGCTGAACTGAATCGTTGCTGGTTACAACCTAAGCTCCGCAAGTCGGCGAGCTGCACGATTCAGTTCATCGTTAGGCGCTGGTGGGTTTTCCATCAGGTCAGCGATTTGTGCAACCTCACCGGCGCTCAACTTCAAGATTGCCTCTTCTAGAAGGACGCTACGTGCGCCCATTGTACGCACGCATTGAAAAACCGGTCATCTCACGAGAGCCGGCGTACGGCGACAGTCAAATATGCGCGACTAATTCCGCTTCTGGGCCAGTCTAAATCGGAATTCGTCGCGCATATTTTTTGTATACGGAGTTGGAATTATGGGGCTAACAGAATCCACCTGATGGCGCGAGCTAGAAACCCCGGCGCCTCCCGTCAGGGCTTATCGACCGCTACTGCTTCTCGATGAGCGGGGCGATCGCCTCCGACAGCCACGGCCCGAGCGAGCGTGAGAACGTGTCGGTGAGGTGCGTCTGATCAAAGAACACGGGCACACCGCCTATGGCCGCGTAGCAGGTGTCGCTGTCGCAGAAGTTGTCTTGGCTGTCGAGCACCGTCACCGTGTCACCCAGCTGGGCGCGCACAAAATCGCGCTGGCCCTGCGAGTCGAGCGCGCGGGTGCGTTCGTTGTCACAGCGCGATGGGTCACTCGTGTTCGTTGCGAGGCACTCAGCAATGTTAACGCGGTTGCCGTAGGCATCACCGGTGAGCGGCACGTCGCCCATGAGCACAACCGGGTAGCCGCGGTCTGCGACCCCCGCCAGCAGTTCGTCGATGCGTCCAAACTCGGCTCCCTCAGGGAAGATGTAGTTCGTCGAGAGGTTCGCGGCGAACACGCCCACGATGCCCGGGTGCGTGTCGATGAACTGCTGCACCTGCGCGTTGCGGTCGGCACAGTTACCCTGCTCGGTCGCGTCGATGTCGCGGTTCATGATGGTGGCGATGGGGCTCACCGCAGCGGGCGGGCAGCCGTCACGCGTAAACGTGTACAGCGAGAGCCCCAGGCGCTTCGCGGCCTCTTCAAACGCGGGCGACCACGCGCCAGCGTGCGAGTCGCCCCACAAAACAATCGCTGGTGCGTTCGGGTCGTCTGCAAGGTACTCGCAGACCGGGGCGGCGGCGCCCGTGTGCTTTGCGACGCACTCCTGCGGCCACGGCGCTGGCTTATCGGTGGCGGCCGCCATGAGCGCCGCATCGGTGCCCGGCTCCCCCGGCAGCGCCCCGCACTCTTCGGGGCTCAGCGCCATCTGCGCGCCAAAACACACATCGGCGGTCTGCGCCTGGCTAAACTGCGCCTGCGCTTCAACGCGCCCTCCCAGCCACATCGCCGCCGTCCAGGCCAGCACTGCAACGAGCGCCCACGAGGTGATGCCCGTGATCCGGCGCCGCACCACCACAGGATCCCAGCCCTTGAGGCTGCGCAGTGGGGTCTCGATCCAGCGCGTCGTGACCCACGCGAGCAGCAGAGTCACCGCGAGAATGCCCAGCTTGGTGACCAGGGTGAGGTCGTGCCCGAGCATAAACGGCGCGATGATGATGAGCGGCCAGTGCCACAGGTACGCCGAGTACGACACGTCGCCGAGAAACGTGGTGACGCGGCCCTGTTCGACCGCGGCCCAGGCCCCGGCCCGCGGCATCTCAGCGAACGGGTGGCTCAGGATCACGAGCGCCGTGAGCGCGACTGGCAGGAGCGCGTTCCAGCCCGGGAAGGGGGCAGCGCCGCTGAGTAGGTAGCCGTTGAGCACGAGGGCGGCGTAGGCGGCGGGCAGCGCGATGCGTGCGAGGGTGCGCAGAAGCCCGCCGCGCGCGTGCCGCAGCAAGCGCGGCAGTAGCAGCGCGAGCAGGGCGCCAGCACCAAACTCCCAAATGCGCAGCGGCATCATGAAGTAGGCGGCAGAGGGGCTCACCGGCAGCACCGCGAGCGAGACCGCGAAAGAGGCGACGCTGGCCGCCGCGATCACGAGCACGGCCACCGTTTCGGCGGCGAACGGAGCGCCGGGCTGCGGAGCGCCGGGCTGCGGGGAGCCGGGCTGCGGGGAGCCGGGCTGCGGGGAGCCGGGCTGCGGGGAGCCGGGCTGCGGGGAGCCGGGCTGCGGGAGGCGCCGGGCACCGCGGCGCGCGATGCGGGCCGCCAGCAGCGAGGCGGCGATGATGAGCAGCGGCCAGACGAGGTAGAACTGCTCTTCGACCGACAGCGACCAGTAGTGCTGGAAGGGCGTGGGCGCGTTGTCGGCCGCGAGATAGTCGACCGAGTCACCAAACAACACAAAGTTGACCGAGATGAGCACGCTCGCGATCGCCTCGCGGGCGTAGCGTTCCCAAAAGCTCTGCGGCACGAACGCGAAGGTGAGGAGGCCCGTCACCGTGACGACAGTGAGCGCTGCCGGGCCGAGCCGTAGCACGCGCCGCAGCCAAAACTTGGGCAGCAGCCGCCAGCTCTGCTCGCGCTGCCGCCAAATGTGCCCCGTGATCAAGAACCCCGAGATCACCAAGAACACGTCAACGCCAATGAACCCACCCGTGTAGCGGGCCGGCCACAGGTGGTACACCAGCACCATGAGCACCGCGATCGCACGCAACGCATGCACCTGAGGGAAAAACGTCGCTGGCGCCTTGCCCGCGCCGGGCTTGGGCGCAGTCGCAGTGCCAGTCGATGTGGGCGTGGTCATTGAAGTCACCAACTAACTCTAAGTGACCGCCCTGCGGCGTCGCTCACAGCGCCGCTCACAGCGTCACTCACAGCACCACCTCTGCGCGCAGCATCGCGTGGTCAGACGGCGGGGTACCCTGCACCCTGCCGTTGTTGTCCATGTCGAGCATCGACTCCCACACGGGGGCACCCTTGATGCCCTTCGCCAAGATGTAGTCGACGTGGGCGCCGTTCTGCCCCAGATCCATGAACGACGTCTGCGAGCACTTCGGCAGGCCGTTGGGAGCACCAATGATTGAGTACTGTTTAGTGAACGCGTTCATGCTGTTGCAATTGGGGCGCCCCAGATAGGCCGTGCCAAACCCGGTCCACGCACGATCAGAGGTGCCAAACTTGCTGCCCAGCAGCTCGGTGAAGCCGCTCGTCTTAAACGGTTCGATCACCTGCTTATAGGCCTGCTCCCACTGTGTCGTGCTGAAGTCGCCCAGCAGCACAACGGGCAGATTCTCGGTGTTGAGGCTTGCCAGTTTCGTACGAATCGTTTTGGCATGCAGCCCGCGGCGCGCGTAGTCGAGGTGCACGTTGGCAAAGAAGAACCGCTTACCCGTGCTGTGCTGCTCAAACACCGCCCAGCCGAGGTAGTTTTCGTACTCGCCGCCGTGAGTGGTGGGCAGCGGCCTATTGCCTGGCTGCGGCAGCTCGTACGCCCCCGAGTCGATGAGTGTGACTGTCGTCGGATTGTAGGCGATACGCATGTCGTGCGTGGCCCCTACGTTCTTGCGTGTGAGCGTGCAACGTTTGCCGCCCAGCGCCATCGTCTCGGCAGACGACCAGTAGTTCTTGCAGTTCCACGGTTTGTCGTTGACCATGCGGTACGGGGTGCCGTCTTTCGCCTTCCACCCGCGCACAACATCGTGGTAGAACCGTGGCAGCCCGTTGGTGACCGGCGAGATCGTCACCGGCTTGCCAGTATTCAGGTCGACCGTGTTGACCCCTGCTTCTTGCAGCCCGATCACATCGGGCCTGCGCGAGTTACCCACGTTCCACACGTGCTGGCGCCGGTCAGACCAGTTGATCCACGCCTTGGTGACCTGCTTCGATGCCACCACATTAAACGTCGCGACGCTCAACGTCTTCACGGCCTGTGTCTTGCCCGTCACCACGCTCGCTTTGGTTGACCCGCCGCTCGTCATCTGGGCCACGATCTGCAGGCGGTAGCCCAGCCCGGGCCGTAGCCCCGAGATCTTGGCAGACGTCGTTTGGGCGTTAAACGTCTGCGCAGCTGGCAGATCGCCCGTCGTTGAACGCGACCACTCGAGCCGGTACGACTTCGCGTCTTCGACAGGCTGCCACGCCACCACCAGCGACGAGTCGGTCTTCTCGGTTACCGCGAGCGCAGCACCCGTCTGCCCGGCAGCAGCCTGCGCGCTGCCGCCATAGTATTTCTGCTCGAAGCGCTGCAAGAACGCCGCCATCGCCTGGCGTTCAACGGGAGCATTAGGTCTAAACGTGCCGTTGGCATACCCGGTGGTGATGCCGGTGCTCGCGAGCCACTCGACCTCGCGAAAGAACTTGTGCCCGCGCGGCACATCGCTAAAGCTCGCCCGCGTGGGTGTTTTGAACGAAGGCCGCCCCGCCGCCCGATACAAGAACGCCGCCATCGCCTGGCGCTCGACCGAACCCGCTGGCACAAACCGGCCGTTGGCGTACCCCGTCGTCACCCCCGTCGCGCTGAGCCACGAGATCTCGCGAAAGAACTTGTGTGAGGTGCTCACATCGGTGAAGCGCGAGTACTTCGCCTTGGGTAGCGGCGGCGCCGTGTCAAACCGTTCTAAGAACGCGGCCATCGCGTCGCGCGACACGTGCGCCCGCGGCTTAAACGACCCGTCGGCGTAGCCGGTCGTGATCTTGGTGCCCGCGAGCCACGCGATCTGGTCGCGAAACTGATGCTTCGCCGGCACGTCTTTAAACGGCGCGGTCTTGGGAGCCGCCTTCGCCGCTTCACCCTTGGGTGCGGTCTGCGTCTTCTTATCTGTCGAGTCTTCGTCGTCGTCTTCGCCGTCGGTCTCTTCTACGTCTTCGCCGTCAGCATCGCCGCTGGCGTTGACGTTGGCATTGGCATTGACGTTGGCATTGGCGTTGGCAGTGGCGTTGGCAGTGGCGTTGGCAGTGGCGTTGGCATTGACGCTGGCGTCAGCGTCGGCGCTCGCGTTAGCGTCGGCGCTGGCATCGACGCCGCCGGGCTCACCCTCGGCCCCGCCGCCGCCGGCTTCGCCACTGGCATCATTGCCGCCGGTCGCATTGTCATCGGCGCCGCCGCCGGTTTCTTCGCCATTGGCACCATTGCCAGCGGCATCGCCGCCAGCGCTACCGCCGCTATTACCGCTACCGCCGGCGCCATCACCGCCGCCCTGCGACCCAGCCTCGGCCGCACCGCCGGTGCCGCCGCTGGCGCCAGATTCGTCACCGGCGTTCACAGCGGGGCGCTGATCCGGAGCGAGCACGCGCGATGCGCCCGTCGTCGAGCCCGCTTCGAGCGTGGCGGCCTGCTCGCCCGTGGGCGCAGCGGCCGCGGGCGTCACCGCCCCGAGCAACAGCGCGGCGCTCGTGAGCGTCGCAAACAGGCCTCGGCGCAGCTTGGACGAGGTGGCATGGGGGTGCACGATTGAAACTCCATGGGAGATGGCTATGAGGGTATTACCTCGAAGCAAGCTAGCAGCTATTCGTAGACAAAGTAAATTATCACATGCCGACTAAGTCTCGCGGGTTACAGGCCGCTGCTACGCTGGAACGATGCCCAGCGCCCACACGGCGCGACGTCTGAGTACCAACGTCAGCACCAACATCAGCACCGACTTCAGCACCAAGGAGAGCCTTCGAGTGAGAGCCACCGTCACGCGACGAGGAGTTCGTTTCGCTGCCGAGGCCGGCACCCGCCCTCCCACGACGCTCAACGTCGAGTTTGCCGGGCGCCGCATTTGGTCGCTCGAGGCGCCCACGACCCGCAAGCGGGCCTTCGTGCCGTGGCCGCGCTCCCTGCGCGAGCGGCTGCGTGGCAGCGAGCAGGTGCGCCTGGTTGATGCGGGCAGCGGCGATCTCGTATGGCAGGGCACCCTGCGCTGGCGCGGGTCGGGCCACCCCGACCTGACCGACGAGCGCGGACGTGACGTGGCCGTCAACAAGTGGGGCCTCATGCGTCACACCTTCGACGGTGACCTCGACATGCGGCAGCGCGTGGCCGACTCGGCCGTCGCCGTACTCGACGTGATGCAAGAGGCGGGCTACACCGCATTTGTGGTCGGCGGCACACTGCTGGGTGCGGTGCGCGACGGCGAGATTCTGCCCCACGACGACGACGCAGACCTCGCGTACCTCAGCCCGCACACGCACCCGTCAGACCTCGTCACCGAGAACCACGCCCTCGCCGAGCTGCTCATTGCCCGCGGCTTTCGCGTGCTGCGGCACAGCTGGTCACACCTGCAGGTACTGCGAGGCAGCGCCACCGAGGTCGACTACTACGTCGACATTTTTACGGCGTTCTACAAGCACAACCACTTTCATGAGCCCATTCACGTGCGCGCACCGGGGCTCGAAGACGCGATCCTGCCGCTCGGTGAGGTCATGATGCACGGCCACACGTTTCCGGCGCCGCGCGACCCCGATGCGTGGCTCACCGCATGCTACGGGCCCACGTGGCGCTCGCCTGATCCGTCGTTTAAATTCGAGACGCCGCTCGCGACCAGGCGCCGCTTCTACAGCTGGTTTGGGGCGTACGGATTTGGCCGCAACGCGTGGGAAGACGGCTATCACGACGGCGCCACCGCGCACGAAACCTCGAGCATTCGACCCTACGTGCTCAAGGCGGCGGCGCAGCTGGGCGCGGCGGGCGAGAGCGTGCAGGTGCTCGACCTAGGTGCCGGATCAGGCCAAGACGCAGCCTTCTACCGGGCCGCGGGCCTCTCATGCCACACCAGCGACTTTGCGTTTGCAGCGCCCGTGCTGCACGAGCCGGCGCCCCACACGGGCACCCGGGTCAACCTCGTCGAACGCATCGATGTGATGCGCTACATCGCGGGCAAGCTGCCCGAGGCTGAACACAGCATCATCACGGTCAACCACGTGTTCGCGGCGCTGGGCGGGGTGGGCCTCGAGACGGCGCTGCAGGTGCTCGCGGCGGCAGCCCGGGCGGGCGCACGCGTGTTCACCGCCGACTACGAGTCACTCGGCAAGTACCACCCCGAACTACCCCGCACCTGGCATCTCGAGTGGCCCACGTTTGAGGCTGCAGCGACTCATGCCGGGCTGACGGCCACGCTACTCACCCGCGCGGTGGCGCGCGACGAAGACGGTGTGCGCCGCGACTACTTTGTGGCCGAGCTCACGTCGGCGTCGGCGCCTGCGTCGGCTAGCTCGCGTATTCGAAAGGAACTCTCATGAACCGTCTCAACACACTCTTGCGTGAAGCGCGGCTACAGTTTCGCGCGCAGCGCGTAAAGCGTCGACTCAAAGCCGAGGCCATCACGTCGACCGCAGACCTCATCACACAGCTGCGACAGGAGGTCGCCGAGCTGCGTGACGAGATCGACGAGCTACGGGCAGACAGCCGCCGCGTGGCAGAGCTGCGCATCTTGGTCGAAGACCAGCTGCTGCGCCGCGACTGAGCTTCGCGTTGTTTCAGCCTCCCAGCCGACGGCTCCAGAACTCGTCCTTCGCCCATTCAACGGGAAATCCCATTCCTCGAAGATTCATCACAGGCCGCGGCTTGATCAGCTCATGAAGCCTCCGAGCCCAGCCACTGCGCGGCGAGATCGTATCCAGCGCTGCTTGCAAGGACACGAGAACGGGATATAGACGTTTCCTTGACCGTTCTGGTAGTCCGTCTCCCCGTGAGAGCCAGGGAATAGAGGGTGTGGTCGGAATGGCCGGGTACACACCAAGGCCGACGTTCCATAGTCTGCCGTGATGGGCACACACGTTGCGCACACGAACATAGCTCTGGAGCCAGGACTCGAGTACAGGGGTAGTCAGACCGAGGCTCTTCGCAACCGCAGTCCGGTCCGCCCGGAGCTTCACATTGCGGTAGGTACTTGCCAGCTGGCCTATCGTCAAGGTCTCGACCATCAACCAGGACGGCGGCTGCTCAGGCGCGCCGTATGTGGTCAAGTAATGTTCCAGCGCTGAGCGATGCACAAGAGGTTTCTCATCGACGGTTCTATCGTCGTTGTGCGGCCCAGTCGGCTCCGCGACGGCCTGCAACCTCGCATCAACCGTCTCTCGGACGATCCTGAGAAGCCCGTTGCGCTTCCCCTGGTCACGAAAATGATCAGGGTTAATGTACCAGTGTGCGTCGTCATACGCCGTGGACATGTGGTCGGTCAGTGCCGCACGCACCGCAACTTCTACCCGTTCGATCGCGTCAAGCACGAGCAGCCGCAGAGAGCGGTCGAACACGTAGAGGTCTAGGACTTCGTCGAAGGTGGTCCCTTCCTCGAACAGGTGGCCGGGCCCAGGCCGTTGAAAAGGGATCGTGTACGGGGAAAGGCGGTAGTAACCGATGTGACGCAAGTACCTCACTGCACGTTCTTTATCGGGGATGACCATGCCCCTGTCTGCGAGACGAACGGCCAACGTGTCGAGCGACATGGGCGGCTTGTCGAAGAGGAGTTTTCCACGAGGTCGCGACGCACGCCGTTGACCCGCCATCGGGCTACCACTTCCTTCAGATAGAAAATCCCCCAAGTGCGCTTCATGGAGAGGCGTGGGGGATGTAGTGGCCTTATATTATCACGGCTTCCCCCTCGAATGGGAGACGCTAGTGTTTCAGGCGGTAGATGAACGCCGCCATTGCCTCACGCGACACCGCTGAGTAGGGTGCGTACGTCGGCTTGCCGCTGGGCTGCTTATTGCCGTACGAGAGGCCCTGCTTGCGCATCCAAGTGATCTCTTTGTAGAACTTGTGCCCTGGCGCGATGTCGGCGAACGGTGACGTGGCCATGCCCGCGTAGCTGCTCTCTTGGAAGCGATAGAGAAACGCCGCCATCGCTTCACGCGACACGTTGTCTTTCGGGGCAAACTTGGGCTTGCCGCCAGGATTATTGTTGCCTGTCGAGACGCCCTCGTTGTACATCCACGTGATCTCGTCGTAGAACTTGTCACCGGGCTGCACGTCTTCAAACGGCGACACGGCGGGGCCCTTGTACTTCGACTTCTCGAGTCGGTACAAGAAGGCGGCCATCGCCTCGCGCGTCACGCCCGAGCCCGGTTGGTAGGCCGAAACGCGCGGGTGTGAGGTCTGGTTACCTGTCGTTAGTTTGGTCTGCGCCATCCATTCAATTTCTTTATAGAATTTATGGCTGTCTGGCACATCAGGGAACCTGGTCTGGGGCGAACCAAACCACAGGTTATAGAACAGAAACACGTTACGGTTGCCATAGCTCGAGCACCTATCACCGGTGCCCCAGCCAGCATCCAGCGCCGCTTTGTTCGGACGATACGGGGTGTAGGTGTACAGGCTGGCCGTAGCCATGTTTTCGATATCAACGTTAGACGTGCCGCAGTTCCTATCGACCTTCTCATGCCAGCTGATCTTATTAACCTGGCCCGGATGGTAGTTCAATCCGTTACGGGACTCGTACCACCGCAGCAGCTGCGCTGCTTTGTACACCTGTACAGCAAAACCTTTCGCCCCAGGGTCACAGTTTGCCGTGTTCCCCGGGCCAGAGTCAGGGCAGTTCGCTCCCGTCGCATAGTTCAGCTGACGCACTGTTGGCCAGTCATCTGTGACGAGGCTTTGCTCCTTTTCCAAAAACACAAGCAGTATCTTCGGGCTGATATCGCATGCGCGGCTCACCTTTGAAATGATCTGCGCCGCTGACTCACCACGGGCCCCTGCATAGGGCTTGCAATAGAGACTGGTTTGAGTCGAAGTATCGAGCCGCATATTCACCAGACAGTGCGGTCCGACGACGCCTACATTGGCGCCATCATCGAGGATGGCGGGCCCGCCCGCGATTTTGCCTGGCGTGCCAATCAAACACTTAGGAACTTGACGAGCCAGAAAACTTTGGATCTGCCCAGCGCTCAACGCGTTTCCATAGTAGAAATTGGCGTCATTAATGATGTTGCCTGCTTTAAAGTCACTAAGCATCGCAGCGCCCTTCAAACCAGCAAAGTCCGAAGCAGATGCTGCCTTCAGTCGTGCGCCTTCGGCCTCGTCGATGATCTGCTTGTCGTCAGGTTTGCCGTCTGTGTCGCCTGCCCCGCCAGAGTCGGCGCCGGTGCCGCCGCCACTTGCGCCGTTGTTCTCGCCGGCTTCACTGCCGCCGGCGTTGTTCGAGGCTGCCCCAGCATCGGCTCCCGCGTCAGCGCCCGAGTTCGCACCAGCACTCGCATCAGCACCGGTACCCGCATCAGCACCAGCACCAGCACCAGCGTCAGACCCTGCACCTGCACCACCATCGGCCGCGGCATCAGAAGCACCGTCCGCAGCTGATCCGGCACTCGCGTTTGCACTCGCGTTTGCGCTCGCAGCAGCGCTCGCGTCGGCAGCCGACGCGGCCCCGGCGTCAGTGCGCCCGCTGGCGGCGGTATCGGTGGCGAACGCGGGCGCGGTGAGGCCGAGCTGCCCTACAAGACCCGCGCCAAGAACGATCGCCAGCGCGGCGGCGGTGAGCGTGCGAAGCGGGCGAGACATAGCCCCCACTCTACGGGACACCGAATGATTACACCCCTGATAAAGTCAGGAGCTATGTCGATGCACAAGGCGGGTAGCGGCCCGAAGAGCGGGCTTGCACGTACCTGGCGAAACTCTTGGAAAACCGCCACCCCCGCGACGTGGTGGCTCGCCATCGTCGTGGCGCTCGCCTTTGGGTTCGCGAAGATGGCGGGCTGGCGCATTGTGCAAGAACAGAGCCTTAAACTCACCTCATTGTTACGCATCGTCGCGTTCGCGGGCGAGGTTCTGCTCGCGGCAGCCGTGTTTCTTGTCATTCTGCTGCCCATCTTTCATGCCGCGCGCAACTGGGCGGGATGGTCGCTGCCCAGTCGTCGGTCAAAGTTCTGGGGGCTGCCGTTCTGGCCGCTCGCCGCGGCTTTGTTTGGCATTTTCGCGGTAGGGTGGGGCGTTTACTGGGTGCTGCTTTGGCCTGGCACCATCTCGCCCGACACGCTGGTGCAGATTCGGCAGGCCCTCGGTAAGGCACCATACGCCGACCATCACCCGCTCGCTAACACGCTCGCGATCCAGGCCGTGCTGCGGCCGGCGCTCGCGCTCACTGGCGACGTGCAGACCGCGCTGGGCATCGTCTCGCTTGTGCAGCTGCTGGTGCTCGCGGTGATCTACGCGCTGTGCATCACCTCGCTCAGGGAGTTCGCTCCGCCCCGCTGGCTGCTCACGACTTCGCTGGTGCTGCTCGTCGCGCACCCCATGATGGGGTGGTTCTCGGTGACGCTGTGGAAGGACGTGTGGCTCACCGCGTTTGTGACCGCGTTTGCGACCGCTGCCGCCGTGATCGTGGCCCGCATGCGGCGCGGGGTGGCGGCAGGATGGCTGCTGTGGCTCGCGTTCTTCACGGCCGCTCTCGGAGTGATGTTCTCGAAGAAAACGGGCATCTACCTCGTCGTGCCGATGTTGCTCATCGTGCTTTTCTTCTTGGGCCGTGACCGTCTGCAGGGCCTCTGGCGGGGCTTCTACCTGCGTCGCGCGCAGTGGCTCGGACTCGGCGGCACCGCCGTCATTTTGTACGTCGCGGGTCACGCCGCGCTGATCACCACGCTCGATGCGCTGCCCGGTGACAAGCGTGAAATGTTCTCGCTGCCGTCGCAGCAGATCGCGCGCGTGGTGCGAGACTACCCCGAGCAGCTCGACGCGTCGTCGCGCGAGGCCATCGACCGGTACTACGCTGGCGCGGACATCGGCAAGGCCTACGCCTTCGACCGGGCCGACGCCGTGAAGAACCGCTTCGATTCAGAGGCGTTCGATGCCGACCCTGCGGGCTTCGTGAAGCTCTGGCTGCGTCAGGGGGCCGAGCATCCCGCGAGCTACGTCGACACGCTGCTCGCGTCAACCACGGGCTACTGGTACCCCGACATGCCCTACGCTAAGCGCGGGCCCGCCTACCGTCTCGTGAGTCACGACGACTGGGTGATGATGCTCAACGCTTCGAGTACTGCGTTTAAGGGTGAAAACACCGCGCACGAACTCGACCCCAACCTTGACTCGGATCGCACCGAGCCCGGGCGGTACCGTGCATTCTTTGCGCACGAGATCAATCACAAGCTGCCGCAGCTGCCCATCATTGGTTGGGCCCTGAATATTGGTGTCTGGACCTGGGCCGCGGTGTTCCTCACCGCGATCGCGATGCTGCGGCGTCGCAGCGCTGCCGCCCCGGTCTCGGTACTGCTGCTGCTCGTCTGGGGCACGGCCATGATCTCGCCGGTGTTTGCCGAGGCGCGCTATGCCGCCCCGCTGCTCTCGATGCTGCCGCTCTTGGCTGTCATCGCCGGATCACGGCGCACCGCCCCCGGCGTCAGCGCCGGTGCCGGTGGTGGTACGGGTGCTGGTTCCGGTGCTGGTGCGGGTGCTGATGCTGATGCTGATGCTGATGCTGATGCTGATGCTGATGCTGATGCCGATGCCGATGCCGATGCCGATGAAACCTTTGTAGGCCGCTAACCTACCAATCGAGTCGTTTGTTGTGGGATACCGAGAAGATCTCGCGACTTTCGTCGAGGCACGTGTTTTCGCCGTTTTTCGATGAGGCGATGTCGGTGGTCCCTGTTGTAATGAAATCATGCAACATCCATTCGACGTCGAAAGCCCTAACCGGGGGCAGCTCGCCGACCTGGTCACCCAGGTCGCCGACGTCGACGCGCGCATTCGTGGCCTGCAGGCCGAGCGAACCAAGCTGTTAGCAGCGGCGTTCGATCTCGCCGAGCGTGAAGGCGACAGGCCGGTCCTCCCCGAGCCCGGGTCGATGGAGGCAGAACTCGCCGAGGCACGCGAGGAGCTCGCTCGTAAGAATGAGACAGCGCATGCAACGCGCGAGACGGATCCGGCAGTGGGCGAGGCGGATCCGGCAGGCGCAGAGCCAGGTGCAGAGCCAGCTCCAGCGGCAGACGTTGAGACGCGCCCCCCAGCGAGCAATACCCCGCGCCGGTCGGCGGTGTGGCGCGATCGGTGTCACCGGGTCGTGCGTGCTGAAATGAGCGCGGTTCTGCGCGTCTCTGAGGGCCGGGTCGCGAACGACATCACCCAGGCTACCCACGCGGTTACCCACTGCAGTGGCATGGTCGAAGCCCTGTCGCGGGGCGAAGTAACTGAACAACACGTGCGCAGCGTCGTCAACGCGGGCCATGTGATCGGGCACCTCGCCACTGAACAGCTCGGCACAACTCTCACCGATGCCGACGGGGCTCCATTGGACGATGAGGCGGCCGAGCGTGAGATCGCCCACCGATACGAAGTGTTCGATCTCGCTGTCGTCGCGCACGCGCGCGAGCTCACCCCACAGCAATTACAACCGGTGGCGAAGCGACTAGCCGAGAAGCTGGCCGGGGTGACCTTTGACGAGCGGCATCGCATAGCGAAGCGTGACCGGTGTGTGAAACTCATCGAGCGAGACGACGGCATGTGCGAGGTGCGAGCCCTCGTGACCACGTTTGAAGCGCACGCCGTGTTCGACCGGTTGACGCAGTACGGCAAGATGCTGCAGACCCACGACCTCGCGGCCGCAAAGTCGGCGACTTGCACTGCAACCCCCGCGGAGCCCATCTCAGCAGCGGGCGCAGCGGCCCTGAAACGGCCCCTGGGCGAGGCGCGCGCCGATAGCTTGATCGCCCTGCTACTACACGGGGAGGTCGATGACGACGAACTTTACGGCCCGGGCAACGGTAACGGTAAGCGGCGCGGGCCTCGCGTAACCGCTCGTGTACAGGTGCTCGTGCCGGTGTCGCTCACCGGCCGTCTTGACGGTGCCGCCGACCAGCCCGACGCGGCCGATCAGCCCGACGCCGGGCAGACTTTCCGCCCCGAAGATCACGAGGGTGGCTTCCAACCCGAGCTCGTGGGTGTTGGGCCGATCGACACCGACACAGCGACTCGAGTGATCCACGACACCCCCACCTGGGACACGGTCATCGTCACCGACGACACCACCGAAGGCGCCACCGACGGTGCAGCCGACGGTGCAGCCGGTGGCAACGAATCCAGCGGCGACATTCTCTCCGTAGACACCTATCGCGTACCGGCGCATCTGAGGCGATACCTGGCAGCGCGAGACCCGCACTGCCGCTTCCCTGGGTGTACTCTGCCCATCTACCGGTGTGACATTGACCACACCATCGCAGCCGAACATGGCGGCCCCACATCACTAAGCAACACTGGTAGTCTATGTCGTGGGCACCATGTGATTAAACATCACGGCGGTTGCCTCGTTGAACAGGGCGAGCGCGGCGAGTTCACCTGGACCTTCCCGTCGGGGCGCGAGTATCGCACCAAACCGCCTTCAAAGGTTATGTTTCGCACCGCGCTCGAGTCACCTGATGCCGCGGCAATCGCCGCCGAGAATAGAGCCAAGTATCCATTCGGATACGACGAGTGGGATGACGACCCCGACTATCGGCCAGCCCGATCCCCCAATCGCTTCGATCCTAAGAACCGAGAACCGTTCTGATCCGCGGTCCTGGCCGGGATCCAGGTCCTGGCCCGGGCCCGGCAGCACTACGCCTGTTGCCGCCGGGGCTCAAGAATGAATCGATACCCAAAGTAGTTGCAGAGCGCCCCTACTCCCATCGCAACCACCTTTGCTGCTGGCGCGAGCACGCCGTGAGGCAGTCCCGGCGCGACAGCGACACCGAGCGAAATAACTCCCCACACAATGAATGACTGCACAAGCAGCCCCGTTACCAGCGTCAACCCCGCGAACGAGAAGAATGCCCGCCAACCCGAGCGGGCACCCTGAAACACAAAACGTCGGTTGAGCTGGTAACTCACCAGCACCGTAATGATCGTCGACGCGACGTTCGAGGGAATCTCTGGCACGCCAAACGCCACCGCAAACAGACTAAACAGCCCTAGGTCGAGTGCGCTCATGCCGCCCCCTACGAGCAGGTAGCGAAAGAACGACCCCCCGAGTTTCACGCGCGCGTCGCCGGTCGGAACCGTAGGTAGGCGAGCCTGGCTGCTTCTCGCCTGCTCTTCAATACCGCGGCGATAATGGCCCCGGTAGTTGCCACGAACGCCGAAATGATGGCGAGCGCCGCGGCCAGCACAACCGTAGGCATGCGCGGCACGAGGCCCGTCTCGAGGTACTCAGCGATCACCGGCAGCCCGAAGATAAGGGCCAGTACCATGCTGATCGTCGCGATCAGCCCGTGAAACGCAAAAGGGCGCTCGTGCGAGAACAGGCGGGCAATGAGCCAGAGAATCTTGAACCCGTCAGAGAACGTGTTGAGCTTCGACTCCGACCCCTCGGGCCGGTCCTTAAACCCAACGGGCATTTCGCACTGAGGCACCCGCAGCGCCATCGAATGCACCGTTAGTTCTGTCTCGATCTCAAACCCCGCCGACAGGGCCGGAAATGATTTCACAAAGCGCCGCGAAAACACGCGGTACCCCGAAAGCATGTCGGTGACCCGTTCACCAAAGAGCCAGCCAACGAGGCTGTTAAACATGCGGTTACCCTGGGCGTGGCCCACACGGTATGCGGTTTGGGTGGGGTCGTCGACGCGGCAGCCGAGCACGTGGTCGTAGGGTCCCGACAGCAGCTTCTCGATCATCGCGGGAGCCATCGCTGCCTCGTACGTGTCGTCACCGTCGATGAGCAGGTACACGTCGGCATCGATGTCAGCGAAAGCGCGCCGCACCACGTTGCCCTTGCCGCGACGTTCTTCGCGGCGCACAATTGCGCCCGCCGCAGCCGCCACCTCTGCGGTGCGATCTGCCGAGTTATTGTCGTACACGTACACGACGATGCCGGGCACCGCGTCGCGCAGGTCGGTTACGACCTGCGCGACCGAGGCTTCTTCGTTGTAGCACGGCACGATAGCGGCGATTCTCTGGGCGGAATCTGGGCGAAGGTCAGTCACGCCATCATCTTACTGGAGCCCCGCACTACCCACTCACCTACCCCTGGACGGGTGCTTACTTCCCTTCGAGTCGGAAGAGGAACGCCGCCATCGCCTCGCGAGAGATTCGCTCCTTGGGAGCATAGGCAGGCTTGCCCGAGGGCTGCTTGTAGCCTCCCGAAAGCCCGGTTGCCGACATCCAGGCGATTTCCTTGAAGAACTTGTCCTTGGCCGAGACGTCCTTAAATGGTGTCTTGTCTGGAGCCTTCGCCTTGCTTGCTTCAAGCCGATAGATGAACGCGGCCATCGCTTCACGCGAAACCGTGTCTTTGGGCAGATACTTCGGTTTACCGGCCGCTTGCTTCGTACCCGTTGACACTCCCGTCTCGTACATCCATGCGATCGCGTCATAGAACTTGTCGCCCGGCTTCACATCCGCGAAGGGAGAATCAGTCGGCCCCACATAGCGCGTCGCTCCTTGGAATCGGAACATGAACGCAGCCATTGCTTCACGAGACACTCCGTCTTTCGGTAGGTACTCTCCTGCTGCGGTTCCGGTCGACACGTTTGACTTTTTCATCCATGCAATCGGCTGGTAGAACTTGTCTGCCGTGGTGACATCGCCGAACGGGCTCTTGGCGGGGGCCTTATATGCGGCATCGGTGCGCACTGGCCCGACAGAGAGTCCGGTCTTTCTCGTGCAGTTATTATTGGCGAACGCACGAAGTTCGAAGGTTATCCACTTGCCAATATCTGCCGTAGTCGGCTTGTACGTCAACCCCGTCGCGCCGCTGATGGGAACCATGTCTGCATTCGCATTTACGTCAGTGCTGTACCACTGGTAAACGGCGGTAGCCCCCGCGGGCACCACCGGCTCGTGGGAAGCTGAAAGCGTCTTGCCTACCTGAACTCGCCCCGTGACGATCGGCTCCGGAAAATCCCACCACGAGTCATTGCCGCACGGCAACGCAGACTGCGCAACCGGCTGGTCAGCGAGTTCACCAGTGACCGCCATCGGCTCTTCGACAGCCACCGGCTCGTCAGCGAGGGCAGGCGATGCCGCACCCATAACTAGCCCTGAGCTGAACATTGCAAAACCTGCCAGCAGAGCTAGCGCCTTCATACTCTTACGTCCCCCGGTACGGGGCTGGGCGGCTACTACTGGTGCGATCACACGAATCTCCCTATATTGGCAACCCGCCCAGTGTAGTCGTCAATGTTCCTGCCGCCCAGTTTCAAGTCGGTACAAGAACGCCGCCATCGCCTCACGAGTTACCGTGTCCTTCGGTGCATAGAAGGGCTTTCCACTCGCCTGTTTGTTGCCCGTTGACAACCCTTCATTACCCATCCAGGCGATTTCTTTATAGAACTTGTCGCCCTTCTTCATGTCACCGAACGGCGACTCCGACGGGGCCTGCGCGGTAGCTCCTTCAAGCCGGTAAATGAACGCGGCCATCGCCTCACGCGTGACAGCGTCCCTCGGCTGATAGGCCCGACCGCCTGAGGCGGGCGAGCCCGTCGATAGCCCCGATGCCGACATCCATGCGATCTCGCGATAAAACTTGTGGTCCACCGGCACGTCGACGAACGGAGAATCTGCGGGAGGCGAGTAGTCCCCCGGCGCTTCAAGCCGAAACAGGAACGCCGCCATCGCCTCACGCGACACGGCATCGCGCGGCTGGTAGTGCGGCTTGCCGCTCGGCTGCTTCACGCCCGTCGACATCCCCGATGTCGCCATCCACGCGATCTCGTGATAAAACTTGTGCCCGGTGTCTACGTCGCCAAACGGCGTGCTTGCCGGCAGCTCCGGTGTGCCCGGCACGCGCAGCGCCGTCGAGGTGCGCGCGACCGTCGCGTAGGCGGGTTTCGTACCCGTCACGGTCACCGTCACTCGGTGCCCCACGTCCTCACGCGCGAGCTGGTAACTCTGTTTCGTGGCGTTCCGGATCGGCTTGCCGCCCTTATTCCACTGGTACGTCAGTTTCACGTCACCGGGGCCCCACGATCCGGCGCTGGCCGTGAGCTTGGAGCCGAGCTTCGCAGCCCCCTGAACAGTGGGTACTGCCGCCTCAAGCCGGCCCTCAGCCACCTCGTGCGCGGTCGAGTTGAGTGCGACCCGGGCAAACCCGGGCTTGCTTGCGCTCACGTTGAGGGCAATCTTGGCACCCAGGTCGCCCGCGGTGAGGGTGTAACTTGTGCCGGTGGCGCCCGAGATCGCCTTGCCGTTGCGGGTCCACTGGAGCTTGCGCGTTACCGGCGCGGGTTCCCAGGCGCCGATGCTCGCCGAAAGCTTCTCCCCGACCCGCACCTCCCCCTTCACGACGGGCGTGGGGCGCTTCGACAGAGTCTGCACCCCGATGCCGCGGGGGTGCTGTGCGACGTTCCAGCCCGTTGCTTTGCGGCCAAACTGATTGAGTTCGAGCTTCGAAGCGTTGAACCCGGATCCATTGCTCAACGCAACACGGACTCCAGCATCAGCGAACCCCACGATGTCGGCGAGACCGTCGCCATTCACGTCGGTGACGTGACGCGGTTGCAGATCGGCGCGCCAGTCGGCGGCCCCAAACTCGCTGCTCCACTGGGCTGCGTGCCGAAAGCTCGTACCCGTGCTGAGCGCCACATAGACGCCCTCGGAACTGAACCCGACAACGTCGGCCCGGCCGTCACCGTTCACATCGGCGAGCACCCGCGGGTGAGCACCGACCTTCCATCCATTCGACACCCCAAACCCGTCGACCCACTTCGACCTCGGGCGCAACCCGGCGCCCGTATTGAGCATGACGTAAACGCCGTCGGACGCAAAGCCCACCACGTCGGGGAGGCCGTCGGCGTTCACATCAGCGAGGGTTCGTGGGTGCTGGGCAGACGTCCAGCCGCTCTGCGCCCCAAAGTCACGGCCATCGGCCCAGAGCGCCGCCGCCGCAAATTTAGACCCGTTATTCAACGACACGTACACGCCCAGGTCTGAGATGCCGACGACATCGGCCTTACCATCGCGATTCATGTCGACAAGGAACCTGCGGGTGGTGTCGGGCGACCAGCCGGATCCCGCCCCAAACCCCTTCACCCATTCTTTGGCCTTCGCAAACGAGGTGCCAGTGTTGACGGCCACTTCAACCCCGCCGTGGGCAAAGCCAATGACATCGGGCAGGCCATCGCCCGTCACATCGGCAAGCGCGCGTGGGCTATCGCGCACGTTGTAATTGTTGGCCGCCGTGAACCCGGTTGACCACAGCACCGGGTCTTTGAAACTGGACCCCGTGCTCAGAGACACGTAAACGCCCACGCCCCCAAACCCGACAACGTCAGAAGGGCCGTCTCCGTTCACATCGATGAGTGCACGCGGATGGTCGAGGACAGTGTTCCAGCCGGTGTTCGTGCCGTATCCGATTCCCCAGGTTTTTATGGGTCCAAGCCCAGTGCTCGTGCGCAATGCTACGCGCGGACCGCTTGGGTGAAATCCCACGACGTCTGGCAGGCCGTCGCCGTTCACATCGGTGTTCCACTGCTGCAGTTCCTGGGTATCGTCGAGTCCGTTGCCGTCAAGGTCTGGCATCATGATCGTCGCTGTCGCGGCTGACCGCTTGACGGGCGACGCATAGCCTGGCCGAATACCGGTCACCTCCACCGTCAACTTCGTGCCGATATCAGCTGACACTGGCGAGTATGACTTGCCCGTTGCGCCGGCAATCACGGCGCCATTGCGTCGCCACTGATAGGTCATCTTCGTGGGGGTGGGCGACCAGCCGGAGGTTTCTGCCGTGAGCTCGCTGTTGGCGCTGTGCGCACCCGAGATCGTGGGGGCCGGCGACTTGGCAAACGGCTGCGTCATGTCTTTAACGTGAATATAGCCCTGAAACTCGTCGGTCCTCACCGTACGCGTACCGTAGCTGCCCGACCAGTTTGCGTTGTACTCCTCGATGACGATGTAACCGTTGTCGAGTACACGCGCCACCCAGGCAACGTGTCCGAACCCCGAGGCTCCCTCGTAGAGCGGCCCATTCCAAGCGATCGAGCCCACCTCGGGTATATTGTCGACGCGGATCCCCACGCTGCGGGCCGAGTTTGCCCACTGCCCGGCATCGCCCCATCGTGTGAGCCCCATGTACTGGTTCGAGAACTTCACGCCATTGGCACTGTTCATGCGCCATGCGACGAAGGAGGTGCACTGCCGGTAGGCGAAATTCCACTCGTCCCAAATGTTGTTGCTCGTGTACGGCCACGGCAAATTCTTGTACTTCGCAGGGTAGTCGTTGCCGATTACCGATCCTCGCCCGCCCGTGCTCATGGCACGCGCGGACTCGCGCAGCACTGCTTCTTCGCCGGGCCACGGCTTAGCGGTCTCCGGCCCCGGCGAAGATGAAGCGATCTCGCCGTTGGGTCCGCGCGGCTCGTCCCCCTGCGTCGTGACCGAGGGGTCCGGATCTGCTGGCTCAGACTCTGCTGGCTCAGACTCTGCTGGCTCAGGCTCTGCTGGCTCTGATTCCGCTGGCTCAGACTTTGCTGGCTCAGACTCTGCTGTTGCAGGCTCTGCCCGTTCCGACTGCGCGACCGCTTGCGCCCCCGGCACGTTCGGTATGGCGCCGAATGCCATCGCAACCGCCATGAGCGCCGCGAGCGCTGCTGTGCGAGTACGACGAACCCCGACGCTACGCTCGATCACCTGGCAGGCCTTTTCCCACGACCTCACGAAACACGATCTTCTTCACCCATGCCGGCATGAGCCGGTATGCGCCCTTGAGCACCACGTTGCGCACGTACTGCCCGCGCGTCACGAAGCCCATCTTGCGCATGGCGCTCTGCAGCTTCCACTCGGTGCGAGCCTCGGTCCACCCGCCGCGGCGCGCAAACGCGCCCGCCCCCACACGGTACTTCACGAGCGGCTCAGCAATATTCTCGACCCGCGCGCCCGCGGCGATCAGCCGAATGCCCAGCCAGTAGTCCTCCATCTTGCCAAACGGCTCGTACCGGCCGACCCGTTCGAGCGCGTCGCGGCGGTACATCATGGTCGGGTGGTTGAACGGATTGTGGCTGCGAGCATGGTCGCGAATGCGCGCCGCACCGACAGGCGGTGTGCGCGTTGCTCCCGGCCTTGCCGGGTCACTGTCAAACTCGACCATGCCGGTGCCGACGAGGTCGTAGCCCTCGCTCATCAGCGCCCACTGTTTCTCGAACCGCGTCGGCTCAGACACGTCGTCGGCGTCCATGCGCGCCACCACGTCGCGCGTGCAGGCGTCGAGCCCGGCGTTGAGCGCCCGCGTCAGCCCGCCGTTTTCTGCCAGCCGCACCACGGTCACGGGCACCGGGCTGCGCTGTTCGATACTCGCGAGCTCTGCCGCGAGGGCCTCGGGCACCGGGCCGTCTTGCACGATCACCGCGTCGGCGGGCCGCAGCGTCTGCCCCTCGACCGAGCTGTCGAAGGCCAGCCGCAAAAAGGTGGGGTCATCACCCGCGTACACGGGCAGCAGCAGCGTGAACGGAGCGGTAGGTGCAGCGTCATTCATATCTGACGAGCTTACGCGGTACGAGGTGCAGAGTGCTCGGTACGGAGTGCGGAGTGCGCAGTTGTGAGTCTGCGGCACGAAACAGCATCGAAACGACGAGTCGGCCCGATAAAAACGTATTTTTCATGCCGACTCGTCGTTTCGATGCCGACTCGTGCTTGCGCACATCGCTGCCCGGCTCAATTAGTGCCTGAGCCGGTAGATGAACGCGGCCATCGCCTCTCGCGACACCGACTGCCGCGGCTCATACTTGGGCAGCGCCCCCGGCTGCTTCGTGCCCGTCGAAAGGCCGCTGTCGTACATCCACGAGATCTGCGTGTAGAACTTGTCGTTCGGCGCAACATCTTGAAAAGAAGAAGTGCGCGGCGCTTTATACCCGTTCGTGCCCTCCATGCGTGCAATGAACGCGGCCATTGCTTCACGTGAAACAGCGCCCCGCGGATCATAAGTGGGTTTGCCCCGCGGCTGCGCGTTGCCCGTCGAAATACCGCTCGCGCCCATCCACGCGATCTCCTTATAAAACTTGTGGTTTGTCGGCACATCGGCAAACGGCGACACACTCGGAACTGTGTATCCCGCAGGCTTCGTGGCTCCTGCCGGCGTGTTGAGTCGATACAAGAACGCCGCCATCGCTTCGCGCGACACCGACGACTTCGGTAGGTAAGCGCGCCCCGAAGGCACGGCCGAGCCGTTCGACAGCCCCGACTCAAACATCCACGTGATTTCTTTGTAGAACGGCGCACCGGGGTTCACGTCGACGAAGACCCCCGGCGCCGCGAGCCCGCCCGGATACGCGGCAAACACCTGCGTGTAGTACGGCACGCCACCCGTGCTGTAGGCGACTCCCACCCCAATGTGGGTGTACTGAGTCTGAATGATGTTCGCGTAGTGGCCCGACGAAGTGCGCCACCCCTCCATCACCGCGGCGGCCGAGGAGTAACCGTATGCCACGTTCTCGCCCACACGCGCCCACCCTGCGGGCACCTGCGAACTCATCGCTGGGTTGTGTTTCATCGTCTTGTCGCGCGCCTGCACTTCGCTCCAGGTCAGCGCGATCGCATCGAGCCGCGGGTCACTCTTCAGCGCTCCTCTGCCCTGCGCCGCCCGCAGCTCGTTCGTGATGCGTACGACGTCGGCCCGCACCTGCGCGAGCGTGGGCCGCTGCGCCGCCTGCAATCCCGGCTGCGCTGTCTCAGGCGCTGTCCCAGGCGCTGTCTCAGGCGCAATCTCAAGCGCCGGATCGAGCGCCAGCTCCCGCTGTGTACCGACGCCCTCGGGCTGCACCCCGGCGTTGGTCCCGGCGTCGGCGTCGGCGTCGGCCCCGGCGTCGGCCCCGGTGTCGGTGCCTGTGTCCGCGTCGGCCGCTACGTCCGCGCCAGAGCCGGGCGGCTCAACCTCTGTGCCCGCCCACGGCGGCGACTCCGCAGGTGGGCTGGCTGATCCGGAGCTCTCTAGAGCAGACGAAGCAGATATAGCGGGCAGAGCGGCCGCTCCGGGCGCCGCAAGATCGCTCCCCAACAGTAAAACGAGTGCGCAAAGCCCACTCAACAGCGGTTTCATTTGTGTCCCCCCAGGCGATTCCCCCGAATCACCTTTGCCTCAGCCTAACGAGGCGAGGGGACTTTGCCTAGCGACTGTCGAGCTTCGAAAGCCGGTCGACCGCGACCATCACGTCGACGGGCACACCCGCATCGCGCAGCACGCGATGCGTCGCCTTGGGATTCTTTCGCCAGCCGTCACGCCAGCCGCGCTTCAGGCAGTCGCGCAGTTGCGCGCGGTCGCTCGAGGCCTTAAACGTGCGCAGCCAGCGGCGCGCGCTCGCGCCCGAGTACAGCACCTTCTCCCACCAGTACAGCGCCTGCGAGCGGCGAAACACCCACAGCTTGTTGCGCACCTCGAAGAAGAACCGGGGGCCGGGGTCGGCGTCGCTCGAGCCGCGCTTGGCGGTCTTGTGCGTAACCACCGATCCGGGCACGTACAGGCCGCGCGCGCCGCGCAGGAGCCGAGCCGAGTACTCGAAATCGTCGTTCCACAGAAAGTATGCGGCGAGCGGCAGGCCCTGTTCGCGCACGCGCGCGGCGCGCAAGAACGCTGACACAAACGAGATCGACCTGATCTCGAGGCCGCCCGCGGCCGCGGCCCGCTCGCGCTCTGCGTGCGAGGCCCGGATCTTGGGCTTCGGCGTGTTCATGGGGTGGTCTTCGCCGTCGGTCCACAAGACGCGCGACCCCATCACGGCGAGGTCATCGGCGCCCAACGCGACGTACCGCTCGTGCGCGGCGAGCGCACCCGCGAGCGCCTCGGGTGTGGGCACCGTGTCGTCGTCCATCACCCACACCCAGTCGGTGTCGTCTTCTGCGACCGCGGCGGCGATGCCCACGGCAAAGCCGCCGGCCCCGCCCGTGTTAGCGGTGAGCTTGATGACGCGAGCCCGGTCACCCCACGACTCGGTCGCAGCGAGCGCGGCGTCGGCCGAGCCGTCGTCTGACGCGTTGTCGACCACCACGAGACGGTCGACGGGCCTCGTCTGTGCGGCGAGGGCGGCGAGCGACTCGAGCAGCAGCTCCCGCCTGTTGTACGCCACCAGTACGGCGGTTACGCGCATGCGAACACTCTCCTTCTCAAAACCTCGACAAGCTTACCCGTAGCTGCCCGTAGCTACCCGAAGGTGCCCGAAGATGCCCCTACCTGCCGCGGGCTACTTGCCCTCGGGGGGCGGTGACGCCGCCGCCACCCCGTCGGCCACCAGCTGGTGTGCGATCGAGAAATCGGGCGCCTCGGGGTTAAACGCGGGCGGCACCAGCTCGACGCTCACGGGTTCGTAGCCGCGCGCTTTCGTCGCGAGGTCGAGAAAACGCCCCAGCATCGACTCGGGAATGTCGGTTTCGACGAGCTCGGTGCCCGCCGACGCGATGTCTTGAAACCTGGTGAGCACGTTCTGCGGGTTCATCTGCGCGAGAATCGCCGCTTGCAAGATGCGCTGACGCTCCATGCGGTCGTAGTCGCCGCCGGTCGAGCCATACCGTGACCTTGCGTACCACTGCGCGTTGTAGCCGCTCATGTGCTGTTGCCCGGCCTCGACCCACCCGGTGACGCCATTGCCAAACTCGTCGCCGCCAATGGGCAGCGGCTCTTCGACGTAGATGTCGACGCCGCCGAGCGCGTCGATCAGGTTCTCAAACGCGTCCATGTTGATGAGCACAAAGAACTGTGTCTCGAGCCCGGTGATGCCCGTGACCGCGTCTTTCGTCGCCTCGATGCCGGGCGACGAGCCACGCGACGCGGCGTCGGCGTAGAACCCGCTGTACGACGGCGAGCCCGACGATTCGACCTCGGCCACGAGCGAGTTGAGCGCCCCCGTGGTGTAGCAGTAGTAGCCGCCACCCTCGACGACCTCGTAGTTGTTGAGCTCGTCGCAGTACCCCTCAGGAAACACGTCATACATCGGCGAGTCTTCTGGAAACGGTGCGTCGACCAGGTCACGCGGCAACCCGACGATCACCGACTGCCCCGTCTTCGCGTCGACGCTCACGAGCGAAATACTGTCGGGGCGCAAACCTTCTCGGTCTGATCCGGCGTCGGTGCCCAAGAGCAGAATGTTGTAGCGGCCGTCGACCGGCTCGACCGCCGGAGCCGACTGAAACACGCTGTTAAACAGCGCCCGCGTCGATCCGACCGTGGTCGCCACCCAGGCCGCGCCCGCGGCCGGTGCGATCGTGAGTATCACCGACAGCACCGCGACCGGCACCCGCCAGTGGCGCGTCACGCGCGCCAGGTGCGTGAGCCGCAGCGTATCGAACCCGAGCACCAGCCACAGCACCGCGTAGCCATAGAGCAGCCACTGCAGCACAAACAGCGTGATTCTGTTGGTGAAAAACGTGAGGGTCGCGACCTGCGCGAGCAGCAGCCCCGCAATCGCCGCCACGCCGCCCGCGATGAAAACGATCGACGCAACGAGCCCGGTGCGGCCGAGCTTGCGCTTGCCCGCGAGAATCTGCGCACTGCCAGGCAGCACGAAGCCCACCACCACCAGCCACCAAGCTCGCTTGGTCATGAGCTGCTCTGAGGCGGTATCTGGGTACCGCAGCGGCTGCTCGAGGTTCAGGGTCATTCGCCGTATCCGTCGGGATTCGCCGACTGCCACGCCCACGAGTCCCTGCAGGCCTCGGCGAGGCTGCGGCTCGTGTGCCACTCAAGCTCTTCATTAGCAAGTGCCGGATCAGCGACCACCTCAGCGACGTCACCGGCGCGCGGGGGCACGATTTCGTAGGGCACCTCGCGGCCCGCGGCTGCCTCAAACGCGCGCACCACATCGAGCACGCTCGAACCCACCCCCGAGCCCAGGTTGTAGGTTTTTACGCCCGCCTCGAGCTTCTCGAGGGCGGCGACGTGCCCCTCGGCCAGATCCATCACGTGAATGTAGTCGCGCACGCCCGTGCCGTCGGGCGTTGGGTAGCTGTCGCCAAACACGCTGAGCTTGGCACGCTTGCCCACAGCAACCTGCGCCACGAACGGCATCAGGTTGTTGGGAATCCCTGCGGGGTGCTCGCCGATGCGACCTGACGGGTGCGCCCCGACCGGGTTGAAGTAGCGCAGCAGCACCGCGCCGAGCTCGGGCCACGCCGCCTGCGTGTCACGAATAATCTGCTCGTTCATAAACTTCGACCAGCCGTAAGGGTTGGTGAGCTGCACGCCCGCGGGGGCCTGCTCGTCGATGGGCGAGCTGGCCGGGTCGCCGTAGACCGTGGCCGACGAGCTGAACACGAGCTTGTCGACGCCGCGCTCGCGCATCAGGTCGAGCAGCACCAGCGTCGAGTCGAGGTTGACACGGTAGTAGCGCGTGGGCTGCGCGACCGACTCGCCGACGGCCTTGAGACCGGCGAAGTGAATCACCGCATCAAACTCGACACCCATAAGCCGCGCCCGCGTCTCGTAACGGTCAGACAGGTCGGCCTCGAGCACGGGAATCGTCTTGCCCGTGAGCGCCTCGACGCGCCGCACCGCTTCGACACTGCTGTTTGAGAAATCGTCGAGCACCACGACCTCGTGGCCACGCTCAAGCAGCACCAGTGCTGTGTGGGTACCGATGTAGCCGGCACCGCCGGTTAGCAAGACTCGCATAGCCCCTAGGTTACTGGGCGTTTCTTTGGCGCGACACTCAGCCACGTGAAACGCGTAGCCGACGGGCCACTCAGAGGCCAGTTATATGCACACGAATGTCTCGGTTGTGTCTCTTCACGTAACACACGGGGCTAATCGGGAGGTTTCACCGCCGCGGGTTCCGTAGACTGGGTACAGGCACCGGCTACACGTGTGCGGTGGCGAGAAAGCGGAGGGGACAGTTGGCATCACTCACGCTCATTGCCGAACCATTTCCTGACTGGGAGTTGCAGGTGCAGCGCGCCGCTGCCCACGACCTCATCAAGGCGATCGGGGCGACCGCGCCGCGCAGCTGCAGTGCACGCTTTCTGATCGCGAAGGGTTCGCCCGAGCTCGACGTGTCATCTGCCAAGATTCAGACCGAGCACTTGCCTATTCGTGCGGGCATGCTGCCGCTCCTGTGGCAAAGCGGCACGACCGCTCGCCCGCTCGACGGCGAGTTTGTGCACTCGCTCACCCCGCTTTTGCCGCTGCGCACCCGCGGCGAAGATGACGGGTCGCAGTCTTCGGTGACGATTCCGCACGCCATCGCGTGGGAGGCGCCGTCGCTCATGGGCGGCTCGCAAGCCCGCCTCTACCGCAGCTATGTGCGCCGCGCGGTAAAGCTCGCCGACGTGCTCATCACGAACACGCACGCCACTGCCCGCGCGCTGCAGAGCAAGTACGGCCACGACCTGCCCGTGCAGGTGATGCAGCTGGCCCCACCCACCGCGTTCTTGCCCGGCGCCGACGCCGCCGCGCGCCGCGCAGCTCTGGGGCTGCCCGCGCTGTATTCGCTCACCACGGCTATGCCGGGCGAACTGGGCCGGCTCGAGTGGGTGCTTGAGGCGCTGCGCGTGACCCCTTCGCTGCCGCCGCTCGTGGTGCTCGAGGGGCTCGACCCGCTGCCCGGCACACGCGACGCGTCTGAACCGTCAGTGCGGGTGCCCGACGACCTGCAGCACCGCGTGACCGTGGTGCGGGCGCGCGAGCTCGCCGACATTGGTGCGGTGCTCGACGGTGCGGCGTTGCTCGCGCAACCGCAGGCGTACACCGGCACGGGCTACACCCTGCTTGCCGCGCTCGCGACGGGGCTGCCCGTGCTGCACGCTGGCCACGAGGCTACCGCAGAGATCGTGCTCGATGCCGCCATCGAAGCCACCGACCAGGCCGCGTTTGCCGCGCAGTTTGCCGCTCTCTTTCGCGACGTTGAGCTGCTGCACACACTGTCGGTGCTGGCGATCGACCGCAGCCGCGGTTTCACATGGGGGTCGGCCGCGTGGCAGCTCTGGGAGACGCACGCAAACCTGTAGTTCACGTGCGCCGTGTCTGGATTCTGCGAGTCGCAAGCTCCCGCAGAATGACGAGTTTCTACGTCATCCTGCGGGCGTGAAATACTCGGGCGAAGAAGCGAAGCTTTTTCGCGTATTTCACGCTGGCGCCACAGCGTCAGGGCGAGTCGCAGGATCCACACTGGATCCTCCGGTTACTCGGCAGCGACCTTAGCTTTAAGCGCGTCGTTCTTGTCTGCAACCATGTCGGTGAGGCCCTGCGCGTAGTCGGCGAGCTTTGCCGCGAGCACCGGGTCGTTCGCGCCAAGAATGCGTGCTGCGAGAATGCCCGCGTTCTTCGCACCACCGATCGACACGGTCGCTACCGGAATCCCGCCGGGCATCTGCACGATCGACAGCAGCGAGTCCATCCCATCAAGCAGCGCGAGCGGCACCGGTACACCGATCACGGGCAGGGTCGTCATCGATGCGACCATACCGGGAAGGTGCGCCGCGCCACCCGCCCCAGCGATGATCACTTTGAGCCCGCGGGCTGCCGCGCCGCGCGCGTAGTCGACCATCTTGTCGGGGGTGCGGTGGGCGCTCACCACTTCAACCTCGTGCGCGACGCCAAACTCGCGCAGCATCGCCACAGCGTCGGCCATGACTCGGTAGTCGGAGTCGGATCCCATGATCACGCCAACGAGGGGCGCAGCAGTCTCACTCATGCCTAAATCGTACCGCCACGCAAGAAAGAAATTTCCGCTTAGGAGTCACCCAGAATAGGCTCAGTGTATTAAGAGCTTTCGGGCGCAGCTGGCGCGCACCGACACAGCCGACAGAATCGGAGCACAGTATGGCGAATCTACCCCCCAGGCAGCCCGCTCCCTGGGACAATCCCGCATTCGATCGTTCAGGCGCTCAGCAATTCGGTGACCAGGGTGTTCCGCTGCCACCGATTCCCGGCGGGCCGCCGCTGCCCCCCGCTCCCCCTGCCCCTCCGGTGCCGCCAGTACCTCCGGTGCCCCCGGCTCAGGGCGCCCCCCAATTCGGTGCCGGATCAGTGCCTCCCGCCCCGTTCCCGGCTGCGCCACCCGCGCCGCCAGCTCCCGCACCGGGATTCCCGCCAGCACAGGGATTCCCGCCAGCACAGGGATTCCCGCCAGCACAGGGATTCCCGCCCGCACAGGGCTTTCCCCCTGCGCCGCCCGCTCCGTCTGCACCGGCACAGGGCTTCCCGCCGGCACAGGGATTTCCGCCGGCACAGGGATTTCCGCCGGCACCGCCTGCGCCTCCAGCACCGCCCGTGCCAGCAGCACCAGCACAGGGGTTCCCAGCGGTGCCGCCCGCCCCGCCCGCCCCGCCGGCTCCCCCGGCATCGATGCAGGGGTTCCCGCCAGCTCCGGCGGCCCCGGCGGCCCCGGCGGCCCCGGCGGCCCCGGCGGCCCCGGCGGCCCAGGCTGCTCCCGCTGGTCCCGCGCTGGGATTCCCGCCGGCACCGCCTGCGCCTCCGGCACCGCCCGTGCCAGCAGCACCAGCACAGGGGTTCCCAGCGGTGCCGCCCGCACCACCCACACCCCCAGCACCGCCAACACCGCCCGCACCCGGCGGTGCAGTTCCCAGCACGAGCTCCTTCGGCAATCCGTGGCAGCCACCCGCCGAAGACGCGCAGGCCACAGTCGTGCAGCCGTCCATCTTTTCAGCACCGCAGGCAGCCGCGGTCGTGACGCCCGAGGCGCCGCAGGCGGCCGATCCGGAGCCGCCCGTAGCCCCCTCACGTGCCGTCGACCTGAGCGACTTCGAGAGCGGCGACCCCGACGAAGAGTTCGAGGCGACGGTCGTGCTGACGCGCGCGCGTTCAACAACCGACTGGAACCTGGTCGACATTGACGGCACGAAGTTTCCGCTGGCACCGCGAAACGTGCTCGGCCGCAAGCCCAGCTCCGGGCCCGACGACGCACAGTACATTGCACTGTCGGACCCGAACCGCGTGCTCTCACGCACCCACCTGCTCATCGAAGTCGAAGCCGACCAGCTGTGGATCACCGACCTGAAGTCAACCAACGGCACCGAGATCGTCGCCGGCGCGGGGGTGGCCTCAACATCAGGTGCGGGATCGAGCGATGAGATGCAGCCCTGCGAGGCGCTGAGTCGGTATGCGCTTACCGCCGACCAGGGGCTAAGCCTGGGCGGCCGCTCGATCACCTTCGAACGCCCCGCGTCGTCTTAATTTCGATGGAGTTTTAATGACTGACCCCCGCGTCGAGCTATCCCAGCCCGCCACCACTGCCGAGCGGTTGGCCCAGATCGCGAGTGAGCGGCCCGATCTCGCAGCCGAGATCGCCGCGCACCCCAACGCTTACCCCGAGCTGCGGGCTTGGCTTGCGCAGTACGGGGCGCCCGCGGCGGCGCTCGGTCAACCCTCAGGGCAGGCCACGACCCAGCAGTTCGCGCAGCCGACGCAGCAGTTCCAGGCCCCCGGCCAACCGTTCGCACAGCCAGCGCAGCAGTTCGGTGCTGGCAGCCCGGGCTCCCCCGGCAAGCCGCGGTCGAAGCGCACGCTGTTGATTGTGCTGGCCAGCGTTCTGGCGCTGATCCTCGCGATCGGTGGCGGTGCGTGGTGGTTTATCGCGGGCAAAATCGGCGGATCGTCTTCGCCCGAAGCGGCCGCGACCAAGCTGCTGCACGGTCTTACCAACCAAGACCTGCTCGCCCTGTACGGTTCGCTCGCTCCGAGTGAATTTGCTCCGTTCGAAGAGCCGTTTAAGCGCGTCGCCGCCATCTCGAGCAAGGACGCCGACACGAGTGTCAACGATTCGCTTGCCGAGCTGCGCAACGCCATCACCATCACCGCCGACGGCATCGAGACCCGCAACGAGGTCATCGCCGAGGGCGTCGAACGCGTCATCTTTAGCGACGGCAGCATCACGTTCGACGGCGACAGCCGCGAGGTGGGGCGCATCGTGGCGCAGCTGACCCGGGCTTACGATCCCGATGCTACGAGCTCATCGATGCGCGACCTGGAGTACGAGATTGCCGACGAGCTCGACCTGCCCTACACGCTCGACTTTGCCGAGATCAGGCGAGACGCCCGCGACTATGGCGGCCTCTTCGAGGGTGTGAGTGTCGTGAGCGTGCAGGAGCCCGGCGGCTGGTACGTGAGCCCGCTCATGACTATCGCCGACTATTTCTACTTAGACGCAGGCAACAGCGATTACCGCTTGGGCAACAAGATCATTGAGGCCAAGCCTTCTGCCTCGCCCGAGCAGGCGGCCGAGGAGCTCGTCAGCGCCTTCATCGGTGACGGCTTTTCCGGCATCGCCCCGTACATGCCGCTCGCCGAGCGTCGCTTGATTTCGATCTACGGGCAGTTTCCTGGCGACCCATTCAACCCTTCTGAGAGTGGTCTCGAGGTCTACGAGCAGCAGTTCAGCGCCAAGGTGAGCGGCGACCGCGCGAGGCTCACCATCGAGGAACTCAGCATTGGCGCGGAGTCTCGCGAGCACGGCTTCGACCTGTTTAACGGCGTCACCATCACGGGTCAATGCGCCGAGTTTAGAAGCGAATGGACCTATGACGATTCAGACAGCTACTACTACGAAGAGTGGGAGCTACGCGACTCGGTTGACTCGGGCTGCCTCAGCGACATTCCGCTCGCGAGCGAATTCGGGTTCGACGAGATCGCCGTGATCGCGGTGAAAGAGGGCGGTGGCTGGTTTGTTAGTCCGCTCGCCACCTATGCCGACGCGCTGTCGATCGTCACTGAGCGCGTTGCCCAGCTGTCAGAAGATGGCCGTCTCACCGACGTCATCGAAGAAGAGCTTGGCTACTAATCCCCATGAGTAAGCATTAACCGGCCAGAGCAAGCACGAGGAAGAGATCATGAGCAATCCGTGGCAGGGACACCAGCCTCCCCCGCAGGCACCGTTCTCGGGGCAGGCACCGTTTCCAGGGCAGGCACCGTTCTCGGGGCAGGCACCGGCGCCTGGTTATGGCCAAACGCCGGGCTACCCGCCCCAGCAGTTCGCGCCCGGGTATGCGCCGCAGCCGCAGCCCACCCCCAACGCCTTCGCGAACACACCGATCGGCGACTGGGTGCGCGACGGCGGTGCAGCTGTGCTGCTGCTTGTGTCGCTGGCGCTGCCGTGGTCTCTGAGCTTCGACGGCGGATTTAGCGGCGACTACCTAAACGTCGCCGCTACGCGGGTTGAAGTGCTACTCATCACCCTGCTCTCACTGCTGTCGCTGTCGATCGGCTATCTCGCACGGTTTGGTGCGTTTGGGCCCACCTTCACCGCTCCTCGTGCCGCGCTCACTCGCGCGCTCTTGAACATCCCATATGCTCTGCTCATACTCACGTACGTAGTTCTTGACGCGCTGCGTTTGAGCGATGGCTGGCTGGTCGGCGGTGTGGGGTTGGGGGCCGCAGCAGCCATCGGTCTCACCGGTGCGATTCTCGCCGCCGTGCCGCGCAGGTACGAAGTACTGTCGCCGGCGTTCTCGGCGACAGCTGCGAAGCACGGCTATGGCTTTCTCATCGGGTTCACCATTTTTGCGGGCCTCGCAACTCTCCTCGGAGTTGTGCTCTCGTTTATCAACACCGTATCGATCTCGTCTTCGCAGACCGCGGGCATGCTGATCGTCGCTTCGCTACTACAGTTACCGGTTACGCTCGCGCCGATTGCATTCTGCGTCTTCATGCTTCGGCGATTCGAGACTGCGCGGCTGCTCGCATTTGCGTTTGGTGTCGCAATGGTGGTGGGCACCTTGATCGCTCAGCTGGCGTCACAGTGGCAGCTCGAGTCGGTCTGGGGGTCATTTGGGTACGCGACCCTGCTGACCGCTGCCCTACTTGGAGTTGCCAGCCACGCCGGACTTCCCTACGCCATGCGCCAGCAGCAGCCCATCGCCGTCTGGTACGGGGCGATGCGGTTCGCTCCCGTGACACAGGTCATCGCGCTGGGCGTCGCCGCTATCGGCTACGTGTTTTTTATCATCGAGAGCCAAGGCTTCGGTACGGGCTACGGCGTCGGGCTGCTCGTCTGCACTCTGCTCGCAATTGTGACCACGCTCATTTTGCGTCAACAGTTTGTGGCTAACTTTGCCGGCGCGCGAGTGCTCGCCGCGAGCCTCGCCGGCGCCCTGCTCGTACTCGGTATCATCGCGACCGCGGTGGCGGGCGTCGGCGCCGCAGCGGCGGGCGGTTTCTCAATTTCACGAACGTTCGTGGGGTTCGCAGCTCCTGCGGCCTTCATCTTGTACGGGTTGTTCGCCCCGCAGCCTGTGCGCGAGTACTACGCCGCAAACCAGCCGCAGCAAGTCCAACCGGCAGTGACGCCCCAGTTTGCGCCGCCCGCCGCTGGCGTGCCGGGCATGCCGGGTGCCGCGCCCGCTGATCCGGAGCTTGCCGCCTACGCTATGAACCCCGCGCTCACCCCGCAGCAGCAGTTTGATCTTGCGCAGCGCCCCGAGGCGCGCGTGTATCTCGCGCAGAACCCGGCGCTCTACCCCGACTTGCGTCAGTGGCTCGCGCAGACCGGCGACCCGGCCGTGTTGCAGGCGCTCGCGGCCCGCGGCTACTAGACCGTCACTCTAGCGATCGACCGTCACGCACAGAGAATCCTCGGAAATTCTGTGCGTGACGGTCGATTTGTGTTTCTAGGTCGATCCGCCGGGGTGCGGCGCGGTCGATCTGCGGCGCGGTCGATCTGCAGGGCAATCGATCTGCGGCGCGGTCGATCCGGTGTTCCGGATCGCGCCCCTCGCCCGCGCGCTTACGCGAAGGCGGCGGCGGCGGCCCTCGCCTCGGCCAACACCTCGTCGAGGTTGTCGCCCGTGACGGTGACGTGCCCGACCTTGCGGCCCGGCCGCGGCAGCTTGTCGTAGCTGTGCACCTTGGCGCGCGGGTGCGCGGCGAGCACCGCCTGGTAGCGCACCGGCATGGGGCCTTCGACGGGGCCGCCCAGCACGTTGACCATCACGGTCGCGGGGGCGGTGAGCGCCGTGTCACCCAGCGGCAGGTCGGTGACCGCGCGCAGGTGCTGCTCAAACTGGCTCGTGACCGAGCCCTCGATCGAGAAGTGGCCCGAGTTGTGCGGGCGCATCGCCAGCTCGTTCACGAGCACGCGCCCATCACGGGTCTCGAACATTTCGACGGCGAGCACTCCGGTGACCTCGACTCCCTGTGCGACGACAGCGCCGATGCGGGCCGCCTCATCGAGTGTCGCGGGGTTCTGCACGGGCGCGGGGGCGATCACCTCGGCGCACACGCCGTCCTTCTGAATCGTCTCGACCACGGCCCAGGTGCGGGTCTCCCCGCTCGGGCGGCGTGCCACCAGCTGCGACAGCTCGCGGGTAAAGTCGACAAGCTCTTCGACGAGCAGGTGGCCGCCGTGCGCGTCTTCAGCGAGCGCCGTGAACCAGTCGCTCACTTCACCCGCGCTCGACACTACGCGCACACCCTTACCGTCGTAGCCACCGCGGGCCGTCTTCACGACCGCGCGGCCGCCGTTGGCATCGATGAACTGTTGCAGCTCGGCCTCGTTCGAAACGGCCGCCCACTCAGGAATCGGTACGCCGAGCTCTTGCAGCTTCTTGCGCATCACGATCTTGTCTTGTGCGAACTGCAGGGAGCCCGGGCGCGGGTGCACCTGCTTGCCGCGCGCCTCAAGCTCGACCAGAATCTCTTGCGGCACGTGCTCGTGATCGAAGGTGATCACGTCGACAGTCTCGGCGAACGCGTACACCGTCTCGGGGTCGCGGTAGTCGCCCACCATGTCTGCGGCGCGCTCGGCGCTCGACCCCTCGGTTTCGGCGAGCACGCTGATGCGCAGCCCCAGGTGAATCGCCGGCGGCACCATCATGCGCGCAAGCTGCCCGCCACCGATCACGCCAACCCGAATGCTGCCACTGTTCAGACTCATGGGTTCTATTCTGCCGTAGTTTCGCGCGTGCTACGCCGCCACCGCGTCGAGGGTAAACCCGGGCGCCCCCGGCACCGAGGCGAGCAGCTGCCTGGTGTACTCCTCGCGCGGATCACGAAACACCTGCTCGATGGGGCCAGACTCTACGATCGCGCCCCGTTGCATCACGACTACGTCGTCGCAGAGCCCTTCAACGACCGCGAGGCTGTGGCTGATGAAGATCATCGTGAGGTCCATGCTGCGTTTGAGTTCGTGCAGCATTTCGATGATCTCGCTCTGCACCGAAACGTCAAGCGCGCTCGTAATCTCGTCGGCGATGATCAGCTGCGGTTTCAACAGCAGGGCCCGCGCGATCGCAATGCGCTGCCGCTGCCCGCCCGAGAACTGGTGCGGGTACTTGGGCAGCACCGTCTCGTCGAGCCCCACCGCATACAGCGTTTCGACGATGCGCTCGTGCTCGCCGCGGGCCCGCGCGCTGCCCGGATCGAGTGCCTCAGCAAGCGTCTGCATAATGGTGCGGCGCGGGCTCAGCGACGAGTATGGGTCTTGCGGAATGTACTGCACCACCCGCGCAAGCTCTCGTCTGGTGCGGCGTGAGACCCGACGAATGTCGTGCCCAAACACTTCGATGCTGCCGTGCTGTACCCGGTTAATGCCCACGACGGCCTTGCCGAGCGTCGACTTACCCGAACCCGACTCTCCTACGAGGCCCACCACCCGGCCCCGCTCGATCTCGAGGCTGAGCCCCTCGATGACGCGCACGTGACCAAAACTGATGTCGATGTTGTGGGCCGCGAAGGCGGGTGCTTCCCGAACTTCGGCATGCCGGCTGCTGGTTGCATTCATGACTGATCCATTCGTTGGTGCATCGCGGCCACCGTCTCGTCGCTGAGCTTGGGCACGGCCGCAAGGAGCTTGCGGGTGTAGGGGTGCGTGACGTCGCCGCGGCGCAGCTGATCGGCGGTGAGCCGCTCAATAATCTCGCCCTGCTGCATCACCAGCACGACGTCGCTCACCGCTTCAACTACCCCGAGGTCGTGGCTAATAAACAGCATCGCCATGTGCTCGTCGTGGTGCGCGCGGCGAATCTGGCGCAGCACCTGCAACTGCACCGTCACGTCAAGGGCTGTCGTTGGCTCGTCTGCGACGAGCAGCTTCGCGTTCGTGCTCATCGCGGCCGCGATCATCGCACGCTGCCGCATGCCGCCCGAAAATTCGTGCGGTCGCTGCTTCATGCGCCGCTCTGGCTCGCTGATGCCAACGCCTCCAAGCGCGCGCCGGATCATCTCGCCCGCGCGACCGCGCGGCATTCCGTAGTGCGATCGCAGCACCTCGGTGAGCTGCGTGCCCATGCGCATCGCCGGGTTAAACGTGCTGCCCGGATCTTGGTAGATGATCGACATCTCGCGGGCGAGACGCCTACGGTTTTGCTTGCCGAGCATGTTCATGCCCGCAAACGACAATTCGTTGGCGCGCATTTCGAGCCCTTCGGCCTGCAACCCTGCGATTGACATGGCCGTGAGTGACTTCCCTGATCCGGATTCGCCCACAAGCGCGACGACCTGGCCCGGTGCGATTTCGAACGACACCCCCTTGACCAGCTCCTTGCCGTCGGTCGTGCGCACGCGCAGATCGTCGACGCACACGAGCGCGCCGTCTGCACCTGCTGCACCGTCTGCGCTGGTCGTGACAGACCCGGTTGCGACGGGCGCCGACGCCGGGCGCACCTGGCCGCGCGGGTTCGCCCGCCCCGCGAGCGCATCGCCCACGAGCATCGCGGCGAGGCCCGAGACGACGATCAGCAGCGACGGGCCCACGGCCTGAATCGGCTGCACGTACATCGCGTCGAGCGAATCATTGAGCAGGCTACCGAAGTCGAACTGCGGTGCTTGCACGCCGAGCCCCACAAACGACAGCGCCGAGATGTCGATGAGCGACAGCGCAAACACGGTCGCAGACAGGATCAGCAGGGGTTCCGCCATGTTCGGCAGAATGTGGCGGGCCGCAATACGCAGCGGGCTCACACCAAGCAGCCGTGCCGTAGTCACATACTCGCGGGCCGAGATGCCGGCGGCGAGGTTTGACATGAGCCGCGCAAAGGCGGGGATCCCGGCGAGACCGATCGCGAAGACCGCCGAGGTCGCGCTCGCGGTGAGAATCGCAGCGACCACGAGTGCGAAGATGAGCGACGGGTAGGCCGCCGCCGTATCGATGACACGCAGGCACGCCTCGCGGGGCCTGCGCGGCATGAGCCACACGCCCACGCCCACGATCACACCGCCGCCAATGCTCACGAGCGTCGCGCCGAGGGTCATGATGAGGGTGAGCCGTGACGCGACGAGCGCGCGGGCCAGGTTATCGCGACCAAAGTCGTCGGTGCCGAGCAGGTGTTCGGCAGACGGCGGCAGCGTCGCGTTGGGTGTCAGCTGCGTCGCGTCAGCCCACAAGAACATGGGCGCAAACACGGCGGCGAGCAGCAGCAGCCCGAAGAGCACGCCGCCCGCCCAGAGCGCAATGTTTGCGCCGCGAGACTTGGCTACCGCCGTGAGTTTTGCGGGTGAAGTGGGTTTTGCGGGTGAAGCAGACTTACGCATTGAAATCGCCTCCCAGGTTGCGGGGGTCGATCATGGCGAGCACCAGATCGACAACGATGATGATGAGCGTGGCGAGCAGCCCCAGGGTGAGAATGATGCCGCGAATCGTCGGGTAGTCGCGCGTCAAGATCGCGGTCACGATGCCCTGGCCCAGGCCCGGCCAGCTGAACACGTTCTCAATGACGATGGCACCGCCCAGCTGCGCCGCAAGGATAAGACCCGAGAGCGTCAGCGTCGTCGTCACGACGTTGGGCAGCACGTACCGCAGGTTCGTGCGCAGCTTGGTGAGTCGCCAGCCGCGCGCCGTGCGAATGAAATCTTGGTCGAGCACGACCGCCGCCTCGCGGCGCACGACGCGGCCGATCGTACAGATGGGCTGGATCATGAGTGCGACGATCGGTAGCACGAGAGCACTCAGTGTGGCGGCGCCCGCCGCCGGCAGCACCCCGAGACCGATCGCAAACACCGCGATGAGCAGGGTGCCCATCACGTACTGTGGAATCGAGTAGAAGAAACCGGTGACGGCGTTAAAGCCGACGTCGAGCCAGTGCTTGCGGCCACCCCGCGTGGCAACCGCCACGCTCAGCCCGAGCGGAATCGCGATCACGAGAATGCCCACGAGCGCGACAATGGCAATCTCGGCTGTGAACGGGAACCGCGCCGCAATGATCGCGGTGACCGGCTCCCCCGTCGTAAACGAGGTGCCCAGGTCGAACCGCAGCACCCCACCCACATACGCCAGCAGCTGGGTGAGGAACGATTCGTTGAGCCCCAGTTCGTTGCGAATCTGTTCGATCTGCGCGGGCGTCGCGCCCTCGCCCGCAATATTTACGGCCGGATCACCGGGGAGCAGCGGCACGATGAGGAACGTGACAAACAGCAGCACCACGAACGAGAGCAGCAGCCCCCCAAGCCGGCTCAGCGTGAACGATACCCAGGGGTTGCGACCACGTGAGCGCTGCGGCTTCACCCGCTCCTGGGTCATGATGACCGCGGTGGGCTCAGACATGATCCAGGCTCCTCGCATCTGGTTCGGCCCCGACACCCGCGTCAAACGTTGCGGCGAGCGCGGCGAGCGCCGTGGCCGCGTCGCCCAGGTAGGAGTCATCGAACACGGCGTGCGGTGAGTGGTTGAGCGGCGACTCGTGAGGGATCGACCCGGGGGCGCCCGTGCCGAGCAACAGGAAGGACCCGGGCACTTCGTCGAGCACAAACGAGAAGTCTTCTGAGCCGGGCAGCGGGTCGCGCATCTGGGTGACCCGTTCGGCCCCGAAAAGGCCCGTGAGCTCGTGCTTGGCTCGCGCCGTTTCGTGCGCGTTGTTGCGCGTGACCGGGTACCCCTCGTCGACCACAATGCTCACCTCGAGGTTGTGCGCCGAAGCAATGCCGCGCGCAACCTCGCCGATCCGGCGCAGCACGCGCTCACGCGCCGCAGGCGAGTAGCTGCGCACCGAGACGCCGCAGTTCGCGCGTTCTGGGATCACGTTGGGAGCGGTGCCCGCATCAACCACGCCGACGTTTATGACCACGGGGTCGAAGATGTCGAACTCGCGGGTCACGAGAGTTTGCAGCGCGAGGACGCTCTCGCAGGCGGCGGGAATCGGATCCTTCGCGCTGTGCGGGGTGGATCCGTGGCCACCCGCGCCACGAAACTCGATGTCGACCGTGTTGGCGCTCGCCATGAGAGTGCCGGGGCGCAGGTAGAACACACCCTGATCCATGTTGGCCGAGAACACGTGCAGGCCGTAGGCCGCACTCACGCGAGGCCCGGCGGCGTCGAGCACGCCCTCTTCGATCATCAGTTTCGCGCCGCCTAAGCCTTCTTCGCCGGGCTGAAACATGAACACGACGTCGCTGCGCAGCGCGGCCCGTTCTTGGTAGAGCGACTGCACCGCTCCGAACAGGGCGGCCATGTGCAGGTCGTGCCCGCAGGCGTGCATGGCACCGTCGATGCGCGAGCTAAACGATTCGCCCGTGTCTTCGTGCACGGGCAGGGCGTCCATGTCCCCGCGCAGCAGCACCGCGGGCCGGGTGCCGTCTGCGCGTTCGGCGTTGCCTCCGCGCAGCACCACGATGATGGATGACAGCTGCTCGCCTACGCTCACCTCGAGCTCGGGCATAGCGGCGAGCTCGTCGAGCAGCAGCTGCTGGGTCTTGGGCAGCTCGAGCCCGATCTCGGGGATCTGGTGCAGGCTGCGCCGCAGTCGGGCAAGCCCGGGCTGGAGTTCGGCGCAGTGCCGGGCAAGGCGTGCGGTGAGCTGCGCAATCTCGAGGGGCGTGTCGGGTGCGGTCTCGAGTGCAGTGTCGTGTGCAGTGTCGTGTGTCATGATGCTCCGTTGCATGTTCTGGCGCGAGGCGCCGCTAGTTCGTGACGCGCATGGTCATGTCTGCGCGCGACTTGTTGGGCGAGCGCATCGTGAAGCCCTCGCGTGTGCCCACCATGGAGGCCATGGTGCTCAGCGGCACTACCCTGGCCTCTTCAATGAGCCCCTTCTGGGCGTCGGCGTAGATTGCGCAGCGCTTCTCGGGGTCAGCCTCCTGCATCGCCTCGTTCACGAGTGCCTGGCGAGCGTCGTCGGCGTTGCCCGTCCAGTTCGCACCACCGTCCTCGGTCGGGGCGCCCACGAACAGAGACATCACGCCCCACATGGTGGCGGCCGCGTTCACGTTCGCGAACACGATCAGGTCCCAGCTCTCGGGCTTCTGCATGCCGTTGGCCGCCCAGGTGGCGTTGTCAACGTTTTCGAGGCTCACGTCTGCGCCCGCCGCGCGCAGAGCTTCTGCCACGTAGGTGTTGGCGGCACCGTTCGGCCCAAAAGCCTGTGAGCCGAGCACGCGCACCTTCACACCGTCGAGGGCGGTGGCCGCTGCCGCCTGGTCTTCTGGGATCAGCAGCGCATCATCTTGGTTGTAGCAGGGCACAGCGGGCAGCGCGAACGATGCTGCGAGCTCCCCCAGTCCACCGTTCGTCGCCTGGTTGAACGCCTCGCGATTCATCGCCTGCGCCACCGCTCGACGCTTCGCTTCGTCTGCAAAGGGGTGGCCCTCGCGCTCGTTGAACAGCAAGAACAAGTTTGCGGCGGGAATGCGCTCGGTGTTGACGTTCTTTGCCTCTTCAAGCCGCATCATGTCTTTGCCGCGCACAATCGCCACGTCCATTGTGCCGGTGAGTAGCTCGTTGGTGATACCGCTGCCCTCTGAGTTGACCGAGAACAGCAGCTCTTGCGCGGGCGTACCCTCGAGCGGTTTCTTGTACGCGGGCCACATGTCATAGTCATCGCGCAACGCGAACTCGTACTGCACGCCAGCCTGCTTCTTGGCGAGCGTATAGGGCCCGGTAACCGCGGCGTCAACGGTGCCCGCGGCGGTGCCGTCGGTGTCGGCGAGGCCTGCGGGGCACACGATGCCCGATGCGGGCAGCGCGAGGCCCGAGAGCACGTCAGTCCAGGGCTGCGCGAGGTCGACGGTGACGGTGTGCGCCGCGTCATCGGCGGTGATGGTCGGAGTGCCCGCCCCAAACGTTGTCGAAGCAAACGTGGCCGAGTGCTCAGCGAACTGGTTGAGTGAATCAGCAACGATCGTCGGAGTGATCTCTGTGCCGTCGCCGCACACCGCGCCCTCGCGAATAGTGAAGGTTGCTTGTTCTGGCGTCACGTCCCACTCGGTCGCGAGGCCGGGAATGAACTCGTTGCCGTCGTCTTTGAAGACGAGTGGCTGATACATGAGGCTGGCGGCCAGGTAATCGTCTACTGCGCTGGCCTCCCACGGCAAAAAGCTGTGCGGGTCGGCGGCGAAGACCGAGCGAATCTGTGAGGCGTCGCCGCCCGAGCTGCCGCCCGAGGTGGTGCAGCCCGTGAGGGCGAGTGCGAAAGCTAAGCCGGCAGCGCCGACAGACGCGACGTTGCGCCCGACTGTGCGAGTGGAGTGAGCCATGAGAGTGTCCTTAAGTATCAGTGAGGTGGTGAGTAACGTTGTGAGAATGGGGCCCGTTAGCCGGGCACGTGGTAGACGCCCAGGTCGGCTGCGACCTCTACGCTGCCGCTGTGCCTGGTCGCTTGTTGGCGCCAGACCTCTGCGGGTGTGTTGCCCGGCACCAGGTGGTGCAGAACCAGTCGGGCCGCCCCGGCTTCGTCGGCCATGCGGCACGCGTCAGCCGTGGTGGTGTGCGATTCACGGTGGTGTGCCAGCGAAGCGCGCTGCACGTCAGTCGCCTCGGCGTCAGGCGGGTATGCCGCGGTGAGCCACTCATCGTCGATCGCCTCGTGCAGCAGAAGGTCAGTACCACGAGCGAGGTCAGTGAGCGCCTTGCACGGTGCCGTGTCTCCTGAGATGGTGACTGATCCGGCGCTGGTATCAAAGCGAAACGCGTAGGCGGGCTGCATGCTGCCGTGATCGACGCTCGCAGCGGTCACCGCGACGTGCTCGTCGCGGTAGACCTCGTGAGCGGCGGGCGCGATTTCGCGTGCTTGCCAGACCGCGTCGAGCCCCTGGCGCAGCCCGTACTCCATGCGGTCAAAGAGGTCGTCGGCGAAGGCCGCTTCGATGCCGCGCATGAGCCCCGCGGTGCCGCCACGCGGCAGGCCGCCCTTGTCGGCCATGCCAGGATGCGGCGCCGGGCCAATCACGGGAATGGGCAGGTGCGGCGAGGCGGCCGCCTCATAGAGGCTAAACAGCATGATCGCTGGCAGGTCGACCGTGTGGTCCGAGTGCAGATGGGTGACGAACACCGCGCGCACCTGGCCCAGGCTGTATCCCGCCCGTGCCAGCTGCACGGCGGCCCCGTACCCGGCATCGACGAGGTAGACGTCGTCGCCCACGACTATGGCAGTGCTGATGCCAGCGCGAATCTCGCCCGGCGCCGTCTGCCGCCACCACTGTGGCCCGCCCGCGGTGCCGAGCGTGACAATGCGAATGCCCTGCGTAGGCTCCCCCTGAGCCGCACCAAAGTTCGTTGTCACTGTGACCTCCTCGTCATCAGTTCGTGTCGCCGGGACTGACCTGCGCCCGACGTGGATCAATATACTACACACTTCGTAATAAATGGGTAACATATATAAAGTAGCCTGATCACAACGCAGAATTTCACCCCAGAGCGCAAGGAAACAACACGATGACGCGAAGCACTCCCCCCACGAGCGCCAGACCGCTCGGCCGCTCGCTCACCGACCTGCGCGAACACAACCTCGCCCAGGTACTCGACGCGCTCGTGGCGCAACCAGTCAGCACCCGCGAGGCGATCGAGCACCACACCGGGCTGCGTGCCTCAAGCCTCACCAAGCTCGCCGAAGAACTGCAGGCACGCCAACTGGTGATTGAGATGGAGCCAGTGCAGCTCGCCCAACGCGGCAGACCCACCAAGCCGCTCGCGCTGTCACAAGAGCGGTGGCTACTCATGGGGCTCGTGCTCGACCGACACGAGGTGTGGGCCACGATCAGTTTTCTCGACCTCGAGCTCGCCGCCGAGCGCCGCTTTGCCATCGACCCAGAATGCGCGCCCGAGCACTACCTCGCGCAGCTTGCGCACATCGTCTCTTGGGCCGCAGACTATGCCGCCGCAGGAGGCCGACAGGTCATTGCAATCGAACTCGCCATTCCCGGCGCAGTAAACCACGAGACGGGGCGCGTGACACGCGCCACGATGAACAGCTGGCACGACCTCGAAGTTGGCGCCGCCCTGCGCTCGTACGCCGCTACCGCGGGGCCCGGCATACACCCCGAGGCGGCGCTCAGCGCCGACCGTGACACCAACTATTCGATGCTCGCACAACTGCACGAGCATTCCGACTGGGCGACAGGGCCCACCCAGCATCCCGTCGCGTATTTTGGGGGCCGCTACGCTCTGAGTGGCGGCGTCTACGACCACTCTGTTTTTCGCGGCACGGCCGGGCTCGCGGGCGAGTTTGGTCAGCTCGTCGTCGACCCGCAGGGCGAGCTGTGCTGGTGCGGGCGAACCGGCTGCCTGGAAACCAAGATCGGCCTGGCTCGGCTGCACCAACGCCTGTTTGGCGGGTCGGTGCCCGCTTCTGAGCTGTCACGCCGAGGGCCCGACATGCTCGCAGATCTCATCACCGCACGCGATCGACGCGACAAACAAACACTCGAAGTACTCAAAGAGGCTGGCCACTGGCTTTCAATTGGTGTCGAAGCGATCACCGCCGTCATCAACCCCGGCCGCGTCATACTCGATGGTTACCTCGCCCTACTCGGCGAGCCGGTTTTTGCGAGCATGACGGGTCGCCTCGACTCACTCGTGTCGGTGCCACCGATCAAGATGCTCAAGTATGAGCTCGCAGACGGGCACGCATCACGCGTACAAGAGGGCTTGCAGATTGCAGCACTGCGCGCCGTCGCCACCAGACCAGCGCTCGCGAGCGGGTAGCGCCGCTACGGCCCCGCCTCGTCCTCATCATCGTCGTCGCTGTCGCGGCGCACCTCGATCGATTTCACCCCCGCGATGTCGTGCAGCGACGGCAGCAGCTTGTTGAGCGGCGACCGCCCCTTAAACCGCACCTCAAGTTCAACAAGGTCGGTGCCCTCGCGCCTACGGTTGGCAAGAATAAACGTGGCGAAGCCCGTCGCTGTCGCCTCAGATAACACGTCACGCAGCACGCCCGCGCCGTCAACGTAGACGATGCGCACCACACGGTTCGAATCACGGTTGGGCAAGAGCCCCGCGAGCGGGCCCACGACGAGCAGGGTGAGCAGGTGCACCCCCGTGAGCCCAATCGCGAGCGACACCATACCGGCGCCCGCCGCCATACCCACCGCCGCCGCCACCCAGATCGTGGCGGCGGTCGTGAGCCCGCGCACCACGTTACGCCGCGTAAAGATCACTCCCGCACCCAAGAAGCCGATGCCCGTAACGATCTGTGCGGCGATGCGCGACGGATCGAGCGTGACGTCGGTGCCGAGCACCGGCCCAAACCCAAACGCCGAGACCAGGGTGAACGCGGTAGACCCCGTGCCCACGAGCACGTGCGTGCGAAACCCCGCCGCTTTCTGTCGGTACTGCCGCTCGATGCCAATGAGTGCACACAGCACAAACGAGAGGGCCAGCAATTCGAGCTGCAACCCCGACGTCGACATCCACCACTGCATGTTTCACATCCTAACGAGGGGCGAGTGGATCCTGCGATCGACTTCGTCGCCGCAGGATGACGGGGCAGGGCAAGCCGTCGCCGCAGGATGACGGGGCAGGGCAAGCCGTCGCCGCAGGATGACGAGGCAGCACACCGCCGCACTTAGTTGACAAAGATCAACGATCGCAATACAGTTGACTTTCATCAACGATATTTCTGTCTACTTTGCAGTAAGGACTCCGCGCCGCACATGAGTCGCACCACCACCCTTCCCGCCGACGGCCTCCTCGAGGGCCGCGCGAAAAACCTCGCCCTCACAGGGCTCTTCCTGTCTATGGCCGTCTCGATGCTGTCGATGACCGTCGTCGGCACCTCGATGCCCGTGATCCTCGCCGACCTGGGCGGCGACCAGGCTGCCTTCACCTGGGTCGTCACCGCGACCATGCTCGCGTCGGCCGTTTCGACCCCCATCTGGGGCAAACTCGCAGACCTCACCAGCAAGAAAGCGCTGCTGCAGATCTCGCTCGTGCTCTTCACCGTGGGCTCGGCCCTCGCGGGCACGGCCGGCGATCCGGGCTGGCTCATTGGATTTCGTGTGCTGCAGGGCCTCGGCGCCGGTGGCCTAGGCGCCCTCGGCCAGATTGTGCTCGCCGAGATCATTAGCCCGCGCGAGCGCGGTAAGTACATGGGCATCATGGGCGCGATCATGGCCGTTTCGACCGTGGGCGGGCCGCTCTTGGGTGGTTGGATCACCGACGCGATCGGCTGGCGCTGGAACTTCTACGTCGCAGTCCCCATCGCCCTCGCCGCGATCATCGTGCTGCAGCGCACGCTGCACCTGCACACCGTCAAGCGCAAGATCAAAATCGACTACTGGGGCGCCATCCTCATCTCGGCGGGCTTCTCGAGTCTGCTGATCTGGGTGACCCTCGGCGGCACCAACTTCGACTGGTGGTCGTGGGAGACCCTCGCCATGGTGGGCGGCGGCGTGCTGCTGCTCGTGGCCGCGGTGCTTGTCGAGCTCAAGACCAGCGAGCCGCTGATTCCACTCTCGCTGTTCAAGAGCCGCACCTTCACCCTCGCGGTGATCGCGTCGCTCGCGGTGGGCCTCGCCATGTTTGGCACCTCGGTGTTTCTCGGCCAGTACATGCAGCTCGCGCGCGGCAAGACACCCACCGAGTCGGGCCTTTTGACCATTCCCATGATGGCGGGCGTGCTCATCGCTTCGACCCTCGTCGGTCAGATCATCACGCGCACCGGCAAGTGGAAGCGCTACATGGTCGCGGGCTCCTTCATTCTTCTGGCTGGCCTACTAATGATGGGTCAGCTGCGGTTCGACACCAACTTCTGGTACGTGGGCGTCTCGATGTTTGTGCTGGGCGTGGGCGTGGGCCTGTGCATGCAAAACCTCGTGCTCGTCGTACAGAACACGGTCGACCCCACCCAGATGGGTGCTTCAACCTCGGCCGTCACCTTCTTTCGTACGATCGGCGGCACAGCCGGCATGAGCGCCATGGGCGCGCTCTTGGGCAACCTCGTTGTCACCTACATCAAGGACGGCATGAAGACGCTCGATCCCAAGCTGCTCGCGGGCGCGGGCGACCTTGCGACAAGCGCGATCCCCAAGCTGTCTGAACTGCCCGAGCCCATTCGCATCATCATGGAAACCGCCTACGGCCACGGCATCGGCAACGTGTTTCTCGCCGCCTCCCCCGTCGCGATTCTCGCGATCCTCGCGATCGCGTTCCTGCCGAACATTCCGCTGAGCACCAAGAGCAACGCGCAAAAGCTCGCTGAGCTGCGCGCCGCGGCCGAGGCTGACTCTGCCGGCACTGTTACTGCCGACGCTGCTGCTGTGGGCACGGGCGCTGTGGGCACGGGCGCTGCCGGTGATCCGGATCACGCCGTGCCCAGTCACGCCGCGCCTCGTTCGAACACGGGCCCGCACGATCCCGAGACCGGGCAGCTCGCGGCGGTGAGCGGGCGATGACCGACAGCACTCACGACCTCACCCCCGAGCGCAGTGAGCAGATTTCGCAGATCATCGCCGAGTTTTCTGAGGTGTTTGCGTTCGTGCGCACGCGCTGGGCGCGCTTCGCCGAGGAGACGCACCCCGACCTGCGCGGCTCGGGCATCATGGTGTTGCAGGTGGTGCTGCGCAAGGGCCCCGTCACTGTGACGGGCTTAAGCCAGCTGCTCGATATCGATAAAGCCATGGTCAGCCGTCAAATCTCGAAGCTGCGCGACCTGGGCCTCGTTGCGTCTGAGCCTGCGGCAGAAGACCGTCGCGTCACGCTCATCACGGCGACCGACAAGGCCCGCGAGACGATCGAAAAGCTGCGCGCCCGCGCTGCCCACGACTACCACCTGCGGTTTGCACAGTGGGACGACGCGGCGCTCATGGAGCTGGGCGAAAGCCTGCACCGCTTCAACTCGTACTCCCCCGAGCACGCCGACGGCCCCGCCGTGCGCTGTGCCCGAGGGCACGGCGGGGGCGCCGAGGCTTCACCTGAGCCAGCGGCGGAGACTGCGCCTGCGGAGGATGCGTCTGCGGCGCGCTAGCCGCCGCGGTCAGTGCTCAGGCTAGCGCTCGGCGCGGTACAAGAACGCGGCCATCGCCTCGCGTGTGACGTCACCCTTCGACTCGTACTTCGCCTTGCCCACCGGCTGCTTGGTGCCAGTCGAGATGCCCGCTTCGTGCATCCACGCGATCTGCTTGTAGAACTTGTCGTTCTTCTTCACATCAGCGAACGGTGACACCTTGGGCTCCTTGTACCCCTCGGGCGCATCCTTGCGGAACAAGAACGCCGCCATCGCCTCGCGGGTGATGCTCTGCTTCGCACCAAAGGTCGGCTTGCCCGACTTCTGCTTGAACCCGGTCGACAGGCCTTCGTCGTGCATCCACGCGATCTGCTTGTAGAACTTGTCACCGGGCTTCACGTCGGCGAACGGCGACACCTCGGGCGCTTCGTACCCCTTCGGCGCTTCGAGTCGGTACAGGAACGCTGCCATCGCCTCGCGCGTTACCGGGCTCTTCGGCCGGTACTCGAACACCGTGTTGCCTGCGGCATCGGTCGTCTTGTTGCCGGTCGACAGACCCGACTCGGCCATCCACATGATCTCGCGATAGAACTTCGACGACTTCGTGATGTCGCTGAACGTGACTGCGGGCTTACCCGGCTTCTCGGGGTCAGTCGGCTTCTCAGGGTCAGTGGGCTTCTCGGGCTCCACCTTTTCTACCGGAAGTGCGATGTCGACGTGCTTAATCTCGGTCGGCTCGGCCTGCCCGTTAAACCCGTACACGGTCGCGCGCAGGCGGTCTTCGTAGAGCGAGATGCGCATGCCGGCGGGGTCAGCGCCGCCCACGCCCGTCTCACCCCAGTCGCCGCTCGGGCCGTACTGCGTGGTGACTGCGGCCGTGTTGATGACCGTAGGGGCCTGGCTCGTGGTGGGGTCGAAGCGCTGCTCGACGCTCCAGTCGTGCAGCTTGGGGTTCCAGTGCGTGTGCGAGCTCATCACCGTGACATTGGGGTAGGCGGCGATGAGGCGCTCCATACGCTCCTGGTCGTTGCCAAACTCGCGCTTGTACAGGTTTGCGTACGAGCCCGAGACCGAGTTCTCGAACACGTGGTGCATGCTCAGCAGCACCGGGGTGTTGCTGTCGCGGTAGTGGTCGAGACGGTCGCGCAGCCAGTTGTACTGTTCATCCCAAATCTCAACAAACGGGCCCGATCCGCCCTTGTACTCGTGGCGCTCACTTCCGATCCACAACACGGGCAGCTTGTCGTCGACGACCACCTCACCCCACAGCCCCTTGTTGTCAGACGTTGAGCCTTCGACGCCCAGACCCTTCATGCCCGTCTTCTCGAGAAACCGCTCAATGTAGGTGGCCGATCCGTCGTAGCCGTAGAACTCGTGGTTGCCAATCGTCGAGATGCTGGTTGCGTAGTCGCCCCCGCCGCCCGCGCTAAACGCCTTCAGGTAGCTGTCGTACTGCGCGGGCGTGCCATTGCTCGTGAGGTCACCGTTCGAGATTACGACGTCGGCGCGGCCGCCCTCGAGTTTCTTAAACCCGGGCATCACCTGGTTTTGCAGTTTGGCGTTCGCCCCCTGCACGTCGCTAAACACGTCAACAATCGCCTCTGGTGCGGCGTCTTCTGCGAGGGCCCCGAGCGGCTGCACGATCTGCACGTCGTCGAGCATCCACGATCCGGCGCCCGCGGGCGCGTCGTACCCAAACGCGACCGTCACCTTCCCCGCCCCCGCGGGCACAGTGAACGGCAGGCGTGGCTGCGCCGATTCTTCTTCTGCCGACTGGGCGCGCAGTTCGACGGTTTCACCAGAGTCGAACGTGAGCGTCACCTTGCCGGCGTGGGCGCCGTCGCCGCGCACCCTGAAGTGGCTGTCGTAGCGCAGCTCGAGCTCGTCGCCCGCGGTCACCGCGACGGGCTTCGAGGTGAGCGTTCCGGTAAAAGCCGCGCCCGCGGTTTCTGCCACCGCGATCACGCCCGAGGCGCGGGTGAACGTGTGACGCCGGTCGAGCCCGTACGTGTCGATCACCTGCTGGCGGGTGATGAACTGCCAGTCGCCCTCGGCCTTCCAGTTGTCGACGGTGCCGTCGAACCCGTCCCACCACACCTGCGGCTCGGTCGTCTGTGCCTGCTCGCCGATCTCGTCCAGCACCGTCACCGTCAGCTCCACGGGAGTGATGCCCGCCCCGGTGATCGTGAGCGGCAGCGTCGCCTGCGCCTGCGTGGCCGCAATCGCCACGTCGAAGGCGACTGTGCCGTCGGCGGCAGCGGCGGGAATACCTGCCACCTGCACGGCCGCATCACCCGCGCCGAGCACGGCCTCGGGCTGCTGGCCGGGGCGCAGCCCCGCGAGCTGCACAGTGGTCGCCTTGCCGGGCGCCACCACGGGCTTCACGAGCGAAGTGATCTTGGGGGTCACATCGGCGGGGGCGCCCTGGGCGACCTGCACGTTGTCGATCATCCAGAACCAGTTGTTGCTGCTCTCGAGGTACTGCCACCCGATCTGCACCTTCTGTGCACCGGCGGGCACATCGATGCTGTGCGACATTGCCTGGTTGAGCTGCTGCGCGCTGTAGTCAGCGACGACGACGGGCGCCCCGCCGTCAAACTTGGCGACGAGCGCGGCCTTCTGCGGCGCCTGCCCCTGCTTGTAGTGCGTGTCGAACTGCACTACGACGGCGCCGCCTGCGCTCGCGTCTGCGCCCGTGCCCGTGCTCGTGCCTGCGGCGAGCGCCACCTCGGGCGACCACAGTGTGGAGCTAAAACGGCCGGTCGTGGGCCGGTTAGTGTCTGACTGCACCACCGCAAACTTGCCGGTGCCGCGGGCGAACGAGCCGCGGTCTCCCGTGGCACCAAACGTGCTCGTCACTTCGTCAGTGGTGTGGAAGGTCCAGCCGCCCCACTCGGGCTTCATGCCGTCGATGTTCTGGTGTTCGACTGACCAGCCGGCGGGCGCGCCGGTCGCGGTCGCGGTGTCGAACGATTCGCTGATGAGCGCGGGGGCCGCGGCGGCGGCTTCAGCTGCCGCCGCAGCCGGCGCCTCAACTGCGGGCGCTTCAGGCGCAAGCGCCTCAACTGCGGGCGCTTCAGCTACCGGCGCCTCTACTGCGGGTGTATCGATCGCGACTGCGGGCGCGATGGCGAGGCCGCTCGTGAGGGCGAGCAGAGCGCCGCCCGCAAGCGCAACCGTGAGGCAGCGCTGCGTGCGACGGGAGGGAGTGAGGTGCATGTTTTTTCTTTCTGTCTCAAAGAACAACGAAGGTGTATCGGAGGTGAAGATTTTGTGCGCAAACACCAAAGTCGATGTGACCGCGCCCTTCGGCATGGTCACATCGACTTAGTAGGTGTTGCGGGTACTGCGGGCTGCTTGGCCTGCGGGCTGCTTGGCCTGCGGGCCGCGGGCTGCTTGGAGCTTCAGGCGCCGATCCGGATCGAGCGTCAAGCACCTTTCTCGCGAAAAGCATCAACAATTCGAGATTTCTGATGCTTGACGCTGGATCGATGCCTCTGGCGAGATCAGAGCGGATCATGCGGGCGACGCCGCACGCAAGATCGAGTGCGCTACTGCAGTTTCTTGCGGATCCAGGCCGAAGCGAGATCGACCGCCACGATCACGATCAGAATGATGATCAGGTAGGTGAGCATCTCATCGAACTGGAAGGTCTTGATCGCCTTGTTGATGAGCAGGCCGATGCCGCCGGCGCCCACGAGCCCGAGCACGAGCGACGAACGCACGTTCACGTCGAAGCGGTAGAGCAGCAGGCCGGTGAGCTGCGGCAGCACGCTCGGAATGGTCGCGTTCGCGACCACCTGCCAGCGCGAGGCGCCCGCGGTGCGAAGCGCCTGCTCAGGCCCCGGATCAATGTCTTCCATGGCCTCCGACCACAGCTTGCCCATCACTCCGGTGTTGTGGCAGATGAGCGCCAGCACACCGGCGAACGGGCCGAGGCCCACGGCGGTGACGAAGATGAGGGCGAACACGATGTCTGGCACAGCACGGAAGAACGAGAGGATGCCGCGTGCGATCTGGTACACGAACGTATTGGGCGCGGTTGTGCGTGCGCCGAACACCGCGAGCAGCAGCGCGAACGGGACCGACACGGTCGTGCCGAGCAGGCCGATCCACAGTGTCGTAAGCGCCCCCTCGAGCCCCTTGACGACGACCTCGCTCGAGAGGTCGGGCGGAAACGCCTCAGACAAGAAGTTGGCCATGCCCGTCGCGCCCGTTACGAGCTTCTCGGGCTTAAAGTCGGTGGCGTTAAACGCGACCAGGTGCAGCACGACGAGCACGGTGATAATCACGGCCCACGAGCCCGCGCGGTACGGCACCCGCGGGTCGCGCGGCACCGGCAGAGTGCGGGCTGCGGTCGCCCGGGCGGTCGCCTTGGACGCTGACGCCGGGGTGTGGGCGCTATCGCGCACGAGGGTGTTGGTCACGATGTTCCTTAAGAGTGTGGGAGGCGGGTGCTAGACGTAGAGCGACGCGAGCTGTGCGTCGTCGATCTCGGCGGTGGCGGCGTCGAATACGAGGTGGCCGTCGCGCAGGCCGATCACGCGGTCGGCGTAGGCGCGGGCGAGGTGCGGCTGGTGCAGCACCGCGGCGACCCCCAGCCCCTCCTGGCTCGCGAGGTCGTGCAGCAGCTGCATCACGTCGTCTGCGGCCTTCGGGTCGAGCGCCGAGACGGGCTCGTCGGCGAGGATCATGCGCGGCCGCTGGCACAGCGCCCGCGCGATCGCGACGCGCTGCTGTTGGCCGCCCGATAGGCTGCCGGCGCGGTCGTGGGCGCGGCTCGCGAGCCCCACGCGCTCGAGGCACGCCATCGCTTCTTCCTTCAGCTCCTGCCCAAACAGGGGCGGGATCGAGCGCCACGCGGGGAGCCGCGAGAAGCCTCCCGCGCACACGTTGGCGAGCACCGAGCGGCGCTGCACCAGGTGAATCTTCTGAAACACGGTGGCGGCCGTGCGGCGGGCCTCAGCCCGCCGCGCAGCGCTCGCCTCGTTTAGCTTGACCCCGGCGATGGTGACATCGCCTGAGTCGGCCTCGATGAGGCCGTTCACCGCGCGCAACGTGGTCGACTTACCCGAGCCGTTGGCTCCGAGAAAGGCGACCACTTCGCCAGCGTGCACCCGCATGCTCATGTCTTGCAGCACGACGCGGTCACCAAAGCTCTTCGAGATGGCGCGCACGTCGAGCAGCACCTCGCCCTGCTGGTTCGCAGCGGGGGGCGATGCGGGTTCGACGGTCACGGCGGTGTCTTGCGCGGCGGTGTCTTGCGCGGTGATGGTGGTCATCGGTTTAGACGTCTTCCTCGGTGAGGCCCATCGTCTGTGCGAGATCGAAGAGCGGCTGGTAGGTCTCGGTGGTGACGGGGATCAGCGGGCCGGCGGGGTCGACACCGAGGAAGCCGCTGACGGCTTCGACGTCGGCCGCGTCGAGGCTCAGCAGCGCCTCTGAGACTGCGTCCTTGAACTCCTGCGGCATGTTGCCGCGCACCGTGATCGGGTCGTTGGGAATCTCGGCCGACTCCCACACCTGGCGGTACTGCGACGCGTCGAAGGTGCCTTCGGCCTCGGCCGTTGCGAGGGTCTGCGAGTTGATCTGCGCGGCGTCGACGGTGCCGTTGACGAGCGCGAGCAGCGCCTCGGGGTGACCGCCCGAGTAGTCGGCCGTCACCTCGTCTTCGAGGCCCGCGTCGATGATCGCCGACATGGGCAGCGCGTCGCCCGAGGTGGATCCTGGGCTGCCGAGCGCGAGGGTCTTACCTTTGAGGTCGTCGAGCGTCTTGACGGGTGAATCCTTGGGCACCCAGATGCCGCCCGTGTAGGTGGTGGGCTGCCCCTCGGCGTCGCCGAATGAGGCGAGCGGGGTGGCGTCTGCGCGCTCGCTTGCGAACACGAAGCCGAGCGGGCCAAACTGGGCGATCTCGAGCGAATCGTTCTCCATCGCGAGTACCTCGGCTGCGTAGTCCTCGGTGATCATCACCTCAACGGGGCAGTCGAGCTTTTCTGACAGCGCCTCTGCGAGCACCTGGTACGCGGGCTCGAGGCGCTCGGGGTCTTCGTAGGGCAGAATGCCGAAGCGAATCTCGCCGTTCGGGCAGGTTGCGCTCGCCGCGTTCGCCGCGTCTTCTGATGGGCCGCTCGAGCACGAGACGAGGCCCAGGCCGAGGCCTACGAAGGCAACCGAAGCGGCTGCGCGAATCAGGTTCTTCTTCACGATTCTCCTTGGTGTGTGTGGATGTGAAGCGGGTTGGTTAGTGGGTAAGTGCGTGGGCGAAGCCCGCGACGGTGCGGGCGCCGAGGCCGAGGCCTACGGTCATGCCGGTGCCGGTGGTGACGCTCACGACGTGCACACCGGGCGTGGGCTCGGCGACAAGCAGCTGCTGCTTGGTGCTCGTCGCGTACACGCCCTGCCAGCGTTCGAGCACCTCGAGCCGCTCGGTTCCGAGCAGCGCGGCGGCCTCTGCGAGCAAGATGTCGCTCCAGCGTTCGTCGAGAAATGGCGGGGCCGAGTCGTGCGAGACGTGCGAGTCGCCCACGAGCAGTGTGCCGTCAGCCTGCTGTGTGAGCATCACGTTCGCGTCGATCTCGATGAGCTCGGGCCGCTCCCGCTCAAGCTCTGCGCGCAGCGCGGCCTGCGCCTCGCCCGCGAATGCGCCGTAGCGCAGCATCGACGTGCCGGTGAGCACGGCGGGGCCAAGCCCCATGTCACGCGGGGCGCGCACGCGGGCCATCTGCAGCGCGCACTCGCGCACCTCGCCCGCCGCAGCAACCTCGGGAAACAGTCGGCCGACGAGGTGCCCCGCCGCGACCACGACCCGGTCGCAGGTGATGCGGCCCCGGCTCGTGAACACCTCGCCGGTCGCGGCACCGTATACGGTCTCGCCAAAGCGCACCTCGCCACGCTCGTGCGCCCCCACCCACGCCGCGATCTGGGCGACGGCGGTGCGCGGGTTCGCTGTCAGATCGCCCGGCAAGAAGAGCCCTGCGCGCGGCGTCGCGCTGCTGGGCAACCGCAGCTGCGCGGCCACCGCTTGGCCGGTGAGGGGCTGCGCTGATCCGGAGCTTGCTGCCGCGGAGCCCTCTGTTTCGAGCCCTGCCGCGAGCTCAGTGAGCACCGCTTCTTCGGCCGCGGTGCGGGCGACCGCGATCGTGCCGGATCGCCTACCCTCGGCCCCGGCCCGCGTAATGAGCGACTCCCAGATGGGCAGCGAGGCGCGTGCCAGTTCGCCCAGCTCGCCGGCCTGCACCGAGGCGCACACATGGCCGAAGTTGCGCACGCTGGCGGTGACGGCCTGGGCGTCTTGCTCGAGCACGGTGACGCGGTATCCGGCGTCGAGGGCGGCGACAGCGTGGCCCAAGCCGACGATGCCGGCGCCGACGATAACGACGTGCAGCGGGGTGTGTGAGGAGGTCATGTTTCGATCATGCGGCCCCGAAAGTAGTCATGACAACTTCTCACGGCGGTGTTCTTTGACCGTTCATCGACGTCATTTTTGCGCAACTTTTTGTCATCACGTGTTCACCATTTCGCTACCGTACGGGCCCCAAAAGTAGTCATGACAACTTGTAGTCTGGCCGCATGACCACGCCTTTTACGCTGCACGCCCAGCTGTACGACGAGATGCTGCGCCGTATTCGCACGGGCGAGTGGTGCGCCGGCGAGAAGGTGCCGAGCGAGAAGTCACTCATCGCTGAGTTCGGCACCTCACGCGGCCCAGTACGGCAGGCGCTCGCCGCGCTGCGCGCCGAGGGCATGATCGTGGGAGGCCGGGGCGCCCCGCCCCGCGTACACCGCACTGCACCGCACCAGTCGTTCGACACGTTCATGTCGTTCACCGAGTGGGCGCGCGAACTCGGGCTGCGGCCCGGGCAGAAGGTGCTCGAACGCGTGAAGCTCCCCGCGACTGAAGAGCAGGCGCGCGAGCTGCGCATCGCCCCCGATGACCCCGTCGTCGAGGTGATTCGACTGCGACTACTCGCCGACAAGCCCGCCATGCTCGAGCGGTCACTGTTTCCGTTTGCGGTGGGCCGGTACCTGTTGGGCGCAGACCTCGACGGCGGCAGCATCTACCAAACCCTTGCCCGCGCGGGTGTCGTGCCGGTGCGCGCCAAACACGTCATCGACGCGATCCCTGCCCACCCGCTCGAAGCCGAGCAGCTGCACGTCGACCACGGTGCACCGCTCATGCGTGTGCGCCGACTGTCGTACGGTGCCACGGGGTCCGTCATTGAGACCGCCGACGACCGCTACCTGCCCACCATGACGAGTTTCGTCATCGAGAACAGCGCCGAGCATCGCACACCCCTCGCCCGCCAGGCTTTCGAACAGACGCAGTTCTTGTAGTTCTTGTAATTTCACCGAATCACCCACACTGTTTTTAGGAGCAATATGATCACCCTCGCCGCATTCGACATGGCCGGCACCACCATCAACGACGGCGGCGCTGTCTACCGCGCGCTCGAACAGGCCGTCACCGAGACCGGTGTAGCGGTCGCCCCCGCCGACCTGCAGACGTGGATGGGCGCCGAGAAGCGTGCCGCCATCACCGCCCTGATTCGCTTGGGCGGCGGCTCCCCCGAACCCGCCTCGGTGGTCGACGCGGCCTACGCGAGGTTCCAAGAGATCCTGGACGAGCTCTACACCGCCACCCCGCCGCAGCCCATCGACGGGGTACCCGAGACGATCGCGCTGCTGCAGCAGCGCGGCATCAAGGTCGCCCTCACCACAGGGTTCTCACGCGACGTCGCCGAGGGGATCCTCGCGCAGCTCGGCTGGGTGGTCGGGGCCGCAACCCCCGCGAGTGAACCCGCCGCCGCAGGTGAGCCCGGCGTCACCCGTGTGGACGCGCTCAGCTGCGGCGACGAGGTGCCCGCGGGCCGCCCCGCCCCCTTCATGATTCACCGCGTCATGGAGGCCACCGGCACCGCCGACGTCGCCCAGGTGCTCGTCGCGGGCGACACCGTCGTCGACGTACAGGCCGGCGCTGCCTCGGGCGCCGCTGTCACGCTCGGCGTGCTCACCGGCAAGCTCGAGCGCGCGGCATTCGACGGCCAGCCCTTCACCGCGGTGCTGGGGTCGGTCGCCGAGATCCCAGCGTTTCTCGACGCCCGCGTGATCTAGCGCAAGCGACGAGTCAGTATCGAAACGACGAGTCGGTGCGATAAATACGTACTTTTCATGCATACTCGTCGTTTCGATGCAGTCTCGTGACTCCAGGCTCCGCCATGCCCCGCTCAAGCCTCGCCGCCTCGGCATGCAGCGCACTGCGCACGGCTGCAAGCGCCGGATCCTCGCTGCCCGAAGCGCGAGCGGCCGTGAAGATCGTGCGCTGCGGATCCGGATCGAGCGTCACGCGCCGCAGTCTTCCTGTGGCGCCCACATGCACGAGCCCGGGCAGCAGCGCGACCGCGTTGCCGGTCTCAACGAGCCGCACGTGGGCCTGCAGGTCGGCGGTCTCGAACCGCACATCGGGCTCGAAGCCGGCTCTGCGGCACCGCTCCTCGGCGTAGTGACGCGAGGCCGCGCCGCGCTGCTCCATCACCCACGGCATGTGCGCGACGTCGGCCAGCGACGTGACGAGCGGCGGGGCACCGGGCTCGTCCGAGGGGCCTGCTGCCACGCACAGCGACACCGTGTCGGTCATGAGCGTCACCCGATCGAGCCCCGCCAGGTGCGGCGCCGAGTGGCCCGGATAGTGCTCGGCCACCACCAGGTCAAAGCTGCGCGCCCGCGTCTCCCACAGCGCCTCGGCCGGCTCGTACTGCGTCATCTCGACCCGCAGCGCCGGGTGCGTTCGCCCAAGCCTCGCGAGCACGGTGGGCATGAGCGCGAGCATCGCGGTCTGAAACACCGCGACGCGCACGGTGCCCGCTACCTCGTCGCGGCTGCGCCGCAGCCCCGCTTCTGCGCGCTCGAGCCCCGCGAGCAGTCCCTCGGTCTCGACGACGAGGCGCTGCGCGGCGGGCGTGAGCTCGAGGGTGCGGCCGATCCGCCGCAACAGCGGCACACCCGCCTCGCGTTCGAGCTGCGCGAGCTGCTGCGACACGGCTGACGGAGTGAAATTGAGCGCCTCGGCGACGCGGGCGATCGTGCCGCGCACCGATAGCTCCCACAGCAGGTGCAGTCGTTTCATCTCGAGCACGTCGCATCTCGTTTCTGTCGGGGCAGCGCTTGGCGGCTGAGGTTGCGGTCGGGGCAAGGCCAGCGGCGGCACCCTCCCCACTCATCATAATTAGTTTTGCTAATGAATAACCTACACAAAGCATTGCTTTACGTGATGCTTTTGGCGGCGCACACTGGAACTATGACTCGCCCCCAAGACCTCGCCGACGAGGCCGTTGCACTCACCCGCCGCTGGCTCGCAGAGGCCGCTGACTACCCGGCCGACCCGGCAGCGACCAGGCTCGCCGGCGTGTTGAAAGACCCCAACGGGCTCGACTTTACCGTTGGGTTCGTTGACAGTGTGGTGCGCCCCGAAGACCTGAGCGTCGCGGGCAAACACCTGGGCGAGCTTGTCCCGCTCACCCCCGCTTTTCTACCCGCGCCGATGCGCGCCGCGATTCAGGCGGGAGGCGTGTTCGCGAAGCCGCTGCCGCGCGTGGTCGTGCCCATTGCGCGCCGCGTGCTGCGTGAAATGGTGAGCCACCTGATCGTCGACGCCACCGACTCAAAGCTCGGCCCGGCCATCAAGAAGATCAAGCGCGACGGCGTACACCTCAACATCAACCTGTTGGGCGAGGCGATTCTCGGCGAGCGCGAGGCCGAGCGCCGCATCGACGGCACCGAGAAGCTGCTCGCCCGCCCCGACGTCGACTATGTTTCGATCAAGGTGTCATCGACCGTCGCCCCGCACAATCACTGGGCGTTTGACGAGGCCATCGACAAGATCGAACAGCACCTCGTGCCACTGTTTCGGCAGGCCGCCCAGTCGACGCCGCACAAGTTCATCAACCTCGACATGGAGGAGTACAAGGATCTCGATCTGACCCTCGCCGTCTTCACGCGCATTCTCGGCCGCCCCGAGTTCACAGACCTCGCCGCCGGCATCGTGTTGCAGGCGTACCTGCCCGACGCGCTCGGCGCGATGATGCACCTACAGGAGTGGTCGGCCGCGCGAGTTGCAAAGGGCGGCGCCCCCATCAAGGTGCGGCTCGTGAAGGGCGCCAACCTGCCCATGGAACTGGTGCAGGCCGCCGTGCACGGCTGGCCCGCCGCCACCTGGGACTCGAAACAGGCCAGCGACACGAGCTACAAGGCCGTGCTTGACTATGCGCTGCACCCCGCCCGCATCAAGAACGTGCGGCTCGGCATCGCCGGCCACAACCTCTTCGACGTCGCGCTCGCTTGGCTGCTCGCCAAGACCCGCGGCACGACCGACGGCATCGAGTTCGAGATGCTGCTGGGCATGGCGACCGGCCAGGCCGAAGCGGTGCGCCGCGAGGTGGGGCACCTGCTGCTCTACACGCCTGTCGTGCACCCCGGCGAGTTCGACGTCGCGATCGCCTACCTCATCAGGCGCCTCGAGGAGGGCGCGAGCCACGAGAACTTCATGTCGGCCGTCTTCGAGATGGGCGACAACGAGGCGCTGTTTGCGCGCGAAGAGGCCCGCTTTCGCGCCTCCCTCGCCGATCTCGAAGCGATTACGGGCGACGGCAGCGACGCGGCGCTTCAGACGCCGCGGCCCAATCGCACGCAAGATCGCGCTGCAGAGCGCGAAGCCGATCGCACGCAAGATCGCGCTCCGGATCCGGCCACGCTTTTTGTCAACACCCCAGACACCGACCCCGACCTGCCAGCGAACCGCGCGTGGGGGCGCGAGATCGCCGGGCGCATGGCAACCTCGCAGCTAGGCATGCAGGCCGTAGCGAACGCGCGCGTCGAATCTGAGGCGGCGCTTGAAGCCTCGATCGAGCGGGGCGTCGCCGCATCGCAGGCGTGGCGCGAACTGGGCGCCGACGGCCGCGCGAGCGTGCTGCACCGCGCAGGCGAGCTGATGGGTGCGCGCCGTGGCGAGCTGCTCGAGGTGATGGGGTCAGAGTGCGGCAAGACGCTCGATCAGGGCGACCCCGAGGTGAGCGAGGCCATCGATTTTGCGCACTATTACGCGACGCTCGGGCGCGAGCTTGAGGCTGTCGGCGGCGCAACACACACGCCGCAGCAGGTCATTGCCGTGATTCCGCCGTGGAACTTTCCCGTCGCGATTCCGGCGGGCGGCACGTGCGCGGGCCTCGCCTCGGGGGCCGTCGTGATCTTGAAACCCGCCACCCAGGCCGCCCGCTCGGGCGCCGTGATGGTCGAAGCGATTTGGCAGGCCTTCGACGAGGCCGGCGTCTCACGCGACGTACTGCAGCTCGTGCAGTTCCCTAAGCGCGAGCTCGGATCTCAGCTCGTCGCAGACCCGCGCGTGGGCCGCGTCATTCTCACGGGCGGCTACGAAACCGCGGCAGCGTTTCGCGCGCTTCGCCACGACCTTCCGCTGCTCGCCGAGACGAGCGGCAAAAACGCCATCATCGTCACCCCCACGGCAGACCTCGACCTTGCCGCGCGCGACGTCGCCCAGTCGGCCTTTGGCCACGCCGGCCAGAAGTGCTCGGCCGCTTCACTCGTGATTCTCGTGGGATCGGTCGCCACGTCGCGCCGGTTTCACGACCAGTTACTCGACGCGGTGCGCTCCCTGCAGGTGGGCACCCCCGAGCATCTCTCCACGCAGATGGGGCCGGTCATTGCCGCCCCTACGGGCAAGCTGAAGCGTGGCCTCACGACGCTCGCGCCCGGCGAGACGTGGGTCGTGAAGCCCGCACCGTTTGTGAGCGATAGCCCCCTTTCTGCGTCTGCCGTAGAGCGCGCTGCGGGCGAAACGCGGCTGTGGAGCCCGGGCGTGCGCGCAGGCGTCAAGCGCGGTTCTGAGTACCACCTCACCGAATACTTTGGACCAATTCTTGGGGTCATGACGGCTGCCACTTTGGACGAGGCGATCGATACCGTGAACGATATTGACTACGGCCTCACGAGCGGGCTGCACTCGCTCGACCGCGGCGAGATTGGGCAGTGGCTCGAGCGCATCGAAGCGGGCAACCTGTATGTCAACCGCGGCATCACGGGCGCGATCGTGCGCCGCCAACCATTTGGCGGCTGGAAGAAGTCGGCCATCGGCGCGGGCACCAAGGCGGGTGGTCCGAGCTACCTGATGGGGCTCGTTGACTGGGCTGACGCCGATTCTTCAGCCGAGGCCGCCGCGAGCACCGCGAACACCGTGAGCACCGCGAGCACCGCGACAGACACTGGGGCGCGTCTGGTGCAGCCCCTCGCAGCTGCACGACCGCTGCTGGCCGCAGCCCGCAGCGCGAGCCTGCTCGATGCAGCCGACATCGCGTGGCTTGAGCGGGCGCTCGCGAGCGACGCGACGGCCTGGGAGGGCGAGTTTGGCGTCGCCCGCGACGTGTCGGCGCTGGGCGTCGAGCGCAACGTGCTGCGCTACCTGCCCGTCCCCGTGACCGTGCGGGTGTCGGCAGATGCGCCACTCGCGCGCGTCGTGCGCGAGCTGGCAGCGGCCCTCGCCGCGGGCGGCAAGGTGACAGTGAGCAGCGAGCAAACCCTGCCGTCCTGGCTTACGCGCGCGCTCACCGCGGCACGCCGTGACGACGGCGCCGGCGGCAGCGTCGACAACGTCGACAGCGACGTCGTGGTTGAACCTGCGGCGGCTTGGCGCGCGCGCTGCGCAAAGCTCGCCGCGGCGACAGGACCGCACGCTGGCGCGCGTATTAGGCTCGTCGCGGGTTCCTCCCGTGAGGCCGCCGCCGCTGAAATCTTCACCGCCACCCGAGGCAAGCCCGATGTTGCGGTCTACAGTGGAGAGACCGTCACTGCCGGCCGCGTCACGCTTCTCCCCTACCTGCGGGAGCAAGCCGTGTCGATCACGGCACACCGATTCGGTACCCCGAACCGGCTTACTGAAGGCCTCATCTAGGTGAGGCCGTAACACCTGGAGGTCAGCGTTGTCCGACCAGATATTTCTATACATTGCCCTAGCGGTATATTTCGCGGGCATGATCGCGATCGGCTACAGCGCCTTTCGCAAAACCAAAGACCACGAGGATTACATGCTCGGCGGTCGCAACCTACCGCCGTGGGTGGCCGCGCTGAGTGCGGGCGCCTCAGATATGTCGGGCTGGCTCATCATGGGTCTACCCGGCGCGATCTACGCGACCGGGCTCATCGAGGGCTGGATCGCGGTGGGCCTCTTTATTGGCGCCTACCTAAACTGGCGGCTCGTGGCGCCCCGACTACGCGCATACACTGAGGTGGCACAAAACTCGATCACGCTACCAAGCTTTTTCGAGAACCGCGTGAAGGATCGCACGCACATGCTCCGCTCAATCGCGAGCATAGTGATTCTTGTGTTTTTCACACTATATGCCTCGTCTGGCATGGTCGCGGGTGGCAAGTTTTTCGAGAGCGCTTTTGGCGGCGAGTACCTCGTCGGCATGATCCTCGTGACTGTCGTGACCCTCTCGTACACGCTGTTTGGTGGTTTTCTTGGGGCTTCGCTCACCGACGTCGCCCAGGGCATCATGATGTTCGTCGCACTCATCCTCGTGCCGGTGGTAGGCATTATGCAGATCGGCGGCTGGGGCGAAACCGTATCGCTCGTTGAAACCGTCGGCGCAGCCAACCTGTCGCTCTTTGGCGGGCCTGAGCTCACCGCTGGAGCGGTCGCACTCGTCATTGTCTCGGGGCTCGCATGGGGGCTTGGCTACTTTGGTCAGCCCCACATTGTGGTGCGCTTTATGGCCCTGCGCAACCCGGGCGAAGCGAAGGCTGCCCGCCGTATTGGCATGAGCTGGATGGGCATCTCGCTTATCGGCGCAATCGGTTCAGGCATGGTCGGCATCGCCTACTTCGCGAAGAACGGCGGCGCTCCTTCAGACCCTGAGACGGTTGTACTGCTGATGGCGCAGGTACTATTGCATCCGCTCATCGCTGGCCTCGTACTCGCCGCCGTGCTCGCCGCCATCATGAGCACGCTGTCGAGTCAGCTCATCGTGTGCTCTTCGGCGCTCGTCGAAGATCTCTACCGCGTTATGAAGAAGCCCGCCCCCAGCGAAAAGAATCTCGTACTGTTGGGGCGCGGCGGCGTGCTCGTCATCGCGCTAATCGCGGCAATCCTTGCCATTACGCCGAACGACAGCATTCTGGGACTTGTCGGGTTTGCTTGGGCCGGGTTTGGTGCCGCGTTTGGCCCGCTCGTGTTGCTCAGCCTCTTCTGGCGTCGACTCACGAACTGGGGAGCGCTCGCTGGTATGGTTGTCGGCTCGGTGATGGTGTTCGTGTGGAAAGCACTGGGCACCGGACTCTACGAGCTGCTCCCTGCCTTCGTCGCGGCGCTCATTGCGGCGATCGTAGTGAGCCTCCTCACATCACGCGGCAAGGCCGCTGATGAGATCGACCGCGAATTCACCAAGACCGGATCGATGCTCGTTGTGGGTGCGGTTGGTGCTAGTGCGGCTGATCGCAACGTGCTGCCTTAGGTCGCTATAGCCGAGACCGGTGAGGCCGAGGCCGGTGTTCGGGCAGCTTTGATCCCTAGATCGACCTTTAACTACAGATCGACCTTTAGACACATGAGAACCGGCGAATCCGTGTGTTTGAAGGTCGATCCATGTAGTTAGGTCATTGCAGCTATCGGATCGGGCGTCGGATCGGGACTCGGATCGGGACTCGCTCAGGGTCTCGCGCCGCCCAACTGGGTGACCTGGGGCCGCCCACCTCGGTGATTTATCTTCGTCCACAGGCCCTCTTTTCGGGGTCTCTACGTTCGAATCTGTGGATAACATTTCCCGAATATTTGTACG